>NZ_FTOK01000001.1:0-444463 GCF_900156705.1 Salimicrobium salexigens | reverse complement strand
ATTTGATTATAAAGGAACTTCGAGGTTAGGAAACATAAAAAACCCCGAATAAGGGGCACTTTTTTTCGTGTCCATTATTCGGGGTATAGTTCAATTCCTTCTGCAGGGCTGCTGATCTATTACATTGTGTGGATCGGACGACTCATTGCTACTTCAGCTGCTTCCATGCTTATTTCACCTAGAGTAGGGTGAGCATGAATAGTGAGTGACAGATCTTCTGCTGTCATACCTGTTTCAATAGCAAGACCGATTTCGGCTATCATGTCACTAGCGTTAGCACCAGAAACATGTCCACCGATAATCAGGCCGTCTTCTTTTCTTGTAATAAGCTTAAGAAAGCCTTCTGTACTATTCAGTGAGAGCGCGCGTCCATTTGCCTGGAACGGGAATTTGGATTCTTTTACTTCATAGCCGGCTTCTTTAGCTGTTTCTTTCGTGTAGCCGACAGAAGCGATTTCCGGATCGGAGAACGCGACTAGAGGAATAGCCATGTAATCCACTTCCGCTTTCTCTCCGGCAATAACTTCTGCTGCGATTTTACCTTCATAAGAAGCTTTATGGGCCAGAGGAGGTCCAGGAACTATGTCACCAATAGCATAAATGTTTTCGAAGTTCGTACGACTGTGTTTATCCACCTGGATATAACCCTTGTCGTCCATGTCCATGTCCATTTCTTCGAGACCCATTTCATCCGTGTTCGGTTTACGGCCGACGGTAACCAGTACATAGTCTGCTTCTGCCGTTTTTTCTTCGCCGTTCACCTCATACGTAACCTTGACACCGTCCTCAGTTTCTTCCACGCCCTGGGCCATGGCGTTAGTTACTACTTCGACCCCTTTATTCTTCAGGTTCTTCTTAACCGGCTGAACAAGATCTTTTTCAAACCCGTTCAGTATGCGATCCATTCCTTCAAGAATAGTAACTTCCGTATCGAAGTTTGCATAGGCAGTACCAAGTTCTGTACCTATATAACCGCCTCCGATAACAATAAGTTTCTTCGGAATTTCTTTTAACTCCAGTGCGCCTGTAGAGTCCAGAACGCGTTCAGAGAATTTGAAATTAGGGATTTCAATAGGACGGGAACCGGTTGCGATAATGCAATCTTTGAACTTGTAAGTCTGTGACTGCTTTTCGTCCATAATTTTCACTGTATTCTGATCGACAAAGTAAGCTTCACCTTTTACGACATCTACTTTGTTACCTTTCAGAAGACTTTGTACGCCGCCGGTAAGTTTCTGAACGACGCCGCCTTTCCAGCTCTGTACTTTGGAGAAATCTACAGTGGTGTTTTCGGATGAAATACCCATATCCTCGTCACCTTTTGCTTTCTGGAAGTTGTGAGCCGCTTCAATCAAGGCCTTGGAAGGTACACAACCGATGTTCAGGCAGACCCCGCCGAGATTGTCTTTTTCTACAATAGTAACTTTTTGACCTGTTTGAGCAGCACGGATGGCAGCTACATAGCCGCCAGGTCCTGCTCCTACTACTAATGTGTCTACTTCAATTGGGAAATCTCCTACTACCATACTTTACGCCTCCATCATAATTAGTTGTGGATCGTGCAGTAAACGCTTGATGTGATTCATTGCCTGCTGTGCAGTTACTCCATCGATAATTCTGTGGTCGAAGCTTAGAGAGACTGCCAGTACCGGAGCTACTACAATTTCTCCGTCTCTTACTACAGGTTTCTCATCAATTCTTCCGATGCCCAGTATCGCGACTTCCGGATGATTAATAACAGGTGTGAACCACTGACCACCGGCAGAGCCGATATTTGTAACAGTAGTGGAAGCACCTTTCATTTCTTCTCCGGTAAGTTTTCCGTCGCGAGCTTTAACGGCAAGCTGGTTCACCTCATCAGAGATAGTAAACATCGCTTTGCGGTCAGCTTCTTTCACTACAGGTACAAGCAGTCCTCTATCCGTATCCGCCGCGATTCCGATGTTGTAATAATGTTTCTGGATAATTTCGTTTGTTTCATCGTCCAGAGACGTATTCAATACCGGGTATTTCTTAAGCGTTGATACAAGAGCTTTCACTACATATGGAAGATAAGTCAGTTTAATATCCTGTTCAGCAGCAACTTCTTTGAACTTCTTACGGTGAGCTACAAGTTCCGTCACGTCCACTTCATCCATAAGTGTAACATGTGGCGCTGTATGCTTCGAGTTCACCATTGCTTTAGCAATCGCTTTACGCATACCGCTCATTTTCTCGCGAGTTTCAGGGTAGGCTTCACCTGATGGAACCTGCTGTTTACCGGAAGACTCTTCCTGAGTCTCTTCTTCTGCAGAAGCCTGAGCTTCCGACTGTTCTCCGTTCGCATAGGCTTCGATATCCTCTTTCAGAATACGTCCGTTTTTACCGCTACCCTGAACTTTTTGGATATTAACATCTTTTTCACGCGCAAACTTCCGTACCGAAGGCATGGCTATTACTCTTGAACCATCATCCTCTTCGCTTTCTGTGGAAGCGGCAGCAGCCGGTTTTTCGTCACTTTGCTCCTGCTCGGCTTCCTGTTTCGAATCTTCTTTGGACTCTTCTTTTGATTCTTCTTCAGATTCTCCACTTTCCTCAGAGGAACCGTCATCGTACCCTTCTGCATCGAACGTAATAATAACTGTACCTACAGTTGTAGTTACACCTTCGTCTACATGGATCTTTTTGACAGTTCCTTCTACTGGAGATGGAATTTCTACTACGGCTTTATCATTTTGCACTTCACAAAGGACATCATCTTCAGCAATTTCCTGTCCTTCCTCTACAAACCACTTTGCAATTTCACCTTCGTGGATACCTTCACCGATATCCGGCAGTTTAAATTCATATGCCATCAGGGATTACCTCCTACTTGGTTTATTTAAAAATTCATTACACTTTCAACTTTTTCGATGATTGAAGTGTGATCAGGGAGCCACACGCCTTCCGCCTGAGTAAACGGATAGAGTGTATCCGGAGCAGTCACACGCAACACTGGAGCTTCGAGATGAAGAATAGCTTTCTCCTGAATCTCGGCCACAACGTTGGAAGCGATACCTGCCTGTTTTTGAGCTTCCTGCAGCACTACTGCACGGTTCGTCTTCTTAACGGATTCGATGATAGTATCATAATCCACCGGGCTCACTGTACGTAGATCGATAACTTCAGCCGAAACTCCATTCTCTTCGAGTTGTTCCGCCGCTTTCAGCGCTGTATGGACGATGGCACCATAACCGATAAGAGTAACGTCAGAACCTTCTCTCTTGACTGCTGCTTTACCGAGTTCCACCGTATACTCTTCTTCCGGAACTTCTTCACGGAAAGAACGATAAAGTTTCATGTGTTCGAGAAAGATAACAGGATCGTTATCGCGTATAGATTGGATTAAAAGTCCTTTCGCGTCGTACGGATTGGACGGGATTACAACTTTAAGGCCAGGCATTTGCGCCATAGTTCCTTCGAGGCTGTCCGCGTGCAACTCAGGTGTATTGACTCCTCCTCCGAAAGGAGAACGTATCGTGATCGGCATCGATTCGGTACCACCGGAACGAAAGCGGTAACGTGCCATCTGGCCGGCAATTGCATCCATTGTTTCGAACACAAAGCCGAAGAACTGTATTTCAGGGACAGGACGATATCCTGTCAGAGCAAGTCCTATCGCCATACCATTTATACCTGATTCGGCAAGAGGGGTGTCAAACACGCGATCTTCGCCAAATTCGTCCTGCAGGCCTTCCGTTGCACGGAAGACCCCACCGTAGTAACCAACGTCTTCACCGAAGACAAGCACATTTTCATCATTGCCGAGTTCTGTGCGCATTGCATCCGTGATGGCTTGAATCATTGTCATTTGTGCCATGATTTATTTCGACTCCTTTTCAGCGTATTCTTCCCGTTGTTCCTGTAAATTCTGTGGAAGTTCTTCGTACATAATATCCATCAAGTCAGTAACTTTCTGTTTAGCAGTGTTATCTGCTTCCTTGATGGCGGCTTTAATTTCTTCTTTCGCTTTTTCAATCACTTCGTTCTCTTCTTCCTCACTCCATAGATCTTTGCTTTCAAGATACTTACGGAAACGAACGATTGGATCTTTTTGTTCCCATTCGTTATCAGTGTCCTCTGTGCGGTAACGTGTCGGATCGTCCCCGGCCATAGTGTGAGGTCCGTAACGATACGTAAGTGTTTCAATAAGAGTAGGACCTTCACCGTTAATAGCTCTTTCACGGGCTTCTTTTGTTGCTGCATAAACAGCAAGAACGTCCATACCGTCTACCTGTATACCTTCAATACCTGCAGCAACTGCCTTCTGAGCAATCGTCTGAGCAGCAGTCTGCTTTTCGGAAGGTACGGAAATAGCATACTGGTTGTTCTGTACGACAAATACCGTTTGAGCACCGAAGGCACCCGCAAAGTTCACACCTTCATAGAAGTCACCCTGAGACGCGCCTCCGTCTCCTGTGTAAGTTATCGCAATTGTCTTTTCACCGCGCTTTTTGAAGCCGAGTCCTACACCGGCCGCCTGGGTGATCTGAGCACCTATTATGATCTGAGGGCTTACTGCCTTCACCTCTTCAGGCATCTGGTTACCGATATAATGGCCTTTAGAGAACAAGTAGGCTTTGTATAGCGGCAGACCCTGCCAAATCAGCTGAGGAACGTCACGGTAGCCCGGAAGAATAAAGTCATCCTGTTCCAGTGCATAGTGACTCCCCAGCTGTGAGGCTTCCTGTCCTGCTGTAGGAGCGTAAAAACCGAGACGCCCCTGTCTGTTGAGAGCGATGGAACGCTGATCCAAAATTCTTGTGTATACCATACGACGCATAATTTCTTTCAGATCGTCGTCCGAAAGCTCCGGCATAGCCTCTTCGTTTACTATTTCGCCTTGCTCATTCAGAATTTGAAACGTTTCGAACTGTTTTTCAATATTTTCTAGAGTTCGTTTCAATGTCTGTCACCTCTTCCTTTCCATTTGAAATGTAAGTATCACCCTGAAAAAAAACTGACTTAACTCCCGCCTGCATTCAGCCAAAGAAAACATTCCGCACCTCTTACCCGCAATACCCGGAGAGGCGTGATATTAATCATCTAATTCGTCCCTCGTAACTGTTACAGGAACGAATCCGTTTTTGACTGGTACAATTGCTCTACCACTAAACAGTCTAGCCTAACAAAAACAAATCCGTCAATACACAGGCCTCCAGTTAGATTAAATACTTCAGTAACTTGCAAAGTCGCCGACGCTGAGGAAATTCAGGGGATCCTTAGGCTGTAATCTGTATTACTCACTTTTACTTTCTGTTACAATTGTAGACGATAATGTTCCCAGTTGCAAAAGAAAAAGACCGTAATTTCTCTACGGCCTTACCCTTTGTTGTTATTATAATTCACGTTCAGTTCGGAAGCTTCATAATATTTCTTTTTCAACTCATTAAACTGTTCAGTCTTTTCATTGAAAGTTTCATTTACTTCCGTGATTTCTGTAAACTTATCATTTACGGAGGTTATCTGCGCACGCAGTTCTTCTTCTGCGACATCCTCTTTTTTCAGCATTGCGTAGAGTTCTTCATCCATCTTCAGCAGTTCTTCGTATAGGGAGTGCATATCTTCATAGGCGTTATAACGTTTGTTCATGGCAGCTACCATATTTTCGGCAGCGGACCCAGCCTCTTCGTTTTCCTCAATGTTACTGATAGAGGATTCTACTTCTTCGAATTCATCCCTTGCTGACTGAATACTTTCATTTTCTGAATCCAGCTTATCTTTTCTTTCCTCGACATTTTCAAGAGCTTTATCGGAAAGCTTCTCGATTTTGTCCATCTCACTTTCTTTTGCTGCAATAATTTCTTTATATAACTCCCGTTCTTCATTTTCCAGGTCATTGATCTGTTTCTGATATTTCTCGAACGGTTCTTCCAATGATACAGTTTCTTCGAGGTGGTCATATATTTCTTCCTGAGCCGTCTGACTGGAACAGCCTGCAAATAAAAATGAACAGCCTGCAATAATGAACAAAACGCTCTTTCTCTTCACCAATCGCTTCCCCCTTAATCAATCAAAAACTTTTATTGTTTTTCATTTCTATCTACAATAGTATAATAGTTGAAATAAAATGAAAAGATGATTTTCCCCGTGGAACCAGGAAAGAAAGGATGAGAACGATGATTACGATGGAAGATATCGTCAGGGAAGGACACCCTGCCTTAAGAAAAACTGCTGAAAATGTAGATCTTCCTCCGAGCTCGGAAGACCGGAAGACGTTGGAGGACATGCTGCAGTTCATCAAAAACAGTCAGGATGAAGAGATGTGTGACCGTTACGGACTTCGCCCCGGAGTAGGGCTCGCCGCTCCGCAAATAGACATCAATAAACGTATGATGGCTGTGCATTTTACGGATACAAAAGATAAAGAATACAGCTACGGACTTTTCAACCCGAAAATCATCAGCCATTCGGTAGAATACACCTATCTTTCTACCGGGGAAGGCTGTTTATCCGTGGACAGAGAGGTGCCCGGATATGTCCCGCGATACCGCAGGATAACTCTGAAAGCTACGACACTTGGCGGGGAAGAAGTGAAACTCAGACTCAAAGACTTCGCCGCAATAGTATTTCAACATGAACTTGATCATCTGAACGGCATCATGTTTTATGATCATATAAATAAAGATCAACCGTATGCCTTACCGGAAAATGCTACTCCGGCCGATTGAGTGGAACCTTCCGATAAAAAAATCCTGCCGCACTTAAACGAGTGCAGCAGGATTTTTTATTATAGCAGACCAACTTCATATACAGCTTTTGTCAGTCCGTCTTTGGAAACATCATCTGTTACATAGTCGCTCACAGCTTTCACCTGGGGCACGGCATTCCCCATAGCAATACCCGTTCCTACATCACGGATCATTTCCACATCATTCGGGCCATCTCCAAAAGCGTAGACGTTCTCCATCGCTACGTCTGCAGACTCGATAAGCTTTCTGATCCCTTCTGATTTCGACCCTCCACTCGGAATAATATCACAGGAATATTTATGCCATCGGATATAATCGAAAGCTCTATGGGTCTGCCGGTAACTCTCAATTTCCTCCCCTTCACAAAATAGAAGGGACTGATACATCTCCCTTTTCTCGTAATAACGGTCATCAACCTCAGGATAGTCGAAACGGAGGGAACCGAGCGCCTGTTCAATACGCCAGCTTCCAGGTCTCGTAGCCATCATATTCTCGTCACTCATGAAGATCACAGGATGATTATTGCTGATCGCTTTCTTATGGAGAGATGCAAGTTCTTCGTATTTCAGAGGATTTTTATATACAGGCTCTCCTTCCAGTACTGCATATTGTCCATTAAAACTGATAAAAGAACTGATACCAAGCTGCTCTCTGATCTCTTTGTACATAAATGGGGCTCTCCCGGTCGCAATCGCACAGTAAACCCCTGTATCCTGAAGTTTTCTGATTGTGTCTATCGTAGATTGCGGTAACTTTTTATCGTGGTCCAAAAGTGTTCCGTCTATATCAAAAAAGGCTAATTTTTTCGTCATCTTCCTTCCTCCCCGGACTGAATATTCTTTGATGGATATACTTTAGCATGAGTGCAATTTTTTTGAAAGGAACTGGTCCCCCCCTCTTTCTTGTATTACACGAAAAACAAAAAACTTTACCCTTATAATTAAGTTAGTTGTTTCATTATAAGGAAAACCGTATTATACTATAAGTAACAGGGATTGGGCGGTCATACGTTTTGGTAACAGTTTTCTTCCATTAGCCTGAAGGGAGATGGACGCTGTGATGAAGCGTTTAAGAAGAAAGCTAAAAAAACGTTGGAAACGAATACTCGAGCGAAAGATGTATGCGTGAAGCTTATTTGAATTCCGGGAGAACGTGTGAAGTATGTAATTTTTTAATAAAGGAGAGATAAATGTAATGGTTTACAAAGTTTATTACCAGGAACTTCCGAATGAAGTGCCTGTAAGAGAACGTACAGATTCTATGTACGTAGAAGCAGAAATAGAACGCGAGGTACGTGAAAAATTAGCCGATAAGAACGTAAATATTGAGTATATTGAAGGTTTAAGTGAGGAACACCTTCAGTATGAGCAGCAGGACGAAGATTTCAAAATGGAGTCGTTTTAATAATGAAATTCGTTAAAAACGACCAGACTGCCGTCTTTGCTTTAGGCGGCCTTGGAGAAATCGGTAAAAATACGTATGGCGTCCAATTTCAAGACGAAATTATCCTCATTGACGCCGGTATCAAATTCCCTGAAGACGAACTTCTGGGCATTGACTACGTTATCCCTGACTACACGTACCTTATCCAGAACCAGGATAAAATCAAAGGATTATTCATCACTCACGGACACGAAGACCATATCGGCGGTATTCCTTATCTGTTGCGTGAAATTAACATCCCTGTCTACGCCGGGAAACTGGCAGCAGGCCTTTTGAAAAATAAACTCAGCGAGCATGGATTAACAAGAAGCACCAAGCTTCATGAAATCCAGGAAGATGATGTAATTAAATTCCGCAAGACCTCTGTGTCTTTCTTCCGCACGACTCACAGTATTCCTGATTCCTTCGGTATTGTGGTCAAAACACCTCCCGGTAACATCGTGCACACGGGTGATTTTAAATTTGATTTCACCCCGGTCGGAGAACCGGCAAATATCGCGCGTATGGCTGAAATCGGGAAAGAAGGCGTTCTTGCACTGCTTTCGGACAGTACGAACGCTGAAGTACCGGGCTTCACTAAATCAGAGAGAGTCGTTGGCGAAAATATTCAGAACGTCTTCTCCCGCGCTAAAGGACGCCTGATTTTTGCAACTTTCGCTTCTAACATTTACCGTCTGCAGCAAATGGTGGAAGGTGCTGTGAAGCACAATAGAAAAGTGGCCGTTTTCGGCAGAAGTATGGAATCTTCCATACGTATCGGTCAGGAACTCGGATACATCAACGCTCCCAAAGGTACATTCATAGATGCTCATGAAATCAATCGTCTCCCAGCTCATGAAGTAGCTATTCTGTGTACCGGTTCGCAAGGAGAGCCTATGGCCGCGCTTTCCAGAATTGCAAACGGTACACACCGTCAGATCCAGATCATCCCAAATGACACTGTTGTATTCTCATCATCCCCAATCCCTGGTAATACTATCAGTGTCAGTCGTACCATCAACAAACTTTATCGTGCGGGTGCCGAAGTGATTCACGGACCCCTCAGTGACATCCACACTTCCGGACACGGAAGTCAGGAAGAAATGAAGCTGATGCTCCGTCTGATCCAGCCTAAATTCTTCATGCCGATTCACGGGGAGTACCGCATGCTCAAGGAACATGCCAAACTCAGTGAAGACTGTGATGTGGAACCTGACAATACATTCGTCATGGATAACGGTGACGTGCTTGCGTTAGGCAAAGACGAAGCGATGGTAGCAGGTAAAATCCCATCCGGATCTGTTTACGTGGACGGCAGCGGCATCGGCGATATCGGTAATATCGTTCTTCGGGACCGCCGCATTTTATCCGAGGAAGGTCTTGTAATCGTAGTCGTAAGCATTAATATGAAAGAATTCAAGATTGCTTCCGGGCCTGATATCATCTCCCGAGGATTCGTTTACATGAGAGAATCCGAAGACTTAATCAAAGATGCACAGAAACTTGTAACTAAGCATGTAAATAAAGTCATGGAACGCCGGACGACCCAGTGGTCGGAAATCAAGAACGAAATCACTGATACGATTGCTCCTTTCCTTTTCGAAAAGACAAAACGTCGTCCTATGATTCTTCCTATCATTATGGAAGTATGATTCGATCAGTTTAATAATTATTAAAGCGCGTCCCCCGAAAGACATTCTTCCGGGGGACGCGCTTTTTTTCATAAGTATCTGTTCAATCTTCTTCCACGACGAGGTGTTTTTCAAAGCGGCTGATGTCTATATCGGCACCGATCACTATCAGTACATCACTTTCTTTTATATTTTCTGTAGCTCTCGGTGAAACGATTATGTCCCGATTTCTTTTGATAGCTACTACGTTACAACCATACTGAGCACGAATATCCAGATCGATGAGTGATTTATCCCGCATCTTGCTTCCGGCTTTTACTTCAACGACGCTATGGTCATCAGATAGCTCAATGTAGTCGAGAATATTGTTGGAGATGATGTTGTGAGCTATCCTTCTCCCCATATCCCTCTCCGGATGCACTACATGGTCAGCACCGATTTTATTCAGCACCTTCTCATGGTAATCGTTCTGTGCTTTTACAGTCAGAGTTTTAGTGCCCAGTTCCTTCAGTATAAGTGTAGCAAGTATACTGGCATGAATATTATCCCCTATTGCCACAATCACATGATCGATGTTCCTTATCCCAAGCTCTTTCAAAGCATTTTCATCAGTAGCATCAGCAATAACAGCATGGGAAGCTATATCTTTGAATTCGTTCACTTTATCTTCATCCGTATCGATTGCGAGGACATCCATCCCCTCTTCACTCAATTCCCGGCAGATACTTCCGCCGAATCTGCCCAGGCCTATTACAGCAAATTCTCTTTTCATCACTAATTCCACCCTTCCTACGCGTATATTATCTCAAAAATAGCCGGAGAGGAAGACCTCTCCAGCTATTTATTTCCTTTAATATAATCTGCATCAAACAGGAACATTCTCATCAGCATCACCAGAGAAGGGATGAGCAACAGGAGCCCGCCTATAAATGCGACTACCAGGGCCAATCCCATAGCATCTGGTGTTACACTTTCGGAAATCGTTACGTGCGGGTAAAGCAGATACGGCAGTTTTGAAACGCCATATCCGAAGAAAGCGAAGAGAAACTGGAGCATTACGGCGATAAAAGCAAAGCCGTACAGTTTTTCACTGTATACGAGAAATACAGCTACCAGATAGAACAACACACTGAGCCCAAACACCCACCAGTAATCGAACAGCCTGTCAAAGTGCTCGGGATTGTGCTGACTCATAGCTATAAACACCGTCATACTGGCGATAATCGTAGGAATGCTCCAAAACAGAGCGTATCTTCTTAACAACGATAAAGCGTCTTTGTCTCCCGCCCTATGTGCATAATAGGACAGAAACATCGAACTGATGTAAAGCACGGAGACGATTGCAAGTAAGACTACACTCCAGGAGTATGGACTGAGCAACAGCTCGGTAATCTGCAGTCTCACCCCGTCTTCCGTTACGTTAAGGAAGCCTCCTTCCGAAATAGTAAGAGCCGTAGAAAGTGAAGCAGGAATCAATAACCCCGTAGCTCCGTAGAGAAACATGAAAACAGAGTTATTTTTTGAGCCGTAACTTTCAAACGCATAGAAGGAACCCCGGATAGCCAACAGTACAATCGCAATGCTTCCGGGTATTAACAGCGCCTGTCCGAAATAGTAAGCCATATCCGGAAAGAAGCCGACGAGCCCTACGAAGAAAAAGACGAAGAAAACGTTCGTCACTTCCCAGACAGGTGATAGATACCTGGAAATCAGTTTATTCATAATATGATCTTTGTTCGTTCTTCTTGCGTAATAAGCAAAAAAGCCTGCTCCGAAATCAACGGAAGCTACAATCAGATATCCGTACAGAAACACCCATAAAACTGTGATACCTATATATTCGTATCCCATTATCGCTCCCCTCCTTTGCCGACTTCCGTATAAAGATGTTCAAGTTCCACTTCCGCAGGGTGATCTTTGAACATTTTACGCAGAACTACAAGAGTACCGATGCCAAGAACAAAATAAAGAAGGAAAAACAGCAGGAACATAGCTCCCACGTTCGGAGATGTAGTAGCCCCTTCGGCCACTTTCATAAACCCTCTCATAATCCAGGGCTGCCGTCCGATTTCGGCGTACACCCACCCAAATTCAATAGCAAGCATGGATAAAGGACCGATCGTAGTCAGCGCCCAGAGCATCAGCTTATTGTGCGGGTTCCATTTCTTGACGTAGGTCATCAGTACATACAACCCGGATATCAGAAGCACAAACATTCCTATCGATACCATCAGGTCGAAGAAATAGTGAATAAACAACGGCGGTTCTTCGTCGTCAGGAATTTTATCAAGTCCTGTCACTTCCGCATCGAAATTTCCGTAAGCCAAAAAGCTCAAGGCTTTCGGTAATCGTATCTCTCCGGTGATCTCATTATCGTCATTCAGGGTACCGAAAAGCACGAGGTCCGCACCTTCTTCAGTTTCGAAATGCCATTCCCCTGCTGCGAGTTTCTCCGGCTGATGTTCTGCCAGAAATTTTGCAGATAAATCTCCGGCCACAGCCGTGGAGATCGAGAAAACAAGTGTGGCTGTAACTGTCAGCTTCAGCGCGCGTTTCGCATATTCCTGATCTCGTTTCACGAGATACGTTACAGCAGCTATCGTCGCAAGAATCGCTGCTGAAGTCATATAGGCTGATGACACTACGTGAAAGACCTTCGTTGGAGTCGCAGGGTTGAACATTGCTGCTAGCGGGTTTATCGCGTTGATTACTCCATCCTCCACATCGAACCCTGCAGGTGTATTCATAAAGGCGTTCACTGTCGTAATGAAGAATGCGGACAGCGTTCCGCCAATTATAATGGGGATGGAGAGCCACCAGTGAGTCATAGGATTCTTAAAGCGGTCCCACGTATAGAGATATGCCCCGAGGAAAATAGCTTCAAAGAAGAAAGCAAAAGTTTCCATAAACAGCGGCAGGGCAATCACTTTACCGGCCAGCTGCATAAAACTCGGCCACAGCAGAGAGAGCTGCAGACCTATAGCCGTACCGGTAACCACGCCTACTGCCACGATTATCGTGAAGCCTCTCGCCCATCTTTTCGCCATTAACGAATAATATTTATCTTTTTTCCTTATTCCGATGAGTTCGGCTATGGAGATCATGACCGGAACTCCTACGCCGACTGTAGCGAAAATAATGTGAAAAATCAGCGTCATTGCCGTAAGCATCCGGCTCAGCATGACAGAATCCAATTCAATCATTTTATTTCCCCCTCTTAGATAACTGATTACAGTTTGATCCGTATCAGGTTTTGACAAATTTGTGACTTATTTCACAATATCCTGTTACCAACTATAATACCTTACCCTGAGGAAACGTGTCTACTCATAAACCTGTGTCATTTAAGTGAAAAAGAACTTTGTTAACATTCAGTGTCCGAAGCCGCCCGGTAGAGTAAAAGCAGTAGTGGGAGCAGAGGGCATGCCCGCATTTTTTAAGCTTTGCTTAGTCAAAAGACCTGCCGCAATAACGGCAGGTCAGGTAGCATCAAGCATTTGAAACTGGGATTTTACCAACTCATAATATTCCCCTTCTTTTTCCATCAGTTCCTCATGAGATCCGTGCTCCAGAACCTTCCCATTCTCCAGTACAAAGATTTTATCGGCTTCTCTGATAGTGGACAGGCGGTGAGCTATCATAATAGCTGTACGGTTCTTTAAAAGTCTGTTCAGTGCTTCCTGGATTTTCATTTCTGTTTCCGTATCGATACTTGACGTAGCTTCGTCAAGAATGAGAATACTCGGATCAGCAAGGAGAGCTCTGGCGAAAGAAAGCAGCTGTCTCTCCCCTGCCGATAAAATATTGCCCCGCTCTTCTACTTCCGTCCTGTATCCGTGAGGGAGCCGATCAATGAACTCATCCGCTCCCACCACCCGGGCAGCCTCTTTCACTTCTTCATCACTTGCCTCCGGCCTTCCGAACCGGATATTTTCCATAATATCCCCCGAGAAAATGAAGGTATCCTGAAGTACAACACTGATCCGGGAGCGGATGCTGTCGATTTTCGCATCGCGCAGATCGATTCCGTCTATTCTCACTTCTCCTTCAGTAGGATCATAAAATCTGCTGATCAGATTTGCGATTGTAGACTTACCGGAACCGGTGTGTCCCACGAGAGCAACCGTCTCACCCTGTTTTATCTCAAGAGATAAGTCAGGAATGGCTATCCTCTCAGCATCATAGGCGAATTTTACGCGGTCAAACTCAATATGGCCATTCATGCTCTTCAATTCGACCGCATCTTCCTTTTCTTTTACGTTCGGCTGTTCATCCAGGAACTCGAATATCCTCTCTGACGCTGCCATTGCCATCAGCAACTGATTGTACATCTGACCGAGTCTTGATATAGGTTCCCAGAACATACCGAGATAGATAGAGAAGGTTACGAACGTTCCTACAGTGACATCTCCTTCGAGAATTAAGTAAGCACCGTATGCGAGCAGTATAACCGTTCCTATGGCATTACTCATTTCAACGAATGGACGGAACATGGCGCTCTTCCTCGAAGCTTCTTTCCAGGCATTGAAATTACTTGTATTTATTCCTTCAAAATATTCGGCATTTTCATTTTCCTGAGCAAATGCCTGTGTTATCCTCATTCCCTGCAGACTTTCATTTAAATGCGAGTTCAGCTTGGACTGCTCGATTCTGACTGTCTGCCAGGACCTGCGGATGTTCCTTCTCAGTTTTGTGGAAATATAAAACATTAGCGGAAGCACAATAAGAATTGCAATAGCAAGTTTAGGACTCAACGCGAATAAAAGCACCACAATGCCTGTAAGCAGAACGATATCCATCAGTACGTTAATGATTCCGTTCGTAAACAACTCCTGCAACGAGTTAATATCATTCATAATCCTGACTAGAATCGATCCGGCTGATTTTGTATCGAAGAATCGGTGAGAAAGCCGCTGTACGTGAGTGAATAAGTGCCTCCTCAAATCATAGATGACGTTTTGTCCCAGTATATTCACGTATTTTATACGAAGATTGTTCCCGGCGTAACTGATTAGATACATAAGAGAGATGCCTATAACGAGCCAGGTCAGAAAAGGGACATCCTTATCCGCTATAGCGCTGTCAATGGCTACACTACCGATAAGGACAGGTACGAACATACGGACTAACGTGGAGACGAGCATAGCCGTAATTGCTATAGGCAGCAGTTTTTTCGTATAAGGACGCAAGTACTTCAGAAGACGCAGCAATTGTTTCCAATTGAACGGTTTCTCTATAGCATGATCCTGGGTATACTGAAACCTTTCCAGATGCTTTTTATTACGTGCCATTAATATCCTCCTTTCTTACTGGCGATAAACTTTAAATATTTTATCCCTGTCTTTATACTGGATATCATAGATTCTCCGGTATATTCCGTTGTTCACAAGCAGGTCTTCATGTCCCCCTCTTTCCACTACTCTGCCCCTGTCGAGCAACAGAATTTCGTCAGCATGTTTAATAGAGGAAATCCGATGAGCAATAATAAATGTTGTCCTCCCTTTCATTACTTCCCTCAAAGCCTTCTGGATTTTGAATTCCGTTTCCATATCGACTGCGGAAGTGGCGTCATCCAAAATCAATACGGCAGGATCGATAAGTATGGCCCGGGCTATGGCAATCCGCTGTTTCTGCCCTCCCGAAAGACCCATTCCTCTTTCGCCGAGCAGCGTGTCATACCCTTCCGGAGTTTCCATAATAAAATCGTGGGCCTGCGCTCTTTTGGCAGCATTGATAATGTCTTCTTCAGAAGCCAGCGGGTTTCCATAGGCGATATTTTCTTTAATCGTTGTGGAGAACAGAAAGGATTCCTGCAGAACGACCCCTACGTTCCTTCTTAAATGCTGCAAATCGTAATCTTTCACAGGTTTTCCATCCACATAAACACTTCCCGACTCCGGCTCATAGAATCTTGTTAAGACCTGAGTAACACTCGTTTTACCTGAACCCGTAGCTCCGATGAGCCCGATCGTTGTACCGGCCGGAGCGTGGAGCGTCACGTTACGCAAAGCCTTATCCTCTTCCCCCGGGTAAGTCAGAGTTACGTCTTCAAATACTACAGAGCCCCGGATCGGTGCATGTTCCACAGCAGGGTCGTTTATAATATCTTCATCCTCCTCAAGTATACTCAGCAGTCTCTCTCCGGAGGCTTTGGACTGTGAAAACAGGTTGATTACGAACCCGAAATTCATAAGCGGACCGAGCACGAGCCACACGAGGTTAAAGAATGCGACGAGTTCTCCAAGCTGAAGTTCCCCGTTCATTACGAGATACCCCCCATAAGCGAGAAGCACTACGACGCTTACGTTTCCGATGAATTCCATAAGAGGAAAATATCTGGCCCATATGTTTGAAGTATTAATGTATGTCTGGCGATAATCTCCGCTTCTGTCTAAAAATCTGTTAACTTCGAAATCCTCGCGGGACAGTGATTTTACTGTATTCATGCCGCTTATATTTTCCTGTACCCGCGTATTGAGATTACCGTAGGACTTCCTTATTCTTCTGAAAGCCGGGTGTACAATCCGGTCGAAGCGGAAGACGACCACCGCTAAAAAAGGCATAACGGCCATAGTTATAAGAGCCAGAGGTATAGAGTAGTAAAACATGACTCCGAGACTTGCCGTCATCAATAGTATAATGCGTACAAACTCCGAAAACCCGAAAGATAAGAAAAAACGGAATCCATCCACATCGGCGGTGAGCTTCGACATAATGTCCCCCGTTTTCGCGTTATCGTAATAACGGAAAGAAAGACGCTGCAGCTTTTCGTAAAGTGCTTCCCGCAAAGAGAAAACAGAGCGGATGCCAAAATAGTCACCGAAATACTGATCGATGTAAGTAGCTATCGCTTTAATTCCCATGAGGGCAATGAAGATCAGACTGATATAAGGTATCCAGGAGTATTTTTCTCCCCGGATCACTTCATCTATAGTAATCTGTAATACAATCGGATATACGACAGTAATAGCAGTTACGAATATTAGCGCGATGATCGACCCTAAAAGCCACATTTTATAAGGCCAGTAATACTGTTTCAGTTTTTTGAATATGTCCATCATTTCACCCCGTTTCCAGTAATCTTAATATATCGGTTTTCGAAATAATTTGCCAGCATTTTGACAGATTTTTTTAAATTTATTGAAAAATATACGGATAATAAGTTCAGGTTGATTTCTTACACTATTTTTCTTATTATTTTTTTATAAAGAGGAGGGAACAGTATGGAAATATTCGGAATTGAATTTGATCTTGCCGGTATAATAAGTACGGTCTTACCGGTTTTAATTGAAATTGTAATTTTACTTGTCGCTTTCTCCATTATTAATCCATTGGGATCAAAAGCCATTGCCAAAACGATGGAAACGATGGGAAAGAAAAGAAAACTGGCCCCGGGGCGTATGAAGACCCTGGAAAAACTCAGTGTTAACATATTTTCCTACACTCTTCTTTTCATATTGGTCGTCATGTTACTCGGTGCAGTAAATATAAATATCGGGCCGCTCCTGGCAGGTGCGGGAATTATCGGTCTCGCCGTGGCGTTCGGAGCGCAGAACCTTGTAGCTGACGTAATGACAGGCTTCTTCCTTCTGCTGGAGCGGCAGGCTGAAGTGGATGATTATGTTACAGTAGGCGGTTATGACGGAATCGTGGAAGAAATTGGGATACGCACAACCAAAGTACGCGGTTTTGATGGTACACTTCATTTTATTCCGAACCGGCTGATCGAGGGTGTAAGCAACCATTCAAGAGGCAATATGCGCGCTCTTGTGGACATTCAGATTTCCTATTACGACAATATTGATGAAGCTTTGCACATTTTGCAGGGAGTAGCTGACCGGTTCAGGGATGATGCTCGTTTTAAAGAAGGCCCTGACGTATTAGGGGTCCAGAGCATCGGCAATTCAGAAGTAGTTCTCCGCCTGTTAGGCCATACTGAAAATATGGAGCAGTGGGGAGCAGAACGTGATTTGCTTAAAGCTATAAAAGAATCATTCGATGCAGCAGGCATTGAAATTCCGTTCCCTCATCAGGTCAATATTTTCAAAGACAGGTCAGAAGCCAAAAAGGAAGAGTACAGCTACAATTAATTAGTCAAGAAGCTGAACAGTTTGTTAAGATTTTCCGGAGAGTATCTCGGGGGATTCTGCTTTATCATATAATTGGAAAGTTATGCAGGGGAAGAGTAAATCGCTTATCTTATCATATAAATAACAGAGAGAACGGGAACCGGAGGCTGTCGACCGGTCCCCGTTCTCTCTGTTTAACTTTGTACGGATGCTTCTGAATAAATGAACTTCTAAAGATGATATAAAGTATCTTTGACTATGGATACTCCATACTCCAATGCTTCTTCTTTGGGTTTTAGAGAGGACTGGTGCAGACCTGCTTGTGAATCCACCCCGAGCCAGAACATGAACCCCGGTATTTCCTTCAGCATGTAACCGAAATCTTCCCCGGTCATAGCTCTGTCGGCTTCCCTGCAATCATATCCCATCTCTTTCATAAGAGCAGTGAATTTTTCGGTCACTTCCTCTTCATTATATACCTGATAGTAATTAGCACCGTAATCGATGGTTATATTGCAGTCATTGGAGATTTCCATACCACGGGCTAACTTCTCTATTTCCCCTTTCACATCTTTCATAACAATGCCGGACGTTGTACGGATCGTCCCTTCCAGCCTTGATGTTTCAGCAATAATATTCTGCACCCTTCCCGCCTGTATCTTACCGATGGTAACTACTGCACTGTCCAGGGGGTCTATCCTCCTTGCGACTATTTGCTGAAGCTGGGTCACAAAATAACTCGCTGCTACTGTCATATCGAAAGCTTTGTGCGGATAAGCCGCGTGCCCCCCCACACCTTTGAAATCAATGTAAAGCTCACTCGTGTTCGCAAACAGGAGGCCCGGTCTGGTTGAAATAGTGCGCACAGGAAGTTCGGGTGCAACATGAAGAGCAAAAATGGTATCCGGTTTCCACTTCTTCATCGGCTCGGATCTTAACATGGGTTCTGCTCCCCCGGGCCCTTCCTCCGCAGGCTGGAATATAAACAGAACGTTATTCCGCGGGGGTTCAGCAGCCATGTATTCAAGAGCCCCAAGTGCGATTGTCATGTGGAAGTCGTGACCGCACGCGTGCATTCTTCCGGGGTGTTCGGAAGAAAAAGAATATCCCGTGTTTTCTTCCAGAGGAAGACCGTCGATATCTGTCCGGTACCCGATCGTTTTTGTCGGGGATGTCCCCCGTACGAACACGAATATCCCTGTCCTCCACGTCTCTACTGTGAGATTGTCTCCGGGCATCGTATCGATCATATCCAGAAGCAACTGCTGTGTCTTCACTTCTTCGAATCCGAGTTCCGGTATTTTATGAAGAGCTCTTCTCGTTTTAACGTAATCCATTTTTTCGCCTCCTTACCAGAAAAGCTGCCCTTCAGAAAGGACAGCTTCATGATTTAAGATTACTTCAGTTTACGAAGTTCCTGTTTGATTTCAGTCTTCGCTTTCGTCTGGTCATCAATGTCTTTCAGTTTGCGTGCCGGAGACCCTGCCACGAGGGTATTCGGTTCTACATCTTCCGTTACTATAGCGCCTGCAGCAACCACAGCACCTTCTCCTACGGTCACGCCTTCAAGGATAACAGCGTTCGCACCGACTACTACACCATCTTCCACGACTACAGGTTTAGCAGATGGCGGTTCGATGACGCCTGCGAGTACTGCCCCGGCACCAATATGACAATTCTTTCCTACAGTGGCGCGACCACCCAGTACTACGTTCATATCGATCATTGTACCTTCACCGATCACCGATCCGATATTGATGGAAGATCCATACATAATAACGGCTCCGTCTCCGATTTCCACCTGGTCACGGATAATGGCGCCCGGTTCAATTCGTGCGTTGACGTCTTTCAGGTCCATGAGAGGGATAGCAGAATGACGACGGTCATTTTCCACTTCGTAGTCTTCGATGTCTTTTTCATTAGCATCGAGAACGGCTTTAACCGCGTCCCATTCACCGAAAAGGACTCCGGAAGTACCGGAAACAAAGTCCCGCACTTCTTTACCGAAATCAATGTTCGAGAGATTTTCACCTTTTACGTATACTTTCACCGGCGTGGATTTCTCACTGTTAGATATGAAACTGATAATTTCATTTGCATCCATTTGATTCATGTCGTTACCTCCTTATGTATCTCTTTTCTCATCTACTTTACCAAAGCACTTGTGCCGTGACAAGAATAAGCGAGGGGGTTCCTCACTTATTCTTGGATTCGTGATAACTTTTACTGACGTTCTTCAGTATTTCTCTTCTGGTTACAATTCCGTCAAACTCATCATTATCCCCGATAACACATATAAACGGATGGTCGATCAATTTATGAAGTGCGTCGATAAACGTATGGTTTTTCTTCAGGCATGGGACGTCCGGATCCATGACCTCCCGTACGCTTATATCCCCCAGCCTGTTCATTTCAAACTGTTCAAGTCCGAGCGATTCTTCCAGTATTTTCGTTTTACTGATAATTCCTTCGAACTGAAACCGGGAATTCAGAACCGGCACCGATGAATAGCCTGTTTTAATAAGAACAAGCAAGGCGTGTTCGAGCGGGTTGCCGGACTGGACGTGTGCTACTTTTTCGGAAGAAATCATAAGATCTTTCACCAGTAACGTTTCGTTCTTTTCACTTTCCAATTGCAACATTATCTTCACTCCTCATTCTTTTCACATTACAGGAGCACCTCTTCTATGATACCATATTCCCGCTTCAAAAACGACCGGCTGCAATATCCTGTGATATTTACCTTTATATACCGGATAGTAAACCTTATTTTCTTTTCTTTGCCCGTTAGCTTATAATGAACTTAATAGATTCTGCCTGGAGATGATTAATTGGAAACACATATTTTTTCAAAAAAAGAAGAATTGGCTAATGCCATTACACACGGCATAGGAGCTGTTTTAAGTATAGCCATGCTCGTCCTTCTCGTAACTTTCTCAAGTTTCGACGGTAACGTATGGACGATTACGGCCTCTGCTGTTTATGGAGCTACGATGCTTCTCCTGTTCCTGTCTTCCACTCTCGTACACAGCTTCCCCCAGGGAAAAATCAAAGATCTGTTCGAAATTTTCGACCATGCTTCCATTTACCTATTCATAGCAGGAACGTACACCCCCATCCTTCTTATAGCACTTGGCGGTAAGCTCGGTTGGACACTTTTCGGCATCGTATGGGGAGCTGCTGTAGTGGGTGTCGTATTCAAAATATTTTTCGTTAAGAAATTCGTAGTTCTCTCCACACTGATTTATGTACTTATGGGGTGGATGATTGTTATCGCGTGGGACGCCCTGACTGCCTCCCTGGCCCCGGGCGGCATCATCTTCCTCGTCGCGGGCGGACTCGCATATACGGTGGGGGCTCTGTTCTATGTATGGAGAGGTTTCACTCATCACCATATGATATGGCATCTGTTCGTACTTGCAGGGGCTATCCTTCATTTTATCACTGTATTCTTTTATATAATTTAAACGATTTTCGTAATCGGGCATTTCTTTACATCGTTACGAAAAAAATCTTCAAAAATAAGAAGGCTTGAGAGGTTTTCCTCCCGAGCCTTCTTCCTTTTTAAAAAGGAAACTGGTTCAACCATTGTCCGCCATCAAGAGTTACCACTTCTCCGTTCATATAGGAGGCATCCTCCGATAAGATGAACCCTGCTAATTTCGCAATTTCCTCTGGAGTTCCGACCCGTCCAAGAGGTACAGAACCAAGAGTACGCTTATAAGCATCTTCCGACTGGAATAATTTCTCCGCTCCCCCGGTTCTTTCAATCGGGCCCGGGGCAATGGCGTTGACTCTCACCCCGTACCTGCGTCCCCATTCTACGGCCAGCGTTCTTGTCATAGTCAGGACCCCTGCTTTTGCAGATGCCGAATGCACTACTCCCGCTCCCGCATTCCAGGCGTACGTGGCCACCATATTAAGTATGCTCCCTTTGGTTTTGTTCGCGATCCAGTAGTTCATAACCTCCCGGCTGCAGTAAAAAGTCCCGTTCAGAACTATATCGATGACTGATTTCCATCCATTCGGAGACATTTCTTCCGCTTTTTGGATGAAATTTCCTGCTGCATTATTTACTAAATGGTCAATCCTGCCAAATGTATCGTGTGTCTTTTCCACCATCTTTTTCACATCTTCCGGTTCTCTTACATCCATTACTACCCTTAGAATTCTTTCCTGTCCCTCTGCATTGCTCAGGGCTTCATTCAGTTTATCTTCGTTTCTTCCCGTGACGACAACATTTGCACCGTTCCCAAGAAAATGAGTGGCCATTGCCAGACCCATTCCGCTTGATCCACCTGTAATTATGACTGTCTCTTTCTTCATTTTATCAGCTCCTTATATTAAAAACAGTTCGCCAAAAAAAAATGAATACCTGCTCATTTTTCGTTTTTCGACATTTTTGTGAAAAGAATGGGACGTATAATCTTTCATGATACAATGTATACGTCAGAAAGGAGTAAACAATGAAAAAACTTTTTATATTGCTCTCATTATTATTCATCAGTGCCTGTGGCAGTACTGCAGAAATAGATTCAAACATGTCCCGTGACATAGTCGATCTTTCGGCTAAAAATCAGCACGGAGAACAAGTGGATGTTAAAGAAGAAATGAAAGGCGACTATTGGGTAGCCAACATGATTTTTACGAGCTGTACCACCGTGTGCCCCCCTATGACGAGCAATATGTCTCGCCTGCAAAACCAGATTGAAAAAGAAGGGCTGGATATCAGACTGGCTTCCTTTTCTATAGACCCGTCTACAGATGATGTAAAAACACTGAAACAGTTCGCGGATAAATACAACCCCGATTACGGGAACTGGAGTTTCTACACCGGTTATCCTTTCGAAGAAATCAAGGAACTTTCTATTAAATCATTCCAGTCTCCGGTTCAAAAACTTGAGAACTCCGATCAGTATGCCCATGCCACCGGATTCTTTCTCGTAACACCCGACGGTAAAGTCATCAAAAACTATGAAGGAACGAACAGCGAGGCTATGGAGACGATTATGAGCGATCTGAAGAAGATCAAGGGCGCTTCATAATTACTTTGCATTATATGCGTCCCCCCTATACAATAGAAGAAGCACGGGTAGAAAGGAGAAAATTATGAACGAAAAGCCGTTTTCCCCGCGGGAAATTGCGGAATCTTTATATGTGGTCAACCGCCATGCCAAGACCGCCCCTGATCCGAGACAGCTGTACGAATTGAAAAAAGAAGTGGTTGCCAAGCTTCTCAAAGAAGGCAAAGCCAAAAGAATCGGCCTGCATTATTCCGACCGTCCCAGATTGAGCAAACAGCATTCCACCTTACTGATAGAAGTCTCCGGGTATTATTTTCACATTCCTGCTCAGAAGAAAGATTTTCAGGAATTAAAACATTTAGGGAAAGTCGATACCAGCTTCCGGAACCCCAAAGCAAGAACTTCTCTTTCTAAATCCAGGCGTACTCTTCAGCAATATTTAGGTAAACAACTCAAAAAACCTTCACCTGTATCCTCTTACGGAAGTATGCTCGGCAATCAGAGCGTGGTCCCCTGGAATCAGCGGGTCCGACGTTAATCGACGTAAACCTTTCTTGAATATTTGTTCCGAGGTAAAGACGCTGTAATTTAGCGTCTTTTCTATTTTTATCAAAGCAATGTAACCTTTTCCCTTCTACCCTTCGGAAAGGAAAATGATTTATGGTACTATCAGTGGGTAAGTTTATGTATGAAACAGCATCTGTATTCTTTGTATCGTCGCAAATATCGGGCGACTATCGTTTATCAATGTGAAACAAAAGGTGGTTATAAAGTGGAACACTTATTGAATGCACAAGTAAAACAACTTCAAATCTCGGGGATCCGACAGTTTTTTAACATGGTCGGAGACTATGAGGACGTCGTCTCCCTTACTATTGGACAGCCTGATTTCCAAACGCCGGAGCGTGTAAAAAGTGCCGCGATCACTTCTATTGAAGAAAATAAAACTGCATATACCATGAACGCCGGAATTCCGGAGTTAAGACAGGCCATAGCGGAGGATGTGAAAAAATATGGGTTGCACTACGATGCGGATTCAGAAATCATCGTTACTGTAGGGGCATCCGAAGCTATAGATATCAGCCTCCGAACTATATTGAGCCCCGGTGATGAAGTACTTCTTCCATCTCCGGTATATCCCGGGTACGAGCCTCTCATAAAAATGGCCGGGGCCAGCCCTGTCCATGTGGATATTGCTCCCTATGATTTTGTAATGACGAAAGATGCGATAGAATCTCACATCACTGACCGAACGAAAGCGATCATCATGCCTTACCCGTCGAACCCGACCGGGGTCTCCCCGTCTTTCGGACAGCTCGAGGAAATTGCCCGATTTATGCAAAACAAAGAAATGTTTGTCATAGCGGACGAAATATACAGTGAGCTGGTTTATAAGAATCCTCATACCTCCCTTGCGTCATTCCCTGGTTTAAAGGATAAGGTGGTAGTTATAAACGGCGTGAGTAAATCCTTTTCTATGACCGGATTCAGAATCGGGTATGTTCTGGCACCGGACTGGATGCGACAGCATATGTTGAAAGTCCATCAGTATAATGTTTCCTGTGCCTCTTCTGTGAGTCAACATGCCACTCTGGAAGCGCTGAAGAACAATCAGACTGAAATAGAACGGATGAGAGTCACTTACGAAAAACGGAGAACTTTCGTTCTGGAGAAATTAAAAGACATCGGCCTCTCCTACGTAGAGCCGGACGGGGCATTTTACGTCTTTATCCATTTTCCTTCCGCCAAAAGCACTTTCGAGACCGCTATAGGTTTAGTCGAGAAATCCGGGATAGCTTTAGTGCCAGGCAGCGCCTTTTCTGAGGGGGGCGAAGGTTATATGCGCCTCTCTTACGCTTATGACCTTCCGACTCTCGAAAAAGGGCTTGAAAGACTCCGCGACTATGTAGAGCATCATCTATAGGTTCGGATACTCCTTCTATGCTATAATATGAGTAGTATTTGTAATTACAGGAAGGAAGATTCTAATTGGCTGCAAAACAAAAAAATGAATGGCTGGAATGGGGTAAAGCGATTCTGGTCGCTGTAGTTTTGGCTTTTATCATTCGTAATTTCCTCTTCGCCACCTCTATTGTGGAAGGGGCCAGCATGGACCCTACCCTTGAGAACGGGGAGCGGGTAGTGTTCAATAAAGTGGTATATCATCTGGATGAGCCCGAGTTCAACGACATAGTCATTATCGAGCGCCCTGAGAAGAGTTATGTGAAACGTGTCATCGGTGAACCCGGAGATACAGTGGAAGTGAAAAATCATGAATTGTTCGTTAATGGAGAGAAACAGAAGCAGAACTATCTGGACCAAAGCTCTATTCAGGCGACAAGGGATTATGGGCCGATAAAGGTGCCGGACGGAAAATACTTTGTCATGGGCGACAATAGAGCTGTCAGTAAGGATAGCCGAAATGGACTGGGTATGATTGAGGAAGAAGAAATCATCGGACGGACCGAACTTGTAATTTTCCCCTTTGGAGAAGCAGAGAGAACGGAATAATCGAGAGAAATGAAAGAGGGAAGCTGCCGGTAATGGCAGCTTCCCTCTTATGCATTTTCAGCCGTTATCAAGAACAATAAATCCGATGAGTGCGATAAGGACAAATAAAAGGATCAAAAACATTGTGATTTCCATGGAGACCTTCACCTCCTAGTGTATGTATATTTCATGTTATAGTAGACAGGTAAACCTTAAACTACATCTATTCTAACCGTTTTTGATTTCAAATGAAAGAGGTGGACCATGGGAGACAGGATATTTTATTTTTTCACCGGCTGGTTTATAGTAGGTTTTATTCTGGTGCCGCTAGATCTTGTCCCTCCCTGGCTGGAGTGGGCAAACAGCGTATTTCTGATTGCTGCCGGTATAGTCGCCGTAACCTATTTTATACATACTTATAAGAAAAAAGCAGGTCTGTTTTACAGTACACTGGTTTTCACAGTGAGTATTGCTGTAGAGCAATTCGGTGTACAGAGCGGCTTTCTGTTCGGCAGTTATGAATATACGGCACGTTTCGGTATCAAAATCCTCGATACCCCCATAACTATAGGTTTTGCGTGGTTACTTGTGATGGGGTGCGCCGATGTTATCGCCCGGGGGATAGTCCGCCATTCCCGTTTCCTTCTTGCGATAGTCGGAGCGCTTGTTGCGGTGACAATGGACCTTATTCTTGATCCTGTTGCTTTTCAGGTGAAAGAATACTGGATCTGGGGAGAAGGCGGTTTATATTATGATATACCTTCTCAGAACTTTTTAGGCTGGTTTGTACTCGCTTTTCTTTTCCAGTCGGTCCTCGGTTTCTTTACCCATCATCCTGTTTCTGTCTGGCAGACGCGTATGAGCCTGGTTTTCCTCGGCATGATTGCCATGTTCAGCGTGACTGCCTTCGCGGGAGGTCTTTTGTTAGCTCCGATACTCGTTCTTATTCTGGGGGCTTTCTGGTATACTTTGTTCAAAAGAAAGAAGGCTCGTCATGAAATATCCGAATAAAAGCAGATGGATTGAAAGCGGCTTCCGAAGAGTGAGCCGCACACTCATCCGTCGTCAATTCCATAATGTCTATATTGCCAAAGACTCCGGGACTTCTCCTTCCTATGGGTTGTTTCTGATCAACCACTCCAGCTGGTGGGACGGGCTGCTTCTCCATTTACTCAATGATAAAGTGTTGCAGACAGACAGTCATATTATGATTGATGAGGAGGGAATGGAGCGGTTTCCGGTATTTTCCAGGGTCGGTGGTTTCTCAGTAGATCATAATTCTCTCTCTCATACCAGACAGGCACTTCTTTACACCGAAAAGCTGTTAAAAGAGAAAAAAGGAGTCTTTCTGTTCCCCCAGGGCGGAGAAAAACATCAGGAGGCCCGTCCTCTCCGTTTTCAAAAAGGGGCAGGTTTCATTATTAGGAGATGTCCTTCGGAACCGGTGACCCCGGTTGTCATTTACTATTCATTCGGTCATAACAGGAAACCGGAAGCTTACATTCAAATCGGTCCCGCGCAAAAAGGGAACGTTTCTGTCATCGACTGGGAAAAAACTATGGAGCAACAGCTCGATGCACTGAAGCAAAAGGTGATGCAGGAAGATTCCGATTCGTTCAAAGAACTTCTTTGATATTCTTTCTCCTTCATGAGTCCATGCGGAGAAGGGCGCGGTATGGGAAGCAAAACGTGAATTTGTACAGGTACCTGGAGGAGGGAGAGTAATGGTTACTATTTTTTTGATATTAGCAGGGGTGCTTTTTCTTTGGACTATATTCAATTCTATGTTCATGCCGGGTTTAAAATCGAATAATCTGCGCCGGATCGCTCCGGTTTCAATTCTCATCCCCCTTAGAAATGAAGAGTTTAACGCAGGCCCACTCGTAGAATCATTGAAAAAAATCACCTATCCCGATCTGGAAATTCTTCTGTTGGACGATCATTCGGAGGACCGGACTTTCGCCCTTCTTTCGGAAGCAACCGCTGATGATCCGCGGTTCCGGCTTTTCAAGGGGGAACCTCTCAAAAAAGGATGGACCGGTAAAGTATTTGCCTGTCACCAGCTTTCCCGTCTGGCCCGGGGAGAGTATATGCTTTTTCTCGACGCAGATGTCCGGGTCTCGCCCGATATCGTCACAAAACTGCTCGCTCTCACCGGACAGAAACAGGCCTCTTTTATTTCAGGCTTCCCTTCCTTTACAGACCGGAGTCTGCTCGGACGGCTCCTTGTACCGATGCAGCATTTTGTCATTCACATGCACCTTCCTTTCTTCATGGCTAACAAGACAGAAATCCCTATGTTCACTGCAGCTTTTGGAGGATGTCTGTTTATCGAAAGAGAAGCTTATGAAGAGATAGGAGGGCACACGGAGGTATTCGATTCCCTGGTGGAAGACGTACATCTCGCGAAAAAGATGAAGGAAAACAAAAAACGTACCATACTCGCTAATGTAACGTCAGACGTATCCTGCCGGATGTATGAAAGAAACGCGGATGTCTGGAAGGGGTTCCAGAAGAACATTTTCCCCGGTCTCGGCCGCTCTTTACCACTGGCTCTTCTGCTTGTACTGCTTTATACAGGGCTCTTCCTCTTCCCTTTTGCAGCTGCTTTAATTACAGGAGGAAGCTGGTGGGGTGTCTGTCTTCTGCTCGTTGCTGTTAAAATGTTCGTTGATGTCCGTACAGGTCATCCGTGGTGGATTTCTTTGCTCCTCCCTGTGTCCGCTATTTCAGTGATTCTTGTTCTTTTTTCCTCCATAAAAGTCGATCGTCAGAAGAAACAATATGAATGGAAGGGGCGTACGTATTCATGAAAACGATTATTGTGGGCGGAGGTCTTGCGGGATTATCCGCAGCTGTAACCCTCGCCTCTGAAGGAGTGGAAACTGTTCTTTATGAAAAAAGTTCCCATTTCGGAGGAAAAATGAAAAGTGTCGATATGGAAGGATTCCATTTCGACTTCGGCCCCAACACTATCACCATGCCCTACGTATTCGAAAATGTGTTAAGAAAAGGAGGTATGGGAGGATCGTTAAGCTATCAGAAACTTTCCACTCATACACGGAACCAGTTCCCTGATGGTACCGTTTTTGACCTTTCTTCCGACCGTGACGTAATGATCAGACAGCTCAACAGGATAGATGAGAAAGGAGCCAGGCGTTACGACCGGTTCTCCGAGGCCATTTCGAAACTTTTCGACACCTCTTATTCTTCTTTTCTCACACGCGTCTTCACCGGTAAAAACGATTATTTCTCCGCATCGCTTCTCACAAGTACGATGCAGGTACGGCCGATGCAAAGTATGAGCAGCTTTTACCGCCGATATTTCTCCTCCCCTCATGTACTTGACGCTCTGAACAGGTACGCCACTTACGTCGGGTCGGATCCTTATCGCGCCCCGGCAACGTTTGCGATGATCGCTTATCTGGAACTTATGGAGGGAGTGTATTACGTTCAGGGAGGCAATACCAAAATTGCCGAAACTATGGTCCAGGCAGCCGAGAATTGTGGTGCCTCGCTTCACAAAAACCGTGAAGTCGTTTCTTTGCTGAAAAAAGGGAAAAGAATTGAAGGCGTAGTGCTGGAGGACGGAGAAAAGGTAAAAGCTGACAACATTATAATCAACGGAGATCTTGCGCATACACTTCCTTCTCTGCTTGAAGAAGAGCAGCCTGAATACGACCCTTCGATCTCTGCCTTTGTTATTCTTGCCGGAATCGACGGTACACTTCCGCTGCACCACCATCACCTATTCTTTTCGGCAGACTATAAGAAGGAATTCAGCGAACTCCGCTCCGGTAAATATCCCGAAGACCCGACGATTTATATAGCAACATCCCGCAAATCCGATCCTTCGATATCCCCGGGCGGGGACAATTGCTTTATTATGGTAAATGCTCCTCCAGGCAAATCTGCAGACAAAGAAGAATATAAACAGGTGATATATAATAAACTGGAAAATAGCGGAATTCACCTATCCGAGAAGATTCTATTCGAACAGATCTGGACATCTTTTGATATTGAAAAAGAATTCTCCAGTTTCCAGGGCGCTCTTTATGGCCCGAGTGTCAATAACCGAAAACAGGCTTTCCTCCGGCCACGGAACAAATCCGACCGATTTGATAATCTGTATTTTGCCGGCGGCAGCACACATCCGGGAGGAGGTTCACCGATCGTAACTCTCAGCGGACAAAATGTAGCGAACTATCTTTTAAATAAAATAGTGAACTGAATAACGATTAAAAAAAGATCATTGCAGCCTGGCAATGATCTTTTTCTTTTGCTCGTCACTTATATATACTCTCTTATTGAACACGTCGTAATTCTCCTGTCTTACAGCTTCAAGAATATTCATATATAATAGCGCGGCCCCTTTCACCGGGAGCCTAGAAGTTACAGGGTATTCGTTAAGAGAAGTCATAGCCTTTTCATAGTAGCTCTCTGCTTTTTCGGCAAGTGATTCCCATGCCATAATGAATTCCGCAGACTTTGTCTTACTGATCAATTCTTCCCTTGTATAGCCGAAAGCCTCATAGTGCTCTCTCGGTATATAAATTCTTTCCCGCGCCAGGTCTTCTCCTACGTCACGCAGTATGTTCGTCAGCTGCATAGCGTACCCTAAATAGATGGCATCCTGTTTCAATACTTCACACTTTCCGGGTGCCAGGATAGGAAGAAGCATCAATCCTACGGTACTCGCCACATTATAGCTGTAGGTCAGCAGTTCATCCATCGTAATCATTTCAACATCCTCAAGATCCGTTTCCTGCCCCCTGATCATATCGTGAAAAGGAGCAAGATCCAGATCGAATTTCCTTCTGACATCATCGAGAGCTATCCAGAAATGACGTTGTGGCACCTCTCCCCGTCTCTCGAATCTTATCAACTCCTCCTTTACTTCAGCCAGCTCCCGTACCGGGTTTTCCCCTTCATCCACGACATCATCCACGTGACGGCAGAAACCGTAAACGGCCCACACCGCGCGTTTACGATCCCGCGGCAAGTAGGAGAAAGCTTTAGCGAAAGTTTTTGAATGATTTTTAATGACAGTATGACATTTCGCATATGCCTGTTCAATTTCCACGACATTCACCTCAATTATAAATAACCTCTCCCATTAGTTCTCCCGCAAGCAGCTTCGCTCCCTGCATAACTATCGGTACTCCGCCTCCGGGATGGATGGAAGCTCCTACCGCGTATAATCCATCGATCGGGTAAGGACGGAACTGCGGTCGAAATACGCCGGACTGTCCGAGAGTAGGTCCAATACCAAAACTACCGCCTTTATAGAGACCGGAAAGTTCCGCTTCTTTAGGGGTTCTCATCCGGAACCATTCCATATGATCACGAAGTCCGGGGAAGGCTTCTTCTTCGAGAGTATCTATAGCGTATTCTACCAGACTTTCCTCTTTCCCGTAATCAATGGATGCATCGGCCGGGACCGGGATGAGAACGTACAGCACCCCTTTACCCGGAGGAGCGAGGGTGTCGTCGACAACGGATGGATGAAACGCATATATAGACGGGTTGGCAGGAACTTTTTTCTCTTCAAATACTTCTTTCATGTGCGCACTGAAATTATTCGTCATAAAGAATTGGTGGACCGGCTGCTCTTCATATATTTTATCTGTACCAATATAAAGCAGCACACAACCTGAGGAAGGAGTGTAAGACTTGTTCAGCTGGTAACTTTTTGGCATAAGGGCGTCCATCGATGGAAAATCTCCATTGTAGATGACTTCGTCCGCAGCCTCTTCCCGGCCATCCGCGCATCGGACTCCGGTCGCCTTCCGCCCGTTGAGAAGAACAGCCTGCACCTCACAGTTTGTAACAATATCCACGCCCCGGACCTTGAGCTCTTCGGTGAGGATATCTATTACCGTAGCGTATCCACCTTTTACGTACCATATCCCTTCCACGTGTTCACTGAGAGAAATGAACGAGTAAATAGAAGGAGACCTGGAAGGGTTGCCGCCTATATAGAGAGACTGGAGACTGTAAATATCGAGAAGACGTTCCGAAACAAAATATCTGCTCATAAAAGACCGGATCGATTTATGTGCTTTCATTCCCCACAATAATTTCAAAATATCGGGATGAAGAAATTTTTTTCTGTTCTGAAACGTCTGTCCGAGTATTTGCGCCTTTCCTTTTTCAAACCAGGGCTCCATCTCTTTCAGGAACTTCAGATAACCTTCCTTTTCCTCCGGGAAAACTTCGGAAAACTCCCTCAGCTGCTTCTCTTTATTCTGAAATTTACGGAATTTTGTCCCATCCGGAAAAGTCACCTGATACATCGGCTCCATCGGCATAAGAGGTATCCGTTCTTTCTCGATACCGCCTTCCTTCATCAGGTCGAGCAGCATTTCAGGAAGAAGTACAATCGTCGGTCCCTGATCAATCCGGCTTTCTCCGTGCTTTTCAAAGACCATCCTGCCTCCCGGTTCCCCTGCTTTTTCTAACACTGTCACTTTCCTCTGCTTATCCCGCGATAAATACAGAGCGGTCATCAGTCCTCCGATGCCCGAACCGATTATTGTCGTTTTTTTCATGATTTACCAATCCAATCGCTCGTTATTTTTGCGGATTCCAAAATAGTCGGCAGACCGCTTCCGGGATGGGTCCCTCCCCCTACGAGCCAGGTATTATCAAGTTCCTCGAAGCGGTTATGAGGTCTGAAATACATCATTTGTGAGAGCTGGTGTCCAAGACTGAATGTGGCCCCTTCATAAACTTCAAAAGTCCTCTCCCAGTCTTTTGGAGTAATGATTTTTTTAACAGTGATGTGATCTCTCAAGTTTTCGTACCCTGTCTCTTTCTCAATACGATCCAGCACCACCTGTTCCACTTCTTCCTTTTTCCTGTCCCAGTCGATGCCGGAAAGGTTATTCGGTACCGGGGCAAGAATGTACAGGGCGGAATGCCCTTCCGGAGCCAGAGTGCTGTCAGTCACACTCGGATTCTGTATATAGATGGAGGGCTCCTCGGAAACTTCCAGCGTACTCGTCAATTCCTCCACGTTCTTTTTGTAATCCGAAGAAAAAAGAATGGAATGATGAGGCATATCGTAAACTTTATCCACCCCTGCATAAATCATAAACGTGGAACAGCTGAGTTTTTTCTTTTTGATATTTTCTTCTTTGTATTTTTTCAAAGAATCCTGATCAACCAGTTTGGTCATCGCCTGGGCGAAATCAGCATTGATTACGATTTCATCGGATTCGACACGTTTACCGGATTCGAGTTCCAGCGCTGTGGCTCTGTTGTTCTCCGTTTCAATTCGGGTAACTTTTTCCCTGAAGTGGATATGCCCCCCCAATTCCTCAAAAACCTCAGCCATAGCTTTGGAGAGTCGATTCACTCCTCCAATCGGGTGGAACACTCCGTATTCATGTTCCATATACGACAAAATGGAGAAAGCACCCGGGCATTCCCACGGGGACATTCCCAGATATTTGGCCTGGAACGAAAATGCCACTTTCAGTTTTTCATTATCGAAATAGCGGGATAACACATCGTAAACGGATTTACCTAACGTCAGCTCCGGCAGTGCTTTCAGAACGCGGGGCGACAGATAATCGAGCATACGATTGTGTTTATGCTGAAGAATCGGAGTCAGTCTGTCCATTTTTTTCTTATTTTCTCTCATAAATCTTAAGTATCCTCTTTCATTACCCGGGAAATGCTCCGTGATCGACTGAAGCATCTTATCCTGCTGATGATACATCGGCACCCGGGTACCGTTGAACAACAGCTCGTACATGGGAGTGAGCTGTCTCATATCCATGTAATCTTCCATATTCCGCCCCGATTTCTGAAATAATTCCTCCACGAGATGAGGCATGCTGAGAAACGTCGGGCCTATATCGAACGTGTAACCGTCCAGCTGCCATGACCCGTTCCTGCCACCGACCCTGTTGTGCTTTTCGTATATGTGAACATCATTTCCTTCGGCTGCCAGAATCATTGCAGATGCAAGACCTCCAGGGCCGGCTCCAATGATTGATACTTTCTTCATGCCGTCACCTTCTCTCTATTTATATTATGCATAGTACCCGTTTTATTAACTCTCTAGTCTTATTTTTCGACAGCTCTGAATCTCACGCACAGAACCTTTCTATTGCAGGCATCATCTTCTCCCGTTCGTCACTTACCACAAAAAAGCGGGAAACCGAATTGTCCGGTCTCCCGCTTTTTCATTTCTGGCTGGGATGATACAGGCTGTTTTAAAATCAGTAACAGCCCTTATCCGATAATAACTCTCTCTTTCGGATAATGATAATTCCCTTTCTTCCTTTTTTCATTAAAGGAAAACAGGAATGTCAGTATCCCTATCCTTCCAATGAACATTAATCCCATCAGTAATAATTTCGTAAAGGAAGTCAATTCCGGAGTAATTCCGAGCGACAGCCCCACTGTTCCGAACGCAGAACATACTTCAAACAATATCTCGGAGAGAGAGAATGGCTCTACCACGGAGATTACGAGCACAGAGATGAATACGGTAAGGACGGCCATAATAGTGACGACCACAGCCCGGTTCAAATCCTCCGTATACACTTCTCTTCTGAAGATACGTATACTCTGTTTCCCTCTTGCGAACGTTAAAATGTAAATGACGACAAGAGCAAAGGTGGTCGTCCGGATCCCGCCGCCGAAACTGCTCGGAGAAGCTCCGACGAACATGAGGGAGGACATGAACAGATGCGTCTGTTCCGTAAATTGGCTTATATCCATCGTGGTGAGTCCGCCACTTCTGCTGGTTACCGACTGGAACAGTGCATAAAACAGAATTTCGTGCCAGGCCCGCCCGCTCAAGAAATGATTGAATTCAAGTACTACTATCATTACGGCTCCCAGTAAAATAAGAGCAAAAAAAGTGATCGACGTCAGTTTCGTGAACAGGGAGAACCTGGTCCGCTCCCCGCTTTCGAACAGATACTGCTTCAGTTCAATCAGTACCGGAAAACCGATTGCCCCTGCAATAACCAGCATCATATTAATAAATTGAACGAAATAATCGTCCCGAAAAGGGATAAGCGAGGCTCCTGTTATATCAAAACCGCCATTGGTCATTGCACTTACTGCACCGAAAAATCCCTGCAAATACGCTTCTCCGGGTTCAAAGTACTGGAGGTAATATGTACCGAGAATCAGGAAACCTATAAACTCGATTAAAAGAACGATGAAAACGATCTGAAGAACGAGACGGACGATACCGGAGAAGTCCGACTGGTTCTGGTCCGTCATTATGAGTCGCCGCTCCCGCAGACCGATTTTTTTACGAAGCAGTATCCAAATAATCGTACCAAAAGTCATTATACCTATCCCGCCGAGCTGCAACATCAATGCGATCATGAAGTAACCTACTGTACTGAAGGTCTCCGGTATCGACACAGTCGCAAGACCGGTCACGCTGACGGCACTCACTGCGATGAACAGCGTATCAATGAACGCTATATCCACTCCCGGCGCATAAGCAATAGGTAATGACAGAAGCAGAGTAGCTACCGTAACTGCAAATAAATAAAATAGTGCGATCAATTGAAAAGGTGAAAGTGTCCGTACCCAGTCGAATTTCCTCTTAGCTATAGCCATCCGTTTAACTCCTTACTCACATCAATTCCCTTCATTATATAGAAAATCAAAAGCGTTGTATAGACGTTATCGGGATGTGGAAGATGTCCGACGTTTAAACTCCTCGAGCAGCTTCTCCCCCTGGTATCCTTCTTCGAGTATTACCTGAAGCAGTTTCTCCACCTGCTCCTGTTTTTTATCCACTATCGTCCCCATAAAAAGTACGTTTATCGCTTCTTCAAAATCGTTGACTTCGAGCGGATAAACCAGGAATGTGGCAGGAGAATTGCTTTTTTTTGTGATAATCACCTGAATCATCACTTTTTCATTATTTTCTACGAAAGCACGAAAATAATTTTCATGGTCTTTATCGAGAAATGCCTCTATGAGCCAGCGTCCATGATCATCTTCTCTATTAATGATAAGTCCGTCTTTCAGTTCTATGGACCGGAGGGTTATGTCCTCCTCCTGTTCTTCGATTACATCAAGCGATACAAGCTTGAATGTCTTCATATTTCTCTTCTCCCCCTTCCCTGCATCTGTGTACATTATAGAATAGGTCACCCAAAAGCGAAAGCCGCTGGAGATCCTTAGTAACGGACGCAGTATTTTTCCCTGCGCTTCTCGAGCAGATCTTTTCCCTTGAAGTTACAAAAAAACCGCCCTCGGTCCGGGCGGTTGTGTAACTAAATTCAGAAAGGGCTGCTCAGTTTAAAACTTACAACTTTCTTTTCTGTGAGGGTGTCTATAGCGAATTTCACTCCTTCTCTGCCTATACCCGAGTCTTTCGTCCCGCCAAAAGGCATGGCATCGATTCTGAAATCACTACTGTCATTGACCATAACTCCACCGACCTGAAGGTTCTGCACCGCATAGAACGCACGATTTACGTCTCTCGTAAAAATCCCTGCCTGGAGGCCGTATTCAACATCATTAGATTTATCGACAGCTTCTTTAAGATTCTGTACCGGCTCCACCAGTACCACGGGTCCAAAGATTTCCTCTTTGGCGATTGTAGAATCCGGAGGAACGTTAGTGAGTATGGCCGGTTCCACATAAGCTCCGTTTCTTACGCCCCCTGTTTCAACCCTTGCTCCCCCTGCTTTTGCTTCATGAATCCATTGCTCTACACGTTTTGCTTCTTTTTCTGAAATCAGGGGACCGACATCTGTGTCCTCGGTGAACTTATCCCCCATCTTCAGTTTTTTCGTTTCTTTAATAAATTCCTCAAGGAAAAGCGGGTAGGAGTCCTGTTCCACATAGACTCGCTGCACACTGATACAATTTTGCCCGGCTGCACTGAACCCTCCATCTGTACAGGCTGCGACGGCATCTTTTAAATCAGCGTCATTCAGGACGATGACCGGAGAATTTGAACCCAGTTCCATGTTGACGTGTCTGGTACCGGTCTTCTCGGTGATTTTTTTCCCGGCATCCGTACCACCTGTGAACGACAGCGCCTTAACATACGGGTGATTCACCAGCTCTTCACCAATTTCCCTTCCTGGACCGGTCACTACCGACAACATTCCCTCCGGCAGACCGGCTTCCGTAAAAGCTTCGGCCAGTTTAAGAGCGCTCAAAGGGGTCTCAGAAGCCGGTTTTAGAACGACTGCGTTACCACCGGCAATGGCGGGACCCAGTTTGTGGGCGACCAGATTCAGAGGATCATTGAAGGGGGTGATAGCACCTACTACTCCTACCGGGAAGTGATAGTAATAACCGACTTTATTTTCGTTTCCTTCCACCTGGTCGAAGTTTATTGTTTCCCCCTGGATCCGTCTAGTCTCTTCTGCGGCAATTTCGAGCGTCTGAGCGGATCGCGCAACCTCTCCTCTCGCTTCATTTATCGTTTTGCTGCTTTCTGAGGCAATCGTTCTGGCAAATGATTCGGCATTATCCGATACATACCGGCTTACGTATTTCAATATACGGATCCTTTCATGGACAGGCCACGATTCGAGGGAATTGAATTTCTCATGGGCAGACTCAATAGCATACTTCATATCTTCTTTCGATGCTCTCGGCACCGTCGCAATACACTCGTTATTCTGAGGATTTATTACGCTGATGGTTTCTCCCCGTTGCACCCATTCTCCTGCTAACAGCATTTTCACTTCCTCGGTTCTTGTTGTCTTCATACCTTCCCTCCTCTACAGCTTTTCAGGCTTTCGTTCCTTATGATAATGAATCAGGTCTATGAGCAGCGAAAAACCCGTTTCTTTTCTTCCGGCCCCTGCTCCCGTCAATAACACCGGACCCAGAAGGTCACACTCATACAGTATGGCATTAGTCGCCCCGCTTACCCCGGCGAGGGGGTGATCCTCTTTTATTTTCTCAGGAGCTACACTTCCGGTGACCGAGCCGTCTCCGTTTCTTTCCACTTTTCCGATGAGTCGCCATTTTTCCCCGTTAGCCATGGCGTTTTCCACATCTTCCATTCTCATTTCCGTTATACCTTTGCATTCGATATCCTTATAATCGAGTGGCTGGTTCATCAGATAGTTCGATAAGATCGATACTTTATACCTTGCATCATAACCTTCCACATCATTGGTCGGGTCGGCTTCGGCGTAACCGTTGGCTTTCGCCTGTTCGAGGGATTCATCATAAGTTTTTCCTTTTTCCATTTCCGTCAGAATATAATTGGTGGTGCCGTTCAGTATACCGCTGATTCTGTTAATGTCATTCCCGGCCAGAGTTTCTTCAGGCATCCGGAGGGCCGGTGTACCACTCATGACCGTGCCTTCGAACCCGAAAAACACCCCGTGATCTCTGGCCATCTCTTTCAGTTCATTGTATGCGAGGGCTACCGGACCTTTGTTCGTAGTAATTACGCTTTTTTTACCGGCAAACGCTTTCCTGCAATGGGTGATCGCCGGTTCTCCTGTATTGACATCCGTAAACGTCACTTCCACAATTACATCCGCATTTGTCGTTTCTATCGTTTCGATACTGGAGAGGCCCTTTATGACCCCCGGCTGTTCCGGATAATTTTCGACAGAGCCGTCTTTTCTTATACACTCGAGCAGCTGCTGCACGTCGAGACCTTTTTCCTGATATACGGAGCCTTTTATCAGATCCGATACGGCTACGATTTTCGTTTCAAGTCCATATCGCTCATGCAAGTTCTCCGCTTTCTCTTCAAGTATTTCGACGAGGGCCTGACCTACGCCGCCGAAACCGATCATTGCAATATTCGTCATTCTATCCCTCCTGGTTCTTCCAGTAGGATTGTAAGATTCCTACCATAATATCAAGGCCTTTCTGAAGGGCCTGCTCATCTATATCGAAGTCCGGTTGGTGAAGCATCCTTTCCTTTTCCAACCCGCAACCGAGGAAAAACATCGTGCCTTTCAAGCGGTTGACCATGTGGCTGAAATCTTCACTTCCCATGCCGAAGGGCTCGTTGTATATTTCAAAGTTCGCCGCTGCCTTTCTTACTACTTCATTAAGATCTTCGTCATTAATGAGAGCCGGCTCCCCTTTCTGGATCTTCCACTGGTACTGGCCTCCGAGTGAATGGATCATATTAATCTTTTCGAGCAATTCTTTTTCCAGCTGATACCGGACCTGGTCCGTGTATGACCTCATCGTTCCGTAAATATCCACTCGGTCAGGGATAATATTACTCGCGGTCCCGGCATGAATTTGTCCTACACTAATCGTGCCTATTTCCAGCGGATGCATTCTCCGCCCCGTCATGCTATAGACTGTCTGCAGAAACTGTGTGGTCATCCATATTGGATCCGCGCCCTGATGAGGATAGCCGGCATGTGCTCCTTCACCGAAAATCGTGATATGAAATTCATCATTGTTAGCCATGCTCGGTCCGTCGTTCACCTGAATTTCTCCCGTGCGCAACCACGGGCACATATGCAGAGCGTATATAGCATCTATATCTTCAAGAAGCGGGGAGCGGATCATTTTCTCGGCACCCGTCTCCCCTTCTTCATCCGCCGTCTCTTCGGCTGGCTGAAAGATAAGCTTGATCGTCCCTGTGATCGTTTCTCTGTGTTCCTTCACCCAGTGAGCTACGCCGAGAAGGATGGCACAGTGAGCATCATGACCGCAGGCGTGCATCACCCCTTCATTCACTGACGCATATCCGGCGGAGGACTGTTCAGTGATGGGGAGTGCGTCCATATCTGCACGCACACCGACAACCGGCCCTTCTCCGTTCGAAATGACGGCCACAATACCGTAGCCTCCTACCTGTTCGTGAACTTCGAAGCATTCAAGCTTTTTTAATTTTTCCGCTATATACGCACTTGTCTCTTTTTCCTCGAAACTGAGCTCCGGATGCTGATGCAAATGGCGCCGCCATTCCACCATGTGGTCAGATAAAGTTTCCGGTCCATACATCTCCATTCCTCCTAGCTTTTCGGAGAAACCTTCTGCTCGACTTTTTCGAAAGCCTGCTTCAGATCAGCTTTCAGATCTTCTATATCTTCAATCCCGGCAGAGTAACGGATCAGTCCTTCCGGTATGCCCATTGCTGCCCTTTCTTCCGGTGTACATTCCACATGGGAAGTTGTACGTGAAGGTCCTACGATCGTTTCTACGGCTCCCAGGTTCGCGGCCTTATTGGCAAATTGTAAAGCCGGAATGAATTCACGCACCGTCTCTACTCCTCCTTTTACGGAGAAACTGAGCATACCTCCGAAACCATGCATCTGTTTTTTAGCGATATCATAGTTCACATGCTCCTCAAGTCCCGGATAAAATACGTCTTCCACAATATCAAATGTCTTCAGATATTCGGCGATGTCGTGAGCGTTTTTATTCTGCTGGTCTATGCGCAGTTTCAACGTCTTCATTCCTCTGAGCAACAGGTAGGCCGACATAGGATCCAGTGTGGCCCCGTTGATTTCTCTATAATGATACACCTGTTCCACCAGTTCCCTGGAGCCCACAAGCGCGCCGCCAAGAGCATCTGCGTGCCCCCCCAGAAATTTGGTGGCACTGTGGATAACCAGATCGACACCAAGATCCAGCGGGTTCTGATTTACAGGGGTGGCGAACGTATTGTCGACGATTACGATAGCCCCGTTGGCTTTCCCCACTTTGGCCATGCGTTCGATATCGGTGATCTTCACCGTGGGGTTCGTAGGTGTCTCAAGATACAGGATTTTACATCCTTTCTCCACTTCGGCTTCGAGTACCTCATGATTGGCTGTTTCGCATAATTCCACATCCACGTTCATTTTCGGAAGAAACTCGGTGAAAATCTTATTCGTCCCGCCATAAGTGTCCTTAATGGAAACAATTCTGTCCCCCGGAGTGAGGAAGGTGCTCAGCGTGTTACTGATAGCAGCCATCCCGGTGGAAAAACTGGTGGCAGCCTCTCCTCCTTCGAGATTTTTGATCTTATCTTCGAATGCTTCCACGGTCGGGTTCGTATTTCTTCCGTAAATGTGACCTTTCTTCTTGCCTGTGGCTACTTCATACCACTCATCCATATCCTCATAACCGAAGGAAACGCTATGAACCACGGGTACCTGCGTCGCGCCAAAAGCCAGCTGATCTTTCTCTCCTGCCCAAATGGATCTTGTACTGAATTTACCTTGTGTCATGATCATCATCCTCCTATAATTTGATTAGCGTATCTTGCGATGGCCGTATCCTGGGCTCCCGTGCCAGAAAGGTCGGTCACTGTTATCTGTTCTTCATTTCTTCTGGCGACGACCCCTTTGCCGGTAATCTCGCCCAGTTCGATCGTATTCTCTATTATATTGTTGTCGTTACAGGCACGAAGTTCCCCGAGCCTTCTGGACTGCAGCAGGGAATCACATGTAACGACGTCCGCTGTCGCCAAAACTTCTTCAGAAAGTTCCTGTTTATGCTCGGCGTCCGAGCCCATGGCTGTTATATGAAGACCCGGGTGCAGCCACTCTGCCTGCACAATTGGTTCACTGGCAGGAGTCGTGGTGACGACTATATCGCTTTTTCTCACAACTTCTTCAGCAGTCGCCGTGACAGTAACAGGGAGTCCAAGTTTCTCTTCCATTTCCTCCTTGAATTTCTCAGCCTTCTCCAGTGATCGCCCCCACACCCGAACATTTTTTAATGAACGAACGATGGTAAGCGCTTCCAATTGATATCTCGCTTGAGAGCCGGTCCCGATAATTCCGGCAGATGCACTATTTTCCCTGCTTACATGTTTTGCGGCTACAGCTCCGGCTGCGGCGGTCCTTAAATCAGTTAAGAGACCCTGATCTGCAAAAATTTTACGGATTTCCCCAGTCTCACTGTCTATCAGAATCATCATTCCATTCGAAGTCGGCAATCCTTTTTTCGGGTTATCAAAGAATCCGGTGGATAGCTTCACGCAAAAGCTTTCATACCCCGGGATATAAGCCGATTTAATATCAACCTCACCATTAAACTCAGAGATATCTATTCGCATAATTTCAGGCATAATCACCTGTCTGCTCGCCAGTGCGGTGAAAGCTTCTTCGATCACAGATACCAGTTCTTCGGTCAGTAAAAGCTTTTCTTCCAGTGTGCTGCGGTCAATTACTTCAATAGCAGTCCCCCCCTTTACGAGCTTATTGAATCAGTATTGAAGCCGAAACTCTCTTTTCTGATCAGCTCCAGCGGATGAGTCGTGAAGAGTTCATACCCTGTTTCTGTAACACGGAACGTCGTGGAAATTTCTATTCCGTCATTTTCGAACCACAAAGCCGGAATAATGTGAAACGTCATGTTCGGTTCGAGCACCGTATGGTCGTCCTTTCTTATACTTACCGTATGCTCGCCCCAGTCCGGCGGGTAGGATAAACCTGTCGAATACCCGAGCCTTGCTTCTTTTTCAAAACCGTACTGCTTAATAGAGTTGCGCCATGCGGCCTCCAGATCACTGCATCTGGCTCCCGGCCTTATCACCTCCAGGGTGTTCCTTATCCCCTCTTCCACAACGGAGGCGACGTAATTGAGCCTTTCTCCCGGCTCACCGAGAGAGATGGTTCTGGCCATCGGAACGTGGTAACGTTTGTAGCAGCCTGCCGTCTCGATAACTACCGGAGAGTTTTCCTGAAATGGCTGGTCGGACCAAGTAAGGTGGGGCATGGAGGTATGGTCCCCCGTCGGCATCATCGGAACAATCGCCGGGTAGTCGCCCCCATATTCGGGGGTGCCGCTTATCAGGTGATAATATAACTTCGCAACTGCATCATTCTCCCTGACACCGGGCTGGATATAGTCAATAGTTTTACGCATCGCTTCGTCTACGATAATTCCGGCTCTTCTCATATACTCGATTTCCTGTTCGGACTTAATGAGCCTTACATAACCTACAAGGTTCGACGCATCGGAGAAAACAGCATCAGGAAGGGCAGCCTGCAGTCGTTGAAAAGACTTTGCCGTAAAATAGAACTGTTCCAATTCCACTCCGGTCCGTCTGTTTCCCTGTCCGATTTCTCTTAAAATTTCTCCGATGAAATCCATCGGGTGATATACATCTGAATGAACGTAGTAATCAGGATAGGCGATGACATTGTCATTGTATATCCATGTAGTCGCCTTAGCTCCGTTGGCGTCCATCGTACGCCCAATCCACAGGGGCTGAGGCTCGTCTATGATTACAATCAGCATCTGGTGAACATAAAATGACCATGCATCATACCCCGTTAAATAATTCATGTTTGACGGGTTCGTTATACACAAGACTTCCAACCCGTTCTCCTCCATACGCTTCTTCGTTTTATCCAGCCTATTCTGATATTCCGTAATGTCGAACGGAAGCACCATGGTTATCCCCTCCTTTACCTTTGATCTTTGCAACTTTCTATATCTTATTTTACGTTATAAAAGGTTCGAATATAATGTTCTAATTGTATGAATATTCATTTATTTCTTTCGTACAAATGTGTCATACTTTTGCGTGTAGCATTCCTTCCCTTTCTTTATATGGAGCACAAAAAAACGGAAGACTTCAGAATGAATTCCAAAGCCTTCCGTATATTCTGCTTATTCTTTGATTAACATCCACATCCTCACACTTAATTCCAGCAAAAAGAAATCGTCTGCTTCGAGCAGGGATAGGCCGGTCAGACGTTCAATATTTCTCAGTCTGTGAAGCAGCGACTGACGGTGAAGATTCATGGCCCGGGCAGTCTGACTTACGTTTGAATTGTACTTGTTGTATACCATGAAGGTGTGCAGGAGGTCCGCCTGTCTCTTTTCATCGTACTCTATAAGGTCTTTTAAAGTATACGTGACGAGGTCGACCACTTCTTCGTTTTTTGAAATGGAAAGCAATAAACGGTTAACCTTCGTATCAGCAAAAAAAGTACGAAATCCCGCTTCTTCACGCCTGTACCCGAATCTGAGTGCCGTAACAGCTTCCTGATAGCTTTCGTAAAAGGCTTTTATCCCGTCCCCATGAAAAGAAATTCCCCACGAAACGGTAATACCTGCAAGTAATTCATGCAGCCGCCTCTCTACGAGATCAAGAAACTGATGGGTCGTCTCCATATAAGATTCTTTATCAGCCTCCAGAAATATAATTACCCGACCATCTTCAAAAGCGGTCATCCGTTCCCTTTTTATCTGGTCGGCCGCATGCTGGATCTCCGACTGGACGTAATAGTTTCTGCTGTGCATGGAGGAAGAAGCCACGTTACTGTCGATGGAGGTTACGTGCGTCTGAATTTCCTTGGAGAACTGTATGTCCCCTGCAATACAAACGTAAGGTTTCTCAAGATTATATCCGAGCAGATGCCCTTTTTCCATTAAACCGTCACTGATTTCTTTATTCTCCCGTGCAAGATCGAGCAGAAAATTATCTCTCAACCTGATTTCCGTCATTTCGATGGCGTTCTCCTTCACAAAGAAAAGAGCACTGGCAGTAACGGCATGCTCAAGTATAGTGAGATCCGAGGCACTGAACGCCCCTTTCCCTTCTTTGAAAAGGAGATATCCCTGCTTTTTATGGTTGGATAGAATAGTTAACTGATAACATTCTCCACTGTCGAATTCATACTTCTCTATCGGGTAGTGATGTTCAAGATAAGAAGTTTGAGTAAAAGGTACGGAACGGTACGCCCCTGCCTCATTTTGATTCAAAATGTCTATCATTTTCCTGTCAAAATAATGATTGGCACGTACGTTGCGATCTTTATCACTTATAGCGACGGGGATGGAAGTGTGTTCGTATACCAGTGACGAAATTTCCTTCAAACCTTCTCCGTTCAGCACACAATCCACCATTTCCTGACGGATATGTTCCACAAATCGCTGTTCTTCTCTTTTTTCTTCAGAAATTGCCTGCAGAACTTCCTGCATAATATCTCCGAACCTGACCTCCCAGGGAACTTCCAGAAGCACGACCCCATTCCTCTTGCATTCTTCTACAATTGTATCGGGAATAGTGAAAATATACCGTCCCGTAGCAAAACCGATAGCAGACGCTCCTGAATCGATAACGTCTCTCGTATACTGTTCCAGACACTTCGGGTCATTGCTGCATCCCATTCCGGTCGAAAGCACGAACTCCTTCTGTTTGACGAAGTCCTCCACCGGCGTTTCGATAACACTGATCCACTCCACCATCTGTCTGTGAAGTAAAGAAGAGGGAGTGAGAAGTGTCGATTTTTCCATTACAGGCAATTCCATTATATCGCTCATAAGCAGCCCCATTACGTATCACCCGGCCTCTACAGTTGTTTCAGTATTTCCGCCCCGATATTATTCCCAGTTATTAAAATGACTACATTCTCTCCCTTTGGCAGCCGCTCTTCCAGTATCCATCCGACCCCGGAAGCAGCCGCACCTTCTACCAGCATTTTATGTCTGTCCAGCATGAATTTGATCCCATTTCCAATCTGTCTCTCCCCGACAAGTACGCTTTCATCCATCACCTGTTTCGTCATTTCATAAGTTAACGTATTCTCCTTCCCGAGCCCGCCGAGAAGGCTGTCAGCAAGCGTATCCTTTTCGGGAAGTGTAACCGGACCTCCCCTTTCGATACTTTCATGCATGACGGCACCTCCTTCCACGGAGACACCGGTAACCTTGATGGCTCCGTTGATCTTTTTGAGGCACGTGCCCACCCCCGACATCAGTCCTCCTCCGGAAAGAGGAACTAACACGTGATCCACAGAAGGGCACTGCTCTATTATTTCAAGTCCGATCGTCCCCTGCCCTGCAATTACTGCTTCATCATCAAACGGGGGGACTACTGTCACATCCGGAAGGGAATAACAGTATCTCTCAGCTTCGTCCTGACTTGTGCCGGTAACGACGACCCGGGCGCCAAGCTCCTCCAGACGTTTCTTCTTTACATCGGGGACTCTTTCAGAGATACATATAGTCGCAGGTATGCCTTCCTCCCGTGCCACATAGGCGACAGCAATGCCGTGGTTGCCTGTTGAAAACGCGGCCACCCCTTTTGCCTTCTCCAACTCAGTGAGCCCTTTTATTTTATTGGCAGCTCCTCTCAGTTTAAATGCCCCCGTAGGCTGTTCCGTCTCCAGTTTGAGATATACGTTCGCTCCCGTCTTTTTTGACAGAGCGTCCGAATATATACAGCGGGTTTTTTCTATCAGGGAGTCGATCCGCTGTTTCGCCCTGTAAAACTGCTGCAGCTGCATAACACTCCTCCTTTCGGATTTTTCTGATAAGTAATTATAGTATACATGAAAAAAGGTGCGCGCTTAAAGCGCACACCCTGTTTTATAACGAAAATCGACTATGAGGTTCTCCCCTGCTTAACCGTACGGACGACGTTTCTCAAACGCTTCCTGCATGAGGGTTTTCTACTGGGAAAATCTGTTCATCCAACTTCTGCAGCCTGCGGACGGCTTCTTTCCTCTCCATATTTCTGTAATGATGCCGTCCCTGCTCTTCCTCATTCAGCGTGTCCGCTTCCCATACTGCATTCTGCAACGGCGACCGCTGTGACCCGAGAGCGAAAGGGAGATAGCTGTCCGTATGAAGCAGTACACAAAGGGAGACTTCTTTGGCCGTTTCCCGATCTTCCCCGAGCCGGATCAGAAGTTTGTGAGCCCGTTCCGCACCTTTGATTGCGTGTATATCGTGTTTACGGTATTCATCGTAATTCCATTTTCCATCTGTATACCATTCGTAATGACCGATGTCATGCAAAAGAGCAGCTTTCGCAGCAATTTCTTCGTTAAGGTCACGTTCACGTGCAAGAGAAAAAGCGGTCTCAGCAACCGTTATCGCATGATAGATGCCTGAGCGTTGAAGGTATTTTTCTGTTATCCAATGAGAAAAAATGTTCTCTAACGTTACCATTCCCCTCGTCTCCTCTCCGAATTTTTACTGTTTAATATAGCATTATTCCCCTTTATGAGCAAATTTAAAACTATTCTTCCGAACCTTTACCTGTTCCGTTATAAACAGAGACGAACTGCTGCCTGAACAACCGCAGACTCCCATTGTTTCCCGGGGTCTCTTGTGAAACAATGGCTGAACAGGCGAGCAGAAGAAAATAGCAGTCGACTCTCTTCTTGAGAGCCGGCTGCTGCATAAATACGCCTGCCGGAAGCTTTTAATCAAACCATCCTTTTTTCCTGAAAAACACTATCATAGCAAACGCCATAATAATCATTAACGCCCAGACGATGAAATAGCTGTACTGGTATTGAAGCTCAGGCATATAGGCAAAGTTCATTCCATACACACCTGCTATAAACGTCAGCGGCAGGAAGATCATCGATACCACCGTCAGAAACTGCATTGTTTTGTTCTGTCTGTGCGATGTCATAGACAAATTACTGTCCCTTATATCCTGAGTCATTTCGCGGTTTGAGGCGATCATATCGGAAACTTTCAGTAAGTGATCATAAATATCCCGGAAATACTCCTTATGTTCGTATACATTTTCGAGATCATGCGTATAAAGCATACGATACACCATGTCTCTCATCGAATGTATCGTCTGACGCATCCGGAGCAGTTCCGAACGCCGGTCGAACAGTTCTTCCAGCATATCCTCCATCGATAAATCGTTGGTGTTATCTTCGAGATCGTTAATCTGATCCTCAATGGAATAAATGATCGGGAAGTAGGCATCCACCACCTGATCAAGAATTTTGTGAAGTATAACTGCTTCATCATAACGCTCGGGTCTTTGCTTTACCTGTTCCTTCACTTTTTCGATAACTGACGAAGGCTTCTTATGATAGGTGACGAGCACTCCCTCTTTTAAGAATACGTCGATCTCCCCTTTTTCAAGTGTATGGGGATCAAGCGTATGCAACACAAAAAAAGTGTGATCCCCATACCCGTCCAGTTTGGGGCGCTGCAGATCCTGGAAACAGTCTTCCACCGCAAGAGGGTGAAAGGAAAAATCACTTTCAAGCACTTTTTTCTCATCTTCGGCCGGACTGTCGAAGTCCACCCATTTCCACTCGTAAGATGCAGTTTTCCGGTTTACGTATTCACCGGTCTGCAGTCCGCTTTGAGATTCGTATACTAAGCTATGTAACATAATTTCACCTCTTTCGTCCCTGTTCATATTCCCACATTAGCCCCTGCATAATCTGATATACTTAATGAAAAAGGAAGGTATAATATAACTATGGTCAGAGAAATCAACTTACAAAAAAACGACATCACTCTCAGAAGCATCAGGGACGAGGATCTTCCTCTCCTGTACCAGCTGATTCACGGAGAAAAGGAACCGCTCTGGAAAAAGTACGAAGCCCCTTTTTACTCACTGGAACCTCACACATTGGAAAGTTACACAAACAGAGAAAATGCCCGGAAACAGCGGTTATCCGAAAATGAAGTCGACTCAAGACTTGTGATAGAGACAAACGGTGAAATCGTCGGTACCGTCGTCTATTACTGGGAAGAAAAACTGTCCTATTGGCTTGAAGTCGGGATCGGCATTTACAATCCGGCGTACTGGGGAAAGGGGATAGGAACCAGAGCCCTTAACATGTGGATCGACTATCTGTTTAGAGCCATGCCTCTCGTAAGAATCGGTATAAGAACCTGGTCCAAAAACGACCGGATGCTTCAGCTTGCTTCCAAACTGGGAATGAAAGAAGAGGCCAGAATAAGAAAGGCCCATCTTTACCGTGATTCCTATTACGATTCTGTACGCTTCGGCGTATTGCGGGAAGAGTGGTATCTTCCCGAAGAAAACATGCATAACGGATAAAAAAATACTGCCCGTTCAGACTTTCGGGGCAGCATTTTTATGAAAGCAGTTCAGCCGAATACTTTGTTCAATGGTGGTACGACCTGTTTTTTACGTGAAACTACACCTTCCAGTACAGCCTGGTCATCTTCGAGCTTAACGTCAAAAGCTTTCTCCACTGACTCTTTCTCCGTTCCTACTGTAAGTACTGTGGAGTCACTGTCGAGGATATCGGTAATCAGTAAAACAAAGAGATCATAATTGTTCTCGTCTACTTCTTTTTGCATAGCGTTTTCAAGCTCTGCTTTCCGCGTCAACACATCCGAAGTATCTACCGTATTCACCTGAGCTATCCTTACATTTTTTTCACCCATATCGAATGCTTTTGCATCCAGGGAGATGAGTTCTTCCGCGGACTTATCACTGATATCTGTTCCCGCTTTCAGCATTTCAAGTCCATACTCTTCAAGATTGATGTCTGCTTTCTCTGCAAGTTCCCTGGCAGCTTTCTCATCTTCATCCGTACAGGTCGGTGATTTAAAAAGAAGCGAATCGGATATAATGGAAGAAGCCATAAGTCCGGCCATCGTGTCCGAGACCTCCACATCGTTTTCTTTATACAGTTTGTTCAAGATTGTTGCTGTACAGCCGACAGGCTCTGCACGGTAATAAAGCGGACTTTTCGTTTCGAAGTTAGCTATACGATGGTGATCGATGACTTCTTTGATCTCGACTTGATCGATATCATCCGCACTTTGTTGGAACTCGTTGTGATCCACAAGAATGACTTCATCCGTTTCGTCCGCTACTGTTTTCACAAGACGCGGAGCTTCCTGATTGAAATAATTCAACGCATATTCCGTTTCCCCGTTCACTTCTCCGAGACGAACCGGCTCCACGTCGATCCCGAGTTTCTTTTTCAAATCGGCATATACGATAGCTGAACAGATCGTATCCGTATCAGGACTTTTATGTCCAAAAATTAAAGTTTTTGTCATGTTTATACCCCTTTCCTTTACTATTACGTACCCTAACCGATTATAGAATAAATAACCGGTAACGTCTATCCTTCTGTCGCCCTTGACATTATTCTTATCTGTGTTATTATTTAAAGAATACAATCTTATAAAGGAGGTTTGCCAATGTCGATTCTATTTGCCAATGAGCTGATAAAGTGGATACTTTTCCTTGTGTTTCTGGGAACAAGTTACATGTCTTATCAGTCTTATAAAGATGGAGTGACCGGACGTCAATTTACGCTTGGACTTCTTCATCTGTTTATCAGTCCTTTTTTTGCATATTCAATTGGACCACTCATTCTTGGTCTGGGTCTGATTCAAATTTACATGAGTACTATACAGTGGAAAAACAAAAAAGCCGCAAGACTTTTCAGTCGCATACACTAATCTGACCTCTATGTAATTCTTCCAGCCGGCCGCCTCCTCTTCGGCCACCGACCTTCTATTCGTGCGAATCTTTTTCTCTTTATGCTAAACTTTTAAAGAGAAGATTTGCACAATAGGAGGTTTTTTTAAATGAATTCAACAATAGAAACAATTTTGAATCACCGCTCTATACGTTCGTTCGAAGATACTCCCCTGGAAGATAAAACTATACGGACACTTATCGAATCCGCCCAGCAGGCTTCCACCTCAAGCTATATGATGGCGTACTCCATCATCGGGGTGACCGATGAAAACAAAAAACAGGCTTTAAAGGAGATATCCGGGCACCCGCATGTAACAAATAATGGACATCTGTTCATCATGTGTGCGGATTACAGAAGGATCACTTATGGAATGGATGAAGAAGTCAGGGACGATGTTGAAAAAAATCTGGAAAATACCGAACATCTCATGACTGCCGCTATTGATGCCGCCCTTGCCGCTCAAAACATGGCTATAGCCGCAGAATCAATGGGGCTTGGAATGTGTTACCTCGGAAGTCTGAGAAACGATATTACAAAAACTGATGAAATCCTTAACCTGCCCGGTCGCGTCGCTCCGCTGTTCGGCATCGCTGTCGGTGTTCCGGCCGAACAGCCAGAGAAGAAACCGAGACTACCAATGGAAGCTGTGTATTTTGAAAATGAATACAAAGAGCATAAAGATATTATTGAAGAGTTTAATCAGAATATCAGTGATTACTATGCATCGAGGTCCTCCAATCAACGTCGTGACACATGGACTCTTCAGATGCAGCGCAGATTTAAGAAACCGGTCCGCATGGATGTCACAGACTTTTTAAAAAGTAAGGGATTCAACAAACGATAAAGGGTGAGAGTATGATCCAGCAAATAAAGTCTCTTATCAACAATTCCGATAGTATTGCCGTATTAACAGGCGCGGGGGTATCGACAGCAAGCGGTATCCCTGACTTCCGTTCGAGTGAAGGACTGTGGACGGAAGACAAATCCAGAGAAGAGCTTATGTCTGCAGACTATTTTTACGAAAATCCGGAACGGTTCTGGCAATTTTACAAGTCGATATTCCGACTGAAACTGCTTCAGAATTACGGCCCGAACCAGGTTCATCATTACCTGAAAAGCCTTGAAGAGGAAGGCAGAGAAGTAAATATCATTACTCAAAACGTGGATGGTCTGCATGCAGAAGCGGGAAACGAAAATGTTACGGAATACCACGGTACTCTGAAAACAGCTACCTGTCCGGACTGCCATACGACGTATTCTTTCGAAAAGGTACTGGCTGAAGATGTGCCCGTTTGCACGTGCGGAACCGTGCTGAAACCGGATGTCGTTCTATTCGGAGATATGATCCATTCACACGAAAAAGCTGAAACGATGGTCAAACAGGCGGATATGCTTCTCGTTCTCGGTACGTCCCTTAGCGTCATGCCTTTCAATATGCTTCCTCTGGCAGCAACCGGTCCCAAAGTGCTGATCAATAATCATCCTACGTCGATGGACTATATGTTCGATTACCATATTCATGATGATTTATCCAGAGTTATAGAACAACTGAAAAAATAATGCACTTCAAAACCCCGGACATTTCTATGTCCGGGGGTTTTGATATGACAGGAACGTTTTGCCGCCTAATTTTTATTCAGGCGAAAGTATCAGCTTCTCTCCCTCGTCTTCGTCCAGTAGTGTACCATGATAGTCTCCATCCACCCAGTCACTATATTGATTGTGATACCATTTACTGTTAAAACGCTCCGACTGTCCGGGCCCTACTATGTGATAGCCTTTATCCATTTCGTCCGTATCAAGGATAAAGCGCCAGGAAGCTCCGTGATCCACTTTCCCGTTGCCATTATATCCTGCCGCTCTCACCGTAACCCGGCTGCCACTCACGGGCAACGATTCTTTCCGGTTATAAAACTTATCAAGGAAAGCTATATTTGAAAGAGGGTGTGTGAATTCCACCTGGTGATAATCTCCCCACGCCCACTCCTCCAGATTCTTCCCGTAATCCTCCTGAAGCTTATTGAATGAGTCCCGGAAGGCCTGCGTAATCACTTCCCCGCTTCCACCTGCTTCCTCCATCCATGCGGATTCTTTTCCTTCTCTTTCCATACGGAAAATTTCGTCCGTCGTCTGTGCTTTCCCGTGAAATAACGAATCGATATCATCAGGAATACTTGCGTAAAGACGATCCTCTATTTCATTTAACCAGTGATGGAAAAGCAAGGGCTGTGGAGCTTCTTTGTTATCCTCATAGTTCCATTCCTTAAGCAATTCCAGAGCTTCCTCTTCTTCCGCCGTCAGATTATTCTCATTCATTTCTTCCACGAAGAATGGAACAAATTCCTCAGCCTGCAGATTTTTAACATCCATCTGCATTTTCTTCACATCCTCCACAGTTACGGCGTCATCTTCCTCCAGCATTTCAGCTATCCGTTCATATCTGTAAGGCTGCGCCCAATTATTCGTAATATGGTAAGGGTACTCTTCTGTCGTGATTTTATTGTTCGCTGTAGCGATCCATCCCCTGTCCGGATTGACAACTGTCGGTAATTCATCGAAAGGAATGAAACCTTTCCACTGATCCTCTTCTTTCCATCCCCTTAAAGGAAGGCCGGCATCGTCCGGGTTATCGTAAACAGGGATCTTTCCATTCGCCTTATATGCTATAGTACCGTTACTTGAAGCGAACACAAAGTTCTGAGCAGGAGTATGAAAGTCTTCGAGTCCTTTTTCAAATTCTTCCCAGTTCGAAGCCTGATTAATGTTGAGTATGGCTTCCAGTTCTTTTGAGGGGTCATGTGCCGTCCAGCGCATGGATAAAGCTTCCCCCTCCCCGGCTCCTTCTGCGAATTCATTAATGATCGGCCCGTTTCTCGTTTCGACCACTTCATATTCTATCGTTTCCCCGCCACTTACTTTTATCGGTTCCTGATGCACCACAGCATCCTCCCACTTTCCTTCGAACTGAAATTGTTCACGGTTTTCCGGATTTCTTTTCTCGACGTACAGCTGTTGCACATCAGGACCGACGTTTGTCACGCCCCAGGCTACGTCATCATTATGACCGAGAATGATTCCCGGTACCCCTGCAAAAATAACACCGCTCACGTTGTGGGAAGGAGCACTCAGTTTCATCTGATACCAGATCGAAGGACTGGCGATTCCGAGGTGAGGATCATCAGCAAGCAGAGGTTTCCCGGACTCCGTTCTCTCTCCGCTTACCACCCAGTTGTTGCTGCCATTAAAAGGGTTAGGCATGACCGCTTCAGTAAAGTCTCCCGCTATATCAAGATTTACATCATCGAGCACAGCCGGTTTATTCTCCGGGTAATGAGCCATCACTTCGGAGGCCTTCTCTTCAGAAAAATTATTCATCGCGTAATACTGAAAAGCCTGGCGTTCCCAGTGCCCTCCAAGGTCATGTGCCATAAATTTTCCTATTGTCAGAGAATCCACCGGTGTCCACTTCTCAGGTTTCGCCTGCAGAAGTGTAAATGCCGGGGGAAGCCGGTTTTCGGCATCCGCTTTATCAATGTATGCATTCACTCCCGAAGCGAATGCCTCCAGAGCCGCCTTTCCTTCTTTGGAATATTCTTTTAAAGATGCTTCGGCCGCTCTCCTTAATCCGAGCGCTCGAAAAAACTTGTCCTGTTCCACCGTAGAGGACCCGATCAGCTCACTCAGTTCGCCGGAAGCCTGACGACGGGAAAGTTCCATTTGCAGCAGGCGGTCCTGAGCCTGTACGTATCCTTGAGCCATATATAAATCTTCGACGGAATCCGCTTCTATGTGAGGCACCCCTTCCTCGTCCCTCAGAACAGTAACTTCGGAAGACAGCGCTTCCAATTTAAGTTCGCCTTCCGTATCAGGAAGCGTTCGCTGGATAAACACTATAATAAACAGAGCTGCCGCCAGAATTAACACACCTGCAATGACGGCTGCTCGAGTCAATACTCTCTTCCAACCCGTTTTTTTCACTTTTTTCTTCCCCCTTTTACTACATTATAGTCAGTGTTCTTACAAAAGAACAGAATATTTTGGACCCTGGCACCTTTGAAGAGTACAATGATAGTCAAAAGGAGGCGCATTTATGGAGTTTGTTCTATGGTCGCTTATTATTGTATTGTTTCTCAGCAGCTTTGCAAGTCTCATTTTCCCCATCATTCCCGGGCCACTCGTATTATGGGCCGGTTTCCTCCTGAGTATCTGGCTGGACGGTCGGCTATCCGTCTGGTTCTGGGCGGGTGCAATAATTCTTACGGTTTTACTCATCGTATCTGATATGGTAGCAAACAGTATTTCCGTCAAGAAATACGGGGGAAGCAAATGGGGCGAAGCCGGAGCAGTCGCAGGTGTAATCGCCGGTTCGTTCATCATACCTCCTTTCGGAATACTGATTGTTCCTTTTGTTCTGGTTTTCGTTATCGAACTGGGCATCGAAAAAAATACCCGTTTCGCCTTCCGCGCAGCTGTCGGAACGCTTATCGGTTTTCTCAGTGGAACTGCAGCCAAGTTTATAATTCAGATGCTTATGATCGGGTGGTTCATCTTTTCATATTTCAACTGACACAAATCATTTAATACATAGCCAAAAAATTCCGGTCCCGAACGTATCAGGACCGGAAATCTTATAATCGCAATAACAATTTATGCCGCCTGGACATTAACAGACTGATTACGACGGCACTCGCTATAAAGGAAGGGAGCATATACCCGCCGTTATAAAGCAGAGAATAAATCCATACCGGCTGACCTTCTGCCAGGTAGCCGAAAAATATCATCCCCGCCCCGAAATGAGTAAGGAAGCGCAAGGCACTCCCGATGAATGTTCCGATAATCACATACACAAGAACGAATTTTACGTTGTTGTTCTTCGCGCTTGCTTTCAGTTGGGAAGACACCACTCCTGCGACCCCGATAATGGCGAAAGCTACAACGTAGTCGAGAAAAGCCTGGACGGGGTGTACGATAAATGCGCCCGTAAAAAACTGAAAGAAACCGAACAGTAATCCTGTGATCATACCACCCGAGACGCCCCAACGGAAGGCCATCAGAATAACCGGTATCATAGCGAATGAGATGGATCCTCCCTGAAACCAAAGCTTAATGGATAAAAAAGGAAGAATATCAAGCAATAGAGCAATTGCTGCAAATATTGCACCTTCCACAAGAAAAAGTACGCGCTGTTGTTGCATTGTATATCCCCTTTCTGAATACACAAAAGAAGCAATGCCTCAAAGGGAAGCTTTCTGATGAAGGCTCCCACCTTTTAAGCATTGCTCATCAAAAAAGCCACCATTCCTGCGCCAGTGCTAACTGACAGGTTCGAAGGGTCTGAACTTGCGTCCACTCTCAGCCGTTAGGCTCCCCTTGAAGGCTCTATTCTCCGTGTTTTGTTACTTTCTATCATAACGTACTGATCAGAAAAGTACAAATTCAATTTTCCTTGGCATTGAAATACTTTTCAAAAAACTCCAGAGTTCTTTCGATGATCAATTCCTGGTCATTATCAAGAGTTGCCACGTGGTAACTGTCTTCCAGAGGAACCAGTTCTTTTCCTTCCGAAAAAACCATGTCGAATATCGTCTGACTGTTCTCCGGAGGAACTATGTGATCTTCTTCGGAAGCGAAAACTAAAAGAGGAGCCGACACTTCGCTTAACTGCTCGTGTACTTTAGCCATGATGTTGGTCAGATGGTTAAGGGAACGGACGGGTGTTTTGTCATAGGCGAGTTCAGTAGCTCCTTCTTTTTTGATATCAGAACCTATTGCATCAATGAAACGGGATTCAGAATCCGCCAAGCTGCTCATGTCAGGTACATCGATAGCCGGATTGATAACCGCGACTCCATCCACCTCTCTCGTAGAAGCCAGATAAAGACTTAATGTTCCCCCAAGAGACAAGCCGGTGACGAATACACAGTCACATCGGTTCTTAACCCATTCAAAAGCCTCTTCTGCCGAGCGAATCCAGTCTTCTGCAGTGGATTCTTCCATATCATAAGGAGTGGTTCCATGCCCCTTAAGTCTCGGACATGCCACCGTATACCCATGTGCTGTATAGGCATCCACAAGAGGCTTCATGCTCTGAACTGTTCCGGTAAAGCCATGTAATACTACGATTCCTATTTCATTCCCTTCGTTAAAAACAGCTTCTGCACCCTCCATTACGTTCTGATTCATCCCTTCCATCCTCCCTGTCTATTATAGAAATACTATTTCTTTACTCCCGAACATTAATGTCCCCGGATATACTGGACATCCGGGGGGGTAGATCTCGTGCATGTTTTAAGTTTGTCATTTAATATTAAACTGTGTCACTGCAGCCTGACCTTCCAGGTAGAATGCCTCCACCGAATTCGTATAAACGGCGACGCCACTTTCGAGAAACCACCATCTGTCACGTTCCAGCTGCTTGGTTATAAATTCAGTAGCTTCCCGTTTGGTCATTTCCTCACTGATTTCCAGTTCATGTTTCACTTCACGTCGACTATCCAGCAATAACACCATATGCCAATTCTTTTTAGCTTCTTCGGCCATTGTTACATCCACTCCTTCATATGTAGGTTTCCAATCATTATTACCCCTAATACGTACAAATTAATCATAAAATATTAAATTTCTGTACCGCCGACTTTTCAATTAAAAATAATTTTCTAAATTTTTAACAAAATGTATTGACTTACTTTCCTGTTGTTATATAATACAAATTAAGAAATAAAACTGTTATGAAACAGAAGAGCATTATACATAACAGTAAGGAGGCTTATTCTTTGGGAAACTATCAATCCATCGGTACTTATCAAGTCGACACTGTATTATATCAGTTTATTGAACAGGAAGTGTTACCCGGTCTCCCCCTCTCTTCGAAGGAAGTGTGGGGAGGGCTCACAAAAATTCTTGATGAATTCAGCTCTGAAAACAGCAGACTTTTGCAGACCAGAAACCAATTACAACAGAAAATCGATGAATACCACAAATCAGCTTCCAATGAAGATTATCTTTCTTTTTTAAAGTCCATCGGTTATCTGGAAGAGAAAAAACCCGACTTCAAAATCAGCACAACCAACGTAGATTCTGAAATGAAGGAACAGGCCGGTCCCCAGCTCGTCGTGCCACTGACAAACGAAAGATATTCCCTCAATGCAGCTAACGCACGCTGGGGCAGTATGTATGACGCTTATTACGGTACAGATCTGATCGCTGAAGAACCCGGTATCGAAAAAGGTTCTTCCTACAATCCCGAGAGAGGTAAAGAAGTAATCAGACAGGGACGGATTCGACTGGACGAGTGGTTCCCTTTGGCAGAAGGAAGTCACCAGGACGCAGTGAGATATGCGGTAGTGAACGGGGAATTGTGTGTGGAACTTACTGACCGTTCCCGAAAGAAACTTAAAAACCCTTCTTCCTTCCTTGGCTGTCAGGGGGACTGCCGCAAACCGCAGGCAATACTGCTTAAACATAACGACCTTCACGTTGAACTGCAGTTCGATCGTAATCACCCGGTCGGCCAGATAGACGATGCAGGAATTAAGGATATCCAACTGGAATCCGCCATCACAAGTATTATGGACTGCGAGGACTCCGTCGCATGCGTCGATGCCGAAGATAAAATCAAAGCTTATCGTAACTGGCTCGGGCTGCTTAAAGGAGACCTTACGACCACGTTCGATAAAAAAGGAGAAACCATTAAACGCTCTCTTCATAAAGATCGGAAATATCGCACTGCGGAGGACGAAGAGCTTCACTTGAAAGGCAGAGCACTTATGCTTGTCAGAAACGTAGGTCACTTAATGACAAACCCGGCAGTTATCGACAATAACAACAATCCGGTGTATGAGGGCCTGCTCGACGGTTTCTTCACCAGCCTGATCGGTATGCACGACCTGAACCTGAGACAAAATTCAACGGAAGGTTCTATTTACATCGTCAAACCGAAAATGCACGGATCGGAAGAAACGGCTTTTACCAATAACCTGTTCAATAAAATAGAAGATGTTCTGCAATTACCGAGGTATACCCTGAAAGTCGGGGTAATGGACGAGGAACGAAGAACTTCCCTGAATCTTCACAACTGTATTTTTGAAGTGCGCAACCGGGTGGTGTTCATCAATACCGGCTTCCTGGATCGTACGGGGGATGAAATCCATACGTCCATGGAAAAAGGACCTATGATTCCTAAAGGAGAAATGAAAGGAAGTGAATGGCTCAGCGCTTACGAAGCAGCCAACGTACGTACCGGTATAAAAGCAGGGTTCATCAAAAACGCTCAAATAGGTAAAGGGATGTGGGCTAAACCCGCAGAGATGAAAGCTATGCTTGCAGAAAAAATCAACCACCTGAAAGCAGGAGGAAATACAGCATGGGTGCCGTCCCCGACTGCAGCCACCATTCATGCGATGCATTATCATGAAGCATACGTCCCTGATATTCAGAATGATATCCCGAGGGATGACCCTTCCGAAATGATGCTTACTATCCCGGTGGCTACTCCCCCGGAAGATAAAGAAGTTGTACTGAATGAAGTCAGAAATAATGCTCAGGGGATTCTCGGATATGTCGTGCGCTGGGTGGAACAGGGTATCGGCTGTTCAACTGTACCTGATATCCATGACACCGGCCTTATGGAAGATCGTGCAACATTGCGCATTTCGAGTCAGCACATAGCGAACTGGATCAGACACGGTGTAGTCTCTGAAGAGGAGGTAAAACAGATAATGAAACAAATGGCAGAAGTGGTCGACAGACAAAACGAGGGCGATCCGAATTACAGGAAAATGAGCCCGGATTTTGAACAATCTATCGCTTTTCAAGCCGCTTCCGACCTTGTGTTTCTCGGTACAGATCAGCCAAACGGTTACACTGAACCGATTCTTCACAGACGCCGCCTTCAATTTAAAGCCAGCCAATTTACCAAAACTGTATAAGGAGGAGATAAAAAATGGAAAAATACCAGACCTTCACTAATTCGTGCCACAGATGCGGTGTCGATCACAGCAGTCATAAAGAAGCAGTTGAATGCTGCACCAACGCAGACGGAAACTCCTGAATTCAGCCTGAGTAAAGGAGGGCTCCGGGTTCGACGCCCTCCCCCATATTAGTTTTTCTGTTGTATAACAATACTAATTATATATTAAAGGAGAGATTTTAAATGAACAGAGAAGAACAGATTAGACAGTTGGAAAATCAATGGGCAAGCGAACGTTTTCAGGGAGTGGAACGTCCTTACAGTGCAGAAGAAGTATTGAAACTTCGCGGTTCTGTCGTAGTAGAACAGACGCTGGCTCGCATGGGCGCTGACCGCCTTTGGAATTTGCTACATAAACGTGACTACGTAGCCGCACTCGGGGCTTTAACCGGTAACCAGGCTATGCAGCAAGTTAAAGCCGGTCTCGAAGCTATTTATCTGAGTGGCTGGCAGGTAGCTGCCGACGCCAACCTTTCCGGTCAAATGTATCCCGATCAAAGTCTTTATCCTGCTAACAGTGTACCGCAGGTTGTGAGAAGAATTAACCAGACATTTCAACGCGCCGATCAGGTGGAACACGCGGAAGGAAAAGGCGATAAAAACTGGTTCGCTCCGATTGTAGCGGATATGGAAGCCGGGTTCGGTGGCCCGCTGAACGTATTTGAACTGACTAAAGGCATGATTGAAGCCGGAGCTGCCGGTGTGCATCTCGAAGATCAGCTCGCCTCCGAAAAGAAATGTGGTCACCTGGGCGGGAAAGTTCTTCAGCCTACTCAGACCGCTGTAAAACATCTCATTTCTGCTCGACTGGCTGCTGACGTTATGGACGTCCCGACCGTCATCATAGCAAGAACAGACGCCAACGCTGCCAACCTGATTACGAGCGATGCCGATCCGTACGACCATGAATTCATTACAGGAGAGAGAACAGCCGACGGATTTTATCGCACCACTCCGGGAATCGACCAGGCCATTTCCCGCGGGCTCGCTTACGCTCCTTACGCAGACTTGATCTGGTGTGAGACTTCGGAACCTAACCTGGAAGAAGCACAAAAATTCGCAGACGCTATACACGAGAAGTACCCGGGCAAAATGCTGGCTTACAACTGTTCCCCATCGTTTAACTGGGAGAAAAAGCTTGACCAGGAAACGATCGGTAAATTCCAGGTGGAGCTCGGTAAAATGGGATACAAATTCCAGTTCGTCACTCTAGCAGGGTTCCATGCATTGAACCACAGCATGTTCGAACTGGCCCGCAAATATAAAACCGAGGGGATGGGTGCCTACTCCGAACTGCAACAGGCTGAATTCGCTTCGGAAGAAAATGGTTATACAGCTACAAGACACCAGCGGGAGGTCGGAACCGGTTACTTCGATGAAGTGTCAATGGCAATTTCCGGAGGGACGTCTTCCACTACAGCTTTGGCCGGATCAACAGAAAGTGAACAATTCGTGACTAATAAATAGGCACTGCAAAAACCCCCGGATACTGGTATCCGGGGGGTTCCTTTAATATGATTCGCTGACAACTCCTGCGTTATTCCGTTCGTTGTTCAGCCTTCCATTATTTTGATGGCTACTTTCCTGGACCTCGGGCCGTCGAATTCGCAGAAATAGACTCCCTGCCAGGTACCGAGCACAAGTTTTCCGTCGTCTACGAGTAACGTCTGGGAGTGGCCGAGGGTACTTGTTTTTAAATGAGAAGCAGTATTGCCCTCTGCGTGCAGATCTTTACGGTGCGTCCATGGATACACTTCATCCAGGCGCATCAGCATATCTTTTTTGACATCCGGATCTGCATTTTCATTTACGGTAATACCGGCTGTCGTATGCATGGATTGAACAATCACTATACCGTTCCGGAGATTGCTTTTTTGTAATTGCTCTTCTATCTGCTCCGTGATGTCCACCATTTCACTGTGGGAAGAGGTAGTTACAGAAATCGTTTCAAGCATGCTTACAGTCCTCCTTCTGTCTTAGCGAACTCTCTCAGCTCACTATATCGCTCATTTTCTTCCGTGTGTACATGATGCGGAGATTCTTCAAAAGACTGAGTAGAGATATCCACCCTTACTTCCGCTTCGTATACATAAGTAGCATTACCCTGAAGCTCCACTTTGTATTCCTCATTATCATGCACGATACATTGAACCATTCCGCCTTTGTTCATAACCGTAACAGGGAGGTCAGGATTATTTCCTGCAACTATGACCGAAACGATGCTCGAAGCTGACATGGCCGTACCGCAGGCATTCGTGAGTCCCACCCCGCGTTCGTAAGTCTGTACAAAGATTTTGTTGTCATCAATTTTTCTAACAAAACTGACGTTTACACCATTCGGAAACAGGTGAGGCGAATTATTCGCTTTTTTTCCGATGTTTTCAAGAACTTCTTCATCCAGCTCCGTAACCACCGATACTATATGAGGATTTGGTACACTAAGGGCGGTGAACGTCTGATCTTCTGTCAGGTCACGGAGGACAGTGTCCACGACCTGTTCCGACTCCGCTTCCATTGGGAGGGAAGACGCAGAAAATGAAACAGGTTCAATTGCGACGGAGAAAGTCGCTATCCCTTCATAAATGTCACTCACCCGCTCTACCGGGAGTACAGCTTTCGCCGTTTCTATATGCACTTTCTCTTTTCCGGTTTCCTCTATAATATAACGGGCTACACAACGGAGACCGTTTCCGCACATCTCCGCTTCACTGCCATCCGAGTTGAACATACGCATACACACTTCAGCCTTACTGCTTGAAAGTACATAGAGGATACCATCCGAACCGATGCCTTCAAGCCGGTCACTGAGAAGGAGAGCCACTTCCTTTCTGTCCTCATCTGTTAAACTTTCTTCTAATTTCCTTTCATCTATCATAATAAAATCGTTGTCCGAACCATGACATTTAATATACGGTATATCCACAAATATTCCTCCTGTTTTTGTCTTTCATCATATCATATATCAGGCAGATCTTCGCTTCATCAGCCAGAGGAAGTAAGGAGCGCCGAGAACAGCTACGAGAATGCCGGATGGTATCTCAGCCGGAGCCAAAAGAGTCCGGCTGAACAGATCAGCCACCACCAGAAGAAGTCCCCCTATCATCATCGCTACCGGAAGCAGCCGCTGATTAACTGTACCTACAAAGAGACGTGCCGCATGGGGGGCGATCAGACCGATAAATCCGATGGCTCCGACAGCTGCAACGCTGCTCGCAGCCAGGAGCGTCGCTATTAGTGCCATTTGAAAACGGACTGAACGCACATCCAGACCAAGCCCTTTCGCAGTGTCATCCCCAAGGGCCAGAACGTCCAGCTTCCTGATGTAGAAGAAAAGGACAGGAATCAAAAGCAATACCGGCCATAACAAGTAACTGAGCCATTCACCGTATCCTGTTGCATACGTCGTGCCGGAGAGCCATGTCAAAGCCGAGGCAACACCCAGATCGGCACGGACCACCAGAATCTGGATGATCGCCTGACCGAAAGCACTTACTCCGATACCGAGAAGTGCAAGCATCGTCGGCTGGAACTCCATTTTAGCCCCGAGAGCCATGACGATAATAAAGAATACGATCGCTCCTGCCATAGCCCCAAGCGGTATCCAGGCAGCGGAGACGGAAAAGACGTACATGGTTAACAGCGCTCCTACGCCGGCCCCGGAAGTGATACCAATCACCGAAGGATCCGCCAGCGGGTTCCTGAGTACGCCCTGAAAAATCAGTCCGCTGACAGCAAGTATAGCCCCGCTCGTAAATGCCACAATCGCCCGTGGCAGCCTGAGTTCCAAAATGTAATTACGGATAAATGATTCCGCTTCTCCCTGGAAAACTGCTATCGTCTGGGCAGGATCGAACCCGTAATTACCGGTCGACATACTGACGAACAGAACCAGTAAAACAAGTATCGAAAAAATCGGCAATAACACCCGAAGTCTCATCTGAACAAGGGAAGACCCGGCCATCACGGATCCTCCATCCGTGTTGCCACTGCGCTTCATTCGAAGGACCAGCCAAATCAACCACGGGGCACCGATCAGCGCAGTGATCGCTCCAACCGGAAGTTCCGAAAAGGAAGGATCGATATATCTTGCGAGGACGTCTGCCATCAGCAGTACGACCGCCCCCCATAAGAACGAACCGAGCAGAAGAGGGACGTGGGAACGAAAACCGATCAGTTTAATTATATGCGGGGCCACGAGCCCCACGAAACCGATAGGTCCTACGACGCTCACTGTTACCGAGGTAAGCAGTACACTTAGTATGATAGTCACAAATTTTACGGCTTTCACATTCTGACCGAGAGCAGTAGCCACCTCATCCCCGAGCTTCAGCGTATCCAGTTTCCGGGCAGCACCGAGTAAAAGGAGAAAAGCCGCCGTGACTACAGGAAGAGCGAACCGGACCCCGTCCCAGCTGTTCTGTACAAGAGTTCCCGATCCCCATAGAAACAATCCTTGAGTTTCATTTTCATAAAATATCTGCAGGACGCTCGTCAGAGAAGAAAACAGGAATGTCACTATCATACCGGCAAGAACCATCCGCACCGGGGTGGCATCACCTCCGCCGGATAGTATATAAACGATTAAAAACGTAACTACTCCTCCGATAAAAGCGGTAATAATACCGTTCATTATCATAGCAAACGGGAAGAAAATAGTAGTCACTATCACGGCGAAATATGTTCCCGAATGAATACCGAGTGTACTGGCGGAGGAGAGAGGGTTCTTCGTTACAGTTTGTAAAACTGCTCCCGAAACAGCCAGGGCCCCACCGGCTACAATACCCATGACAGCTCTCGGCAGTCTCAGAACTCTGATGGTATGGTGTTCCAAAGTGTCTTCGGGAGAAAAAACGGCTTCGAACACCGTCCATACGGGTATGGAAATATTCCCCTGATTAATATGTATCCAGGTCAGCAGTATCAGTAAAAATAAGCCTCCGCCGAAAACCAGAAAAGTTTTCAAGGCCATTGCCCGATTTATCATAACCAATCCTTCTTTCCTTATACAGCAGAAAGACGCGCATCATTTACTGCGCGCCTTTTCCGTTTATTTCTTATTTCCTTCGATTGTAGCATCTGCAACCTGTGTTGCAAGTTTCTCAGCCGAAATCGGACCGCCGAACGTCCATGTATCCCCCGGCATCTTATACATACGATCCTGCTTCACGAATTCAAGCTCTTCCCAGACCGGGTTACCCGCCAACTGATCAGAAAAGATATTGTCGTCTTCCTGAACAATGTAGTAGAAGTGGGAGTCCTGATAGTTTTGCAACGTTTCTACTGTCGTTTCCGTATAACCGTATATTTCAAGTTCGTCCGAGGAATGGGAGTTTTCGAGCCCCAGTTCGCCCATTACCTGAGCTACCATCGAATTGTCCGTAAATAGTCTCAGCGTAGGAGTATTCTGAGCAGTGAACGCCTGAGTCATTACGTAGTTGATGTCACCGACTCCGGCTTCCTCAAGACGCTTCGCTTGTTTTTCAAAATGACTGTTCATCTCGTCCAGTCTTTTACTGGCTGCTTCTTCTTTCCCCAGAATTTTACCCATCGTTTTAAGATCGGACTTCATGGAAGCCATCTGGTTTTCTGCATTCTCTTTAGAATAAGGAGAAAACATTACAGTCGGAGCGATTTCTTCCAGCTGTTTTTGGATTCCTTCGTGGCGGAACTTGACCCCTACAATAAGATCGGGATCAAGACGGGAGATAGCCTCCAGGTTCGGCTCCTGTCTCGTTCCTACATCTTCGACATTTTCACCGAGTTCTTTACCGGTGTCCACCCATTTACCGAATCCTTCTTTGTCCGCAACTCCTGCCGGCTCTGTGTCCAGTGCCTGCATATGTTCCGCATAACTCCATTCGAGAACGACGACTTTTTCCGGAGTTCCTTCTATCGTTTTCTCTCCCGTCGCATCTTCTATCGTCACACTGCGGGAGTCGTCCTTGCTTTCTTCTTTACCGGATTGTTCTTCGTTTTCTTTATTACTATCCCCTGACTTCTCTTCGTTTCCTCCACAAGCTGCCAGCACAACAGCCAGGAAAGAAAGGACTGCAATCATCCAAATCTTTTTCATTGGTCCCTCTCCTCTACATATGTAATTGAGATATATTCTCATCTACACGTAAGGTTATATAAAAACAGTGAAAAAGTCAATGATATTTATTCTCAATTACGTTCCATATTTACAGAGATGTCTCCGTTTAAAAGTTGGGATGTCGCACATCACTGAGGAAGGAATACAGAAGGTTTCAGAGCAATTGTCCGTTATAAAAAGAAAAAAACCGAACGTCGGAGTTCGGTTTTGCACGTACTATTTTAGCTCTGCTGATTTTCAAAAGCTGAAATCGCGTCATCATACGTCAACGTAACAGATATTTCATCCCATCCATTAAGCAGCATATTTTTGTGGTATTCGTCAATTTCGAATGTTGCCGACCACCCTGTACCATCAAATACTATCTGGTCGACAAGGTCAATGCTGAGATAACACTCACCGCCCTCGGCACGGTCCATAATCTGCGATACCTCTTCTCCCTTCAGCTGAACTGGCAGAATACCATTCTTAAAACAGTTACTGTAGAAGATATCAGCGAAACTCGGCGCAATGACAGCGCGGAAGCCGTAATCCTGAATTGCCCATGGAGCGTGTTCCCGTGAAGAACCGCAGCCGAAATTTTCACCGGCGACAAGAACGGAAGCGTCCTGATACTCAGGATAGTTCAGGGAAAAATCGTCACGAAGATTTCCGTCATCATCGTAGCGCCAGTTGTAGAAAAGAAATTTCCCGAAGCCTTTCCGTTCAATACGTTTCAGAAACTGTTTGGGTATTATCTGATCCGTGTCTACATTAGCCCGGTTCAGAGGATAAACAAGACCCGAATGTCTCACAAAAGCTTCCATCAAATCACCCTTTCAGCAGCCGAAGTATAGTTACGCACATCTACGAAATGACCCTCTACAGCTGCGACAGCTGCCATTTCAGGGCTGACCAGATGCGTTCTGGCTCCATTTCCCTGACGGCCTTCAAAGTTACGGTTCGAGGTGGAAGCACAGTGTTCACCGGGAGGGACGATATCATCGTTCATACCGAGACACATACTGCACCCGGCAGATCTCCACTCAAAACCGGCTTCCGTAAAAATCCGATCGAGACCCTCTGTTTCCGCTTCCTGTTTTACAGCAAACGAACCGGGCACTACCATAGCTCTTATCCCCTCGTGAACTTTTCGACCCTCGATCATCCTGGCCGCTTTTCTTAAGTCGGCGAGACGGGCGTTCGTACAGGAACCGATGAATACATGCTGCAGTTCAATGGATTCAATCGGCTGATTCGGTTCAAGCCCCATATACTCAAGGGCTCTTCTTACACCATCTTCGTCGTCCGTAACTGTCTCCGGATCGGGAACCGAAGCGGAAACCGGAACACACTGGGAAGGGTTCGTCCCCCAGGACACCTGTGGTTCGATTTCATCTGCGTTGATTTCCACTGTAGAATCATAAACGGCTCCTTCGTCCGTAGCCAGAGCCAGCCATTCTTTCTTAGCCTTCTCAAACTCTTCACCTTTCGGAGCATGTCTCCTGCCTTCCACAAATTGGACAGTTTTTTCGTCAGGACTGATCAGACCGGCACGGGCTCCTGCCTCAATGGACATATTACAGACTGTCATGCGTTCTTCCATAGACATTTCCCTGATCGCTTCCCCGGTATATTCCATGATGTACCCGGAACCGAAGCGGACGCCGAATTTTGCTATAATAGCAAGGATGAGATCTTTCGCGGTCACCCCGGTTCCCAGGTTTCCATTCACTTTCACCTGCATTGTTTTGGGAGGAGCCTGCCACAGGGTCTGTGTGGAAAGCACATGCTCCACTTCGCTCGTCCCGATCCCGAAAGCGATGGCCCCGAAAGCTCCGTGTGTCGAGGTGTGGCTGTCTCCGCACACGATTGTTTTGCCGGGCTGGGTCAACCCGAGCTCAGGGCCGATAATGTGAACGATCCCCTGGTCCGGGTGATGAATGTCAGCAAGGGAGACACCGAACTCCTCACAGTTCTCTTCCAAAGTTTCCATCTGTTTTTTCGAAACGGCATCTTTGATGACGTTACGATGAATAGTAGGAACATTATGATCCATCGTAGCAAACGTCAGATCCGGTCTTCTTACTTTACGGCTGTTCATCCGCAGACCTTCAAAGGCCTGGGGTGATGTCACTTCGTGTACCAGGTGGAGGTCGATGTACAGGAGATCCGGCTTCCCCTCCTCCTGGTGTACGACATGTTTATTCCAGATTTTCTCTATGATAGTTTCAGGTTGACTCATACCGGTTTCTCCTTTCCATCAGGCATAACAGCGCATAATGTTGACCGTTGTATCCTCTGAGGTAATTTGTTCGATAACTTTTCTTGTAAGATCCGTACATCCAAGTTCCGTGCCGTTCACAACGGAAAGATCAGCCGTATGATAACCGGCATCGAGAACTTCCTGGACCGCTTTCTCAATATGTTCCGCTTCTTTCTCCATATGGAAAGAGTGTTTGAGCATCATTGCGGCTGATAAAATCATCGCTAGCGGATTGGCTTTATCTTCTCCTGCGATATCAGGGGCTGAACCGTGGACGGGTTCATAAAGACCGGTGCCGTCCTCCCTGAGACTGGCAGAAGGCAGAAGGCCGAGAGATCCGGTCAGTACACTTGCTTCATCACTTAAAATATCACCGAACATGTTTTCCGTTACGACTACGTCGAAATAAGTCGGGTCTGTCACCAGCTTCATTGCCGCTGCATCGACGAGCATGTGATCGACTTTCACATCGGGGTAGTCCGCCCTTTTCTCCTCTACTATTTCTCGCCACATACGACTGGATTCAAGCACGTTCGCTTTATCCACCGAAGTCAGCTGCTTGCGCCGCTTCCGGGCACTTTCAAATCCCTGTTCCACAATCCGTTCGATTTCTTTTCTTGAGTAGGAAAGGGTATCGACCACCCCTTCTCCGTCTTCACTTCTTTCCTGTGGTTCGCCGAAGTACAGCCCCCCTGTAAGTTCACGTACAATCAGAAGGTCGCTGCCTTCCACCACTTCTTTTTTCAGTGGTGACGCGTGCAGCAGCTGTCTGAATCCTTTCACGGGACGAAGGTTCGCGAATAAACCGAGTTGCTTTCTAATACCGAGAAGTCCCTGTTCCGGACGTCCGGAACCGGGCAGATGGTCCCAGGAAGGGCCGCCGACAGCCCCGAGAAGAACGGCGTCGGCTTCCTCTGCAGCCTCCACTGTTTCCCGGGGTAATGGGTCCCCCATCTCATCAATCGCCGCGCCTCCGATGAGCTTCTCCTCGAACGTAAAGTGATGGCCATTCCTTTCTGCCACAGCTTCCAGAACAAGGCGGGCCGACTCCATCACTTCTTTTCCTATTCCGTCTCCCGGCAACAATACAACATGTTTATTCATTGACCTCTCCTCCTTATATTATGCTTCTTTCACAGGAACACGTTCGTGTTTATACAGGGTACGGTTTACAGCATTCAGAAACGCATTAGCCGAAGCTTCGAGAACATCCTGTGCGGATCCTCTGCCGGATGTTTTCTCTCCGTTCACCGTCATCTGCACATGCACTTCCGCTAACGCATCACGGCCCCGACCTATGGAACTGAGCTGATAGTCTTCGAGATGAATGTCTTCGTCAACGAGCGCATCAATTGTATTATAAAGAGCTTCGACACTCCCTTCTCCGGTATGAGCCTTCTCGGTATCTTCCCCATCCGGACGATTCAGCATGACCGTGGCGGTAGGACGGCTCATATTTCCGTAATGAACCTGGAACGCATGCATTTTGTATTGAGGCATGTGGCCCATTTCCGTCTGTTTATCCGTAAGAATTGCGAAAATATCTTCGTCTGTCACTTCTTTCTTCTTCCCGGTGAGATCTTTGAAAGTCATAAAGGCATCTTTCAATTTCTCTTCCGGGAGATTAAGAAAACCGAGTTCTTCCGCTTTTCCGGCAAAAGCGTGCCGGCCCGAATGTTTTCCAAGCACCAGGCTATTGGAATCGATTCCTACCATGGAAGGGGTGATGATTTCATACGTGGAAGCTTCTTTCAGTACACCATCCTGATGAATGCCCGACTCATGAGCGAAAGCGTTCCGGCCGACGACCGCTTTGTTTCCGGGTACGGCCATCCCCGTAAGTCTGGAGACGAGGTCACTCGTGCGTTTCGTCTCTTTCAAATTGATGTTGATAGATTTTTTGTAAAAATCTTTCCTTATCTCGAGAGCGATGGCGACTTCCTCGATTGCTGCATTACCGGCCCGCTCCCCGATACCATTGATTGTGCCTTCGACCTGGGTGGCTCCATTTTCGATAGCGGCAATAGTATTGCTGACAGCCATACCCATATCATCATGGCAGTGAGCGGAAAGGTCGGCTTTCTGGACATTCGGCACGTTTTCCCTGATGTAACGGAACATAGCGCCGTACTCTGCCGGGGTGGTGTACCCGACGGTATCCGGCAGGTTAATGACTGTTGCTCCTGCATCGATTACTTTTTCGATAATACGTACGAGAAAATCAAGATCCGATCTCGAAGCATCTTCCGCCGACCACTGTACGTGAGTGAAGCGTTCTTTCGCATAGGTTACAGCTTCCACAGCCTGGCTGATCACTTCCTCTTCGGTTTTCATCAGCTTATGCTTCATATGAATGGGAGAGGTGGCAAGAAAAACATGGATCCTCGGCTCTGCAGCGTATTGCAATGCATTCCAGCAGGCATCGATATCTTTTTTGTGACAACGGGCCAGCCCGGTAACCGATGCATTTTTTACCGTCTGGGCAATTTCTTTCACCGATTCGAAATCCTCAGTGGAGGAAACCGGGAATCCGGCTTCCATAATATCCACTCCGAAGCGGTCGAGCTGTTTGGCGATTTCAAGTTTTTCGAGACGATTCAGGTTCACTCCCGGAGATTGCTCTCCGTCTCTTAGTGTCGTATCGAAAACGTTTATATCAGCCATGATTTACCACTTCCTTCTCTTTTTCGGATTTGCCTTTGACAAACGGCATCAGTTTACGAAGTTCCCGGCCCACTTCCTCAATCTGACTGTTATTCTCACGTCTGCTTATTGCTTCAAACTCAGGACGGTTCGCTTTATTCTCGAGGATCCAGCCTTTTGCAAATTTACCGGTCTGAATGTCTTCAAGCACTTCTTTCATGCGGGCTTTCGTTTCATCATTGATTACGCGGGGACCGGAGACGAAATCGCCCCATTGAGCCGTATCCGAAACGGAGTAACGCATGTTTTCAATTCCGCCCTCATACATAAGGTCGACAATCAGCTTCAGTTCGTGGAGACATTCGAAGTAAGCGACTTCCGGCTGATATCCTGCTTCTGTCAATGTTTCGAAACCTGCTTTCACGAGGTTGGAAACTCCTCCACAGAGGACTGCCTGTTCTCCGAACAAGTCCGTTTCGGTTTCCTCCTGGAAGCTCGTTTCAAGAACCCCGGCGCGTCCGCCGCCGATTCCTTTAGCATACGCAAGGGCAATATCTTTCGCCTGATTGCTCGGGTCCTGTTCTACCCCGATAAGAGCAGGTACGCCGGCCCCCTCTTCAAATGTACGACGCACGAGGTGACCCGGGCCTTTCGGGGCTACAAGGAACACATCAACATCCGACGGCGGGACTACCTGATTGAAATGAACATTAAATCCGTGTGCGAAAGCAAGTGCATTTCCTGCTTCAAGGTTCGGTTTGATCTGCTCTTCGAAAACTGTCGGCTGATACTCATCCGGCAGAAGGACCATCACAACGTCTGCTGCTTTCGTCGCTTCCGCTACCGATTTCACTTCCACTCCGTCCTGTTCCGCTTTGTCCCAGGACTTTCCTTTACGGAGACCTACTACTACGTCGAAGCCGCTTTCCTTAAGATTCAGGGCATGAGCATGACCCTGGGAGCCATAACCGATCACAGCCACTTTTTTGTTCTGCAGTACCTCTTCATTGATATCATTGTGATAATAAACTGTCGTTGTCATATTTAACATCCTCCTCGATAATTAGTTCAAAATAGAATAAGGTTTCACTTCTGTCTGATGCAACTGCTGCCCTCTCGTGAAGGCTGTAAGCCCCGTCCGGGCCAGTTCTTTCAGCCCGTATGGCCTTAACAACTCGATCATCGCATCCACCTTGTCCGAATTTCCGGTTATCTGTACCGTCATACTTTCTTTACTTACATCGATGACAGTTGCCCGGAAAGGTTCGATGATGGCCTGAAGCTCACCCCGCTGTTGCGGGGTAGTGAGCACTTTTATCATAGCCAGCTCTCTCGCCACGATCTGTTTATCCGTAATATCCGATACTTTAATTACGTCAATCTGTTTGTTCAGCTGTTTGGAAAACTGTTCAAGTTTCCGCTCATCTTCCACATCTACCACGAACGTCATTTTCGAGACTCCGTCGGTTTCCGTACGCCCGACAGATATACTTTCGATATTGAACTGCCGCTTGGACAGCAGTCCGGTCACACGGTTCAAAACCCCGCTCCGGTTATGGACAACCGCTGTTATTATTCGCTTCAAGGCTTGCTCACTCCAATCATTTCGTGACTTCCCTTTCCGGGAGCTATCATCGGATAGACGTTTTCCTGCTGTACCACCCGGCAATCGATAACCGCCGGCTTATCGCTGTTCAGAATACCACCGAGCTCCCGGTCGATTTCCTGGATGCTTTCCATCTTATAGCCGTGCAGTCCGTAGGCTTCAGCCATTTTCACGAAATCCGGCTGAGTATCTATGATGGAATGGGAATAACGTTTGTCATAAAATTTCTCCTGCCACTGCCTTACCATTCCGAGAGCCTGGTTATTGACGATTATGATCTTCACCGGAAGTCCCCTTTCCTGAAGCAGTGACATTTCCTGCATCGTCATTTGAAAACCTCCGTCTCCGACGATGGCTACCACAGTAGAGTCTTTATCAGCAATCTGTGCTCCAATAGCTGCAGGAAAACCGAAGCCCATCGTTCCGAGACCTCCTGAAGTCACCCACCGGTCCGGGCGATTGAAGGTGTAATATTGGGCCGCCCACATCTGATGCTGACCGACATCTGTCGTTACTACCGCTTCTCCGTCCGTAAACTGGTGAACCTTTCTGAGTAAATACTGAGGAAGAATGACATCCTCCGACTCGTTATGCCAGAGTGGATAGTTCTGTTTGTTACTTTCCAGTTTTTCCACCCATTCCGCGTGATCGAGGGTGGCGGGTTCCAGTTCGTTCAGTTTATCCAGTGCTTTTCTCGCATCCGATACTATAGGGATCTCCGTAGGTACGTTCTTACCTATTTCAGCCGGATCGATGTCGATGTGAGCGATTCTCGCGTTCGGAGCGAAATGCTGAAGATTTCCTGTAAGCCTGTCATCGAAGCGCCCGCCTATGTTAATAAGAAGATCACATTCATAAAGAGACATATTCGCAGCATACGTTCCGTGCATCCCTGCCATTCCCAGAAACCGGTGGTGGTCTCCAGGAAAAGCGCCGAGACCGAGAAGGGTGGATGTGACGGGCAGGTCGTAATTGCTGACGAATGATTTCAAAGCTTCCGTCCCCCCTGCATGGAGTATGCCGGCACCTGTCAGAACTACAGGCTTCCTTGCGCCTATAAGAGCTTCACGCAGTTTGTTGATCTGCAGAGGGTTAGGCCGGACCGTCGGTTGATATCCCGGTAAATGGAATTCGTTTTTTACGTCCCTTTCGAACACCGTCGCCGAAATATCCTTAGGGATGTCGACCACTACAGGTCCCGGCCTTCCGGTTGCAGCGATATGAAAGGCTTCATTAACGATACGGGGCAATTCTTCGAGATCCTGAACCTGATAGTTGTGTTTCGTAATCGGAGTCGTTATACCCATAACGTCCGATTCCTGAAAAGCATCCGTCCCTATGACGTTCTTGGCAACCTGTCCGGTGAAAATTACAAGAGGCAGAGAGTCCATCATAGCGTCCGCAATACCTGTAATCAGATTAGTTGCCCCGGGACCGGATGTGCCGATGACTACTCCCGGCTTACGGGAAACTCTGGCATACCCTTCAGCTGCATGTATCCCTCCCTGCTCATGTCTCGGCAGCACATGGTCAAAACTTCCATCAGCCCGGTATAACGCGTCGTAAATCGGAAGTACGGCTCCTCCCGGATAGCCGAATATCGTTTCGACTTTCTGTTCAATCAACGCTTCCACCAGTAGATCTGCCCCTGTCTTTATCGTCTGCTGTTTGCCTTCTGCCGGTTTCGGTTCTGTGCTGGCCCTCATATTCATCATCCTCCTGTCTTAATGATTTTCGGTATAAATAAAAAACCTTTCCGTCCCTCTACAGTTCATCCCGCAGGCCACATTGAAGCCTCGGGATATCCGGTAAAGGGGCGGAAAGGTCTTGCTTTCCACGGTACCACCCTTGTTTTGCAAAGTTTCAGCTTTGCCTTATGAAACAGAATGCTTCTGTTTCTTTTGGTAACGGGTGAGTGACACCCGGCTCCGCCTACTGGGTCTTACCGTTCAGCATGAGCACTCAGGGACGATGTCGATTTAAGACGTATTGTCAGGCTTTCAGCAACCCTGACTCTCTGTGAATACGATCCCCTAAACCTTTCTTCCCGTCATCGCTTTGCATATCCTTTTTTAACCGGCCTGGACTTTTTCGCCGGAAGGGTAAACTTTATGTCCATCTTTCGTCGTTACTTTCCTGAATTCGGAAAGGAGGTGGTTGGTAATGGTTCCCGGTTTTCCGTCACCGATAATGCGCCTGTCCACTTCCACCGCTGCAATAACTTCGGCCGCAGTTCCCGTCAGGAACACTTCATCCGCTACGTATACGTCATGTCTCGTAAAAGGTTGTTCCATTATCTGGTAGCCAAGCTCATCCGCTATATCGATAATGGCATTCCTCGTAATTCCTTCGAGAGCTCCCAGATATACGGGAGGAGTGTAAATCTTTCCGTTCTTTACAATAAATACGTTGTCAGCAGATCCTTCCGTCACATAGCCCTGGTCATTCAGCATGAGGGCTTCATCCACCCCTGCCTGGTTCGCTTCCATCTTAACGAGAATGTTGTTCAGATAGTTCAGCGATTTAACCTGCGGAGGAAGGACGTCGGGTCTGTTACGTCGACTGGCAACGGAAGCGAGGCGTACCCCTCTTTCGTAAAGTTCTTTCGAGAATAAGGAAAGTGCTTCAGCAATGACTACCAGCCGCGGCTTTGAACAGGAGACAGGATTTAAACCGAGATCCCCGATGCCCCGGGATACGACTACACGGATGTAAGCTGATTCCAGTTCATTCTTACGGATCGTTTCCGCAATAATCTCCTCCAGCTCCTCTTTACTGTAAGGAATCTCCAGCATGACCGATTTAGCCGAATCATACAGCCGGTTGAGATGTTCATCCAGTTTAAAGATATTTCCTTCATATGCCCTGATACCTTCGAACACCCCATCTCCATATAGAAAACCGTGATCGTAAACCGAGATTGATGCTTCCTGTTTCGTTACGAATTCGCCACTTAAAAATATCCACTGGCTGCTCATCTGTAGCACTCCTTTCTGTATGTAAATTCCTTCTATTGATTATGCTTTACGTCTTAATTTAAAAGGGGGACCCTGATCACTATCTTTCAATAGATGAATCAGGGTCAGGAAAAGAGGTCTTTTCCAAACAGATCGCCCCGCTCCGACGAGAGCGAAATGTTTATTGATGATTACTCTAATACTCTTCATGACAAAGGTCAATAACAAATGCACAATTTTTCTGAACAATTAAAATTATCAAAATAATAGTAACCGCTTACATCCGCGTCACAATTGATTTAAAGCGGTAAAGCGTTTTTTCTTTTTTTCTTTTTTATCTTAAAAACACCGGCAGTCATGGAAGAACTTGAACCCGGATCCGCAGAATTTCTAATAAAAAAATCCACCCGCACAAAGCATGTTGCTGCGGATGAATCAATGATGTTCAGTGCCGGGTATTCACCTGTTACAGGGTATAACTCGCAAGTGCTCTGTGGACCTCGGCAATATTATTGCCTTTTTTGAACTGTTTCATCACAGGCTCCGGCGTACCGCTCAACCATATACGGAGTTCCGATTCCATATCGAACGTACCGGCTGTTTCCACACTGAAGTGTGTGATGCTTCTGTAAGGTATGGAATGGTACTCCACTTTTTTTCCGGTCATCCCCTGTTTATCCACTAGAATGAGGCGTTTGTTCGTAAACAGGAACAGATCGCGGAAGACATTGTATCCACTATCCACTTCTTCTCCCTCTGTGAGAATATCCTCCATTTCACTCTCCAGTTTATCCAGATCAACTTCCGACGCATTCCCCATCAGATTATCAATAAATCCCATTCCACTCATCCCCTTTTCAGATTCTTCTTACTTGTATCCCCTTCCTGCACACATTTAACACGTGCTTACATAAAATGCAAACCGCTTTTTTCAAGGATCACGCTGTATTTCGTACTAATCGTAAGCAAATAAAATCTTCCCGATAATTTATACATAAGAACGTAAAGCTTTAAAGATTTATTCCTTCTCATCATGAATAAACTGAGTTGATATATTTCTGAAAACTATCTAACATTGTAAGCGTGTTCTTAACAGAGCACAAATAAAAAAGTGAAACATTACTTGAAGGAGGACGATTATTCTGATGAAAACAGCTGCTAAAACGGCTGAGATCGTTTACGACAAACCGGTTGTCGAAGATGGTGCAGCTATGTGGAAGCTAGTCAATGAATCAACCCTCGATCAAAACTCTCCTTACAAATATATAATGATGTGTGAATTTTTCCAGGAAACGTGCGTTACAGCCAAAGAAAACGGCGAACTCGTCGGCTTTGTAACTGCATTTGTCCCTCCGGAAAAACCGGACGTTATTTTTGTATGGCAGATTGGTATCGGTGAAAATCAGCGAGGTAAAGGTATCGCTACCGGACTATTGAGAGAACTTACGAACCGCACCATCTCGGATGACGTGCGCTATCTCGAAGCTACCGTCACCCCTACCAATAAAGCATCGAAAGCCCTGTTCAAAGGGTTTGCCGACAAAAATAACGTAACCTGCACTGTAAACCCCTGTTTCGATAAAGATTTATTCCCCGGCGACGATCATGAAGAAGAACTTACGTATCGTATCGGTCCGTTGGACAAACAATAACCTGAGGAGGAATTATCAATGGAAAAAGATCTGAAAGTATTTGAAGAGCTCGAGTCGGAAGTACGTTCGTATTGCCGCAGTTTCCCGACCATTTTTACAAAAGCGAAAGGTTCCCTTATGTGGGACAAAAACGGTAAAGAATATGTGGACTTTTTCTGTGGTGCCGGAGCCCTTAACTACGGTCACAACGATCCGAACATGAAACAGAAACTGATAGAATATATTTCAAGTGACGGAATCACCCACAGTCTCGATAAAGCGACACCACCGAAACAGGATTTCCTCACCACTTTGAACGAGAGCATTCTGAAACCACGGAACCTCGAGTATAAAGTGATGTTCCCCGGACCGACCGGCACAAACACAGTGGAAAGTGCCCTGAAACTGGCCCGGAAAGTTACCGGACGCACGGAAGTCATCACTTTCACCAACGGCTTCCACGGTATGACTATCGGCTCCCTTTCCGTAACAGGCAATGCTTTCAAACGTAAAGGTGCCGGTATACCTCTTCATAACGCAGTGACTATGCCGTATGACCGATACATGGATGATACTACCGATTCCCTCGATTATCTTGAACACTATCTTGAGGACGGAGGCAGCGGTGTAGAAGTGCCGGCTGCAGTCATTCTTGAAACTGTTCAGGGAGAAGGTGGACTCAACTGGGCATCCAACAAATGGCTGAAACGTCTTGAAGAATTGTGCAGCCGATTTGAAATCCTTCTGATCATCGACGATGTTCAGGCAGGGGTAGGACGTACAGGTACTTTCTTCAGCTTTGAACCGGCCGGTATCAAGCCGGACATCGTTTGCATGTCCAAGTCCATCGGCGGCTATGGTTCTCCATTTGCCATCACTTTAATCAAACCCGAATATGACATCTGGGCTCCTGGAGAGCATAACGGTACATTCCGCGGTAACAACCACGCGTTCGTTACAGCTACGGAAGCATTGAAGTATTGGGAAAACCCTGAATTCGAAAAAGCTATCCATAAAAAAGTCGAGAAAGTTACTGAGTTTCTGAATCGGATTGTAAAAGATTACCGTGAACTCGACGGGTATGTTAAAGGACGCGGACTCATGCAGGGGATTTCCTGTGGAGTGGAAGGCATAGCTGACGAAGTTGCGGGGGAGGCTTTCTCTCGTGGACTGATTATGGAAACAGCAGGGGCGGATGACGAAGTGTTCAAGTTATTCCCTGCCATTAATATAGACGATGCAACCCTTGAGCGCGGCTTCTCCATCATTGAGGAGTCAGTAAAAGCAGCCGCATCGAAACATACACCGGTAACAAACTGATAAAGGAGGACATACAGTTATGAAAGTAATAAAACTTGAAGATATCAAAGATACAGAGCAGGATGTAAAAGCCGATACGTGGGAGTCCCGCCGTCTCGTATTGAAAAAAGACGGGATGGGCTACTCCGTACATGACACTATAATTAAGGCTGGTACGGAAACTCACATCTGGTACCAGAATCACCTTGAAGCCGTCTACTGCATTCAGGGTGAAGGCGAAGTCGAAACAGTGAAAGACGGGAAAATCCACCCTGTAAAAAAAGATGAGATCTACATCCTTGATGAAAATGACGAACATTTACTCCGTGCTTACGATGGAGAAGATATGCGCATGGTGTGCGTATTCAACCCGCCGATCACCGGACAGGAAACACATGACGAAAACGGTGTATATCCTGTACTGGAAGATTGAATATTACCGTTCATTATATGCCCCCGGCTTACAAGACCGGGGGTTTTTATATTTTCCATAAAATCGGGCCGGGTGATTAACAGGAGGGCCAAACGGGTAAACTTTATTATCTTCAAATTGATTAAGATGAACGAACCGAGGAGGTATATTCAACATGGAAAATTTACAGAATAAAACAGCTATAATCACCGGAGCCAGCAGCGGTATCGGAAAAGCCGTCGCTCACCATCTTGCCGGTCATGGAGCAAACGTGGTACTCGCCGCCCGGCGCTCCGATCGCCTGCAGGAACTGGCTGATGAAGTGAAAAACGAACATAACACAGGCGTGAAAGTCGTAGAAACCGACGTAACGAAAAAAGAAGACCTGGAAAATCTCGTAAGTGAAACGAAAAGCGAATTTGATTCCGTGGATATATTCATCAATAATGCCGGAGTCATGCTTCTTTCTTTCCTTAAGAATGATCACGTGGATGAATGGGAACAGATGGTGGACGTGAACATCAAAGGGGTTCTGTTCGGCGTTCACGCTGTACTACCTACAATGGTGGAGCAGGAATCCGGTCATATCATCAACATTTCTTCCGTCGCAGGTCACGAAGTCTTCCCGTCGAGTGCCGTTTACAGTGCTACAAAATACGCGGTGCGGGCTCTTTCCATGGGAATGGAAAAAGAACTGTCGAGAACTGGCGTGCGCGTAACGAATATATCTCCGGGAGCGGTGGATACAGAGCTTACCGACCATATAACCGACGGGGACGTTTTCGATATGTTCAAAGGGGCAAGCTCGAAGACACTGAAAGCTGAAGATATAGCCAAAGCCGTCACCTATGCTGTCACTCAGCCGGACTATGTGGACGTCAACGAAGTGATGGTCCGCCCTATGCAGAAATAAAAGCATAACCCTGGCACGGACCAGCGCATAAAACACTAAAATCCCGCAGCGACTACAATACGTCGTTGCGGGATTCTTTTTCCTTAAAATGGAGTCTTTCTCCGAGAATGAGCAAAGATTTATTGATTTTCCAAATGTAGTGAAGATGATGAATGAGATCCCCATCCGTCTTCGACACGGCCGGGGCATTGCTTTCAATGAGTTCCCGTTCGTTTTTCAGATCATAAAGTTTCCCTGCCTTTTTATTTTCTTTCAAACTTTCCCTCAGAGACCGGATGTTATAGGTCAGATATTCTTCAGTAAGCTCCAGGTTATCCTCCACTACTTTACCGTAACGAAAATCTTTCTGGTAACTTGAAGCGACAAGCTGTTTTGCATAATAGTTGACGGCAGTGAAAATCGTAAGCCATCCGGGCAGCCCCGAATACCTTCGCGCACCAGGGCCCTGAAGTAAAGGTTTCGCCTCTTCCTCCAGTAAATGCAGCTTCTCATCGAGAATAAAGGCTTTGTCGGCAAGGTCTTTCACCCCCTGATCACTGAACCCTTTCAAATATTCCGTAAGATATGCTTCCAGTTCCTCCAAATATTCTTCAAACGTGTCCGTAATCTTATTCATCGTCTTAGTCGGAAAAATGACAGCGACTACACTGAGGGCAATCACAGCTCCTGCGATTGTATCGATCACCCTGGCTGCCAGCAGTTCATACGTGATACCGCCAAGGATAAGATCGTACATGAAAGCGATAAGCATAGTAATGAATACACTCATGATGGTATAAGACACTGTAAGCATATAAAAAGCACAGAAAATCACGGTGAAAATAAGTAGCAGCTCCACTATCGCATAATCAGATACCATCGTGGCAAGGCCGAAACCTATTATCGCCCCGATCACCGTCCCGACAGAACGTTCCACTCCTTTGCGATACGCCCGTCCCACCGTATCCGTTCCAATCTGGATGATGAACGTCGTCAGTATGATCCAGTAGGGCTGCACCGGAGAAATAAGATGACCGGCTATAATTGCAATAGAACCTGCAATGAGTGCCTGAACGGCTTTTTTCGTCGAGGGTTTCATCCCCTCTTCAGGCTCAACCTCCTGCTCTTCTTCTTTTATTTCTTCCACTTTCCGGTTGCGATGCATGGATCTTCTGATGTCCATGGCGCCTTCGGTCACGTGTGTAGCAATAGCTTCGATACGGCGGAGCAGGTAAAGCCAGCCCCCCGCTTTGGCTTCCTGGCTGTCAAACAGGTCGTTAATGACATCCCGGAGTTCCCGTAATGTTTTCTCGGCGCGCTCCAAATCGTTTAAGTCATACGAATATCTGAGCACTTCCGCTTTCCGGAGATGATCCAGCACATCAACCAGCAGCCTCTGCAACACTCGATTCTCGAAGGCTTTATCCATTTTAAGTCGCTGAAGACTGTCGGAGAGGGTGGTCACAAGCATAGCTGCATCAAACAGATAAAGCCTGACCTGAGCGGCACGCAGACCCGGCCAAATCTCCTGGATTTCTTTTTCTTTTATATCTGTCGCAACACTGCTTGCGTATATTCTCAGTTTTCTTGCGTTCGCTTCCAGTATCGCCTTTCTCCCCTCCAGCAGATGTTCATCCTGTATCACTTCCTCCAGAAGGTCAAAAGTCAAATTCGCCTGCCTGTGGAAAGAACTCATACTATAAGCGATAAGCCGGGGGGAGTCTTTGAAAAGTATGAAATTGTAAGTAAAAGCGCTGGCAGCACCTAAAAGTATAGCCATATAAAACCAGGGGAACTCCTCATAGGAAAGACCGAGGAACGAAGATATGTAAGTGGTCAGAAACCCTACCATCCCGAGGGAAAAATAGCGCGTCCCGAAGCGGGAAAAATAGAAAGCCCCGGCTGTCACCAGTATCATCAGAGTACTTACGAAAAAAACATCCCCTGCCAGTAACGAGCCTGAAGTGAGGCCGGTGACCCCGGCTACCGGAAGTAATAACGTTGTTCTCTTTTTATCCTTCTCCGTATCGTCCATCACTACCATTATTCCCATCATACCGAGCATTCCTGCCACTATCGAAGGCAATAGCGGATCTTTGCCTGTAAGCGTGAGAATAGTCATAACGATAAAAACCGAAGTCATCAGACTTAATATTGCTTTCCCTGCCTGTCTCAACCGCTTCTTACCCGGGTCAACTGCCAGAAGTCGTTCCCACCAGTAAGCCATCGATTTTTTCACTGTTTCTCCCCCTTCCCTTAAGAGCATACCTTTTCTTATAATACGCATTCTGCTCTTCAAGGGCAACCTCCCGCTAATTTCGAAAGACCGCATGCGACGGAAGTCGTTATGTTTCAATCTACTATTACTTTTTATGTCGTAGAGAAACCGGAGTAAATGTGCTATAATGCGTACGGAATGGAGTGATTTTAATGTTATCCTTTGATGAAAAACAGGCAATACTCGATCAATTTGAAGAATTGAAGAAAAATGAAATCTCACTGGGACGACTCAATTACCACTATGAAGAAAGTCTATATGATAAAAAAAATGTCGTATATCACCTTCACCCTAACGGAAACGGGTTCGTCTATGCCGGCTTACTGGACGACAAAGAAACGGACGACCGGGGTATGGTGAATATCCGCGATTTCTCGGAAGAAGCATTGAAAGAAATTGTCCGAGAAGCTATCGACTCCCTGTCCATGACCGAAGCCGAGCGTCATCCCCTTCTGGAAGAATGGGAAAACAGATCCGGTGAGCTGCTCGTTCTTCTCAAGGAAGACGACGGCTACAACGTTTATGGCGGAGAACGTCTTGAAGGGTCTTTCCGTTCCTATGAAGAGGCCAGCGATTTCCTCGAACAGGAAGGTTTCAGAAATATATAGGAGGTCGAATTCATGCTGATCCGCTTTATTGCAGTTTTCCTTATTTCCATAGTACTTTTCGCTCTGATCGCAACTTTTCTGCCCAACATACTTAATTTCGTCTGGCTGGCCATAGGGATCCTATTCATTTTGTGTTTAGGTTATCTCGCCGCAGTCTACATTCAGAAAATCAGACAGTTGATTAAACAGAAATAACGCGCCGGCTCAAGTCCGGGCGCGTTATTTTTATTACCGCTTATATTTTTACACTCCAGCCTTTCGTATCTTCTCTGACACCAAGCTGGATCCCGGTTATTTCGTCGTACAGACGTTTCGCCAGTGGACCGACCTCTTCGCCGTTGATCGTCATCGTATTCCCGAGCCAGTCGAGTCGTCCCACCGGAGAAATAACCGCTGCTGTACCGGCCCCGAAAGCCTCTTCAAGTTTTCCTTCCTCGTAATACTGATACAGTTCAGCAATGGAAATCTTTCTTTCTTCTACCGGAATATCCCAGTCCTTCAACAATTCCAGCACGGACATCCTCGTCACCCCTTCGAGAATGCTGCCACTGAGAGCAGGGGTAATGACTTTCCCGTCTATCTTGAAGAAAATGTTCATACTTCCCACTTCTTCGATATAGCGCTTTTCTACACCATCGAGCCAAAGAACGTCTGCATGCCCTTCTTTTTTGGCGTTGGCCTGAGCCCGATATGCAGCCGAATAGTTTCCTGCTGTTTTTGCAGCACCGGTGCCGCCTTTGACCGCTCTGGTGAACTCGTCTTCCACCTTAATCCGGACCGGCTTCATTCCACCTGCAAAATAAGGGCCTACCGGCGAAAGAATGATCATAAGTTTATATGATTGCGACGGAGCTACTGCAAGATTCGCCTCGGTCGAAATTATAAACGGCCGTATGTAAAGTGAAGTTCCTTCAAACTCCGGTACCCATTCTTTATCTACTTCCACGAGTTGTTTCACGTATTCGAGCACCCGTTCTTCATCAATTTCAGGTATGCTCATGCGCCGGTTTGATTTGTTGAGACGTTCCATATTTTTGTCCGGACGGAACATGAGAGTCTCTCCGTCTTTGGTACGGTACGCTTTCATACCTTCGAAAACCGTCTGGCCGTAATGGAAAATCATCGCTGCAGGATCCAGAGTGATCGGCGCATAAGGAATAACGCGGGGGTCATACCAGCCTTTCCCTTCTTCATAATCCATCACGAACATGTGATCCGTAAACACCTGGCCGAACGGGATTTCCTTCGATTCCGGTTTCTGTTTCATACTCTCGGCTTTTTCGATTTTAATGGACACACCTATCTCCTCCTATCGTTTTTCAAAAAATTGTTCTGCTTTTTGTAAGAACTGCTCATCTTCCGGAGTAAGATCGAATTCTTCCACAATTGCTGCTACCGGGCACTGCATGACACACATGCCGCAGTCGATACACGTATTCGGATTTATGTAAAATTGATCTTCTCCTTCTTCAATGCAGTCCACCGGGCATACATCGACACATTCCCCCGACTTTTCATTCATACACGGGCTCGTGATGACAAACGCCATAGTTGTCCCTCCTAATTTAAAAACTGAATGATACAATCTGCAAAACCAGCCATCGACTTTGTCATTCATTTCTGTTTATTCTAACATATCATACTCAAAAAAATCAGGACGGAACCTCCGCCCTGGTTATTCTCCGGTTAACTGCCGGTATTTTTTGAAAACCTCCTGGTACGTACGATGATTTTCCTCATTGAAACGTATGATTTCACCGACGGGGGTGTACTCACGTATCTCTTCATAGGAGCCCACTTTTCCGGAGCCGAAGAGGGAAACCCAGGCGGCGCCCCAGGCTGCACTGTGATGAGTGATGGACAGCTCTATATCCTGACCGAACACATCGGCAAGAATCTTTACGAAGACCCGTGATTTGGCAAGCCCGCCATTCATCCTGATTTTTTCCGGTCTGCCGGATATACGCTCCACCGAGTGACCTATGTGGTATAAATTGAAAGCTATCCCCTCGAGGCATGCCCTTACAAAGTGAGCCTGCCCGTGCCTCATCCCGAGATGATGAAAACTACCGGTGGCCTCAGGATCCCAGACAGGTGCCCTTTCCCCGTTTACGTGAGGAATGAACAGCACACCTTCTGCTCCCGGAGCTATTTCTTCTGCCAGTTCCGTAAATTCATCAGGAGAACCGTCGAAATTCATAACATTCTTCAGCCACTGTAATACAATCCCTCCATTGTTCGTCGGGCCACCTATAATAAATGAATCTTTTTCAAAAGCATATGTGAAAGTCTCCCGGCTGTCATCTACGTAAGGGCTATGCGCGAACTGTCGGATGGCTCCACTCGTTCCTGCAGAAATTGCAGCCTCTCCGGGTCTGATAGCTCCGTCCCCAAGATTTGCAAGCTGTCCGTCGCAGGCCCCCAAATAGAAGGGAATAGTCTCAGAGATGCCTATTTCCTCCGCCACTCCCGCTTTAAAAGGAGATAATCGGGTCCGGGGAGAAGAAACACGGTTCAGCATACGTTCGGAGATGCCCGCTACTTCAAGGGCCTTTTCATCCCATTTACCTTCTTTCAGGTTATACATACCGGTGGCCGAAGCCATCGAGTAATCAATGAAGTCATCACCGAACCAGTTATGAATAATGTATTCTTTCAGGGAAACGACTCCCTCAGCTCTCCTGAACATATCCGTACGCCTCTTTTTATGATGATGTAATTTCACAAGAGGGGTCATCGGGTGTATCGGCGTGCCGGTACGTGCATATATTTCTTCCTTCATGGGAATAGAACCCATACTTTCAAGACTTCCGGCATCAGACCAGATAGAAGCGTTTGAAATAGCCTCCCCGTCTCCATCTACGAAAATTAACGAGTGCATGGCCGCTGAAAAACCACCTGAAATGATACGTGTCTGTTCTACCCCCTCCATAAGAGCGGCCAAAGCTTTACGGGTTTTCCGGTCCACTTCCGCCGGATCCTGTTCTGCTCTTTTCCCGGAAAGATACATCGTTTCCAGTTCTTCTTCCACTTCTTTTACAACACTTCCATCCGTCCGGAATAGAACTGCTTTGGCGCTTGTCGTTCCTATATCGAGTCCGATGACTAACTGTTCCTTCATGTTTCCCACCACCATCTGCTTATCATTGTCCTGCTCGAAAAACCCCCGGCCCGTCATAGGAGCTTCGTCTCCTCGCGGCAGGCCGGGGTGAATTATATTACTTCAACCATTCGGTATGGAACGTTCCTTCTTTGTCTTTACGCTTATACGTATGAGCTCCGAAATAGTCACGCTGCGCCTGAATGAGGTTCGCAGGTAAATCGGCCGTACGATAACTGTCGTAGTAGGCGATTGCGCTTTGAAGAGTCGGCACTGGAATACCATTTTTCACAGCAATGCTGACGACTGTACGAAGGGCATCCTGATAACTTTCAACGATGTTCCTGAAATAATCATCGAGCAACAGATTATCAAGATCCGGATCACGATCATAAGCTTCTTTTATCTTCTGGAGGAAGCCTGCGCGAATAATACATCCACCTCTCCAGATCATAGCGATATCACCATACTTCAAATCCCAGCCGTTTTCGTCACTTGCTTTTCTCATTTGAGCAAACCCTTGTGCGTAGGAGCAGATTTTACTCATATACAAAGCCTTGCGGATCGCTTCGATAAGCTCCTCTCTGTCTTCCTCAAAGGAAATTTCCGGTCCGGAGAAAACTTTACTCGCAGCCACTCTTTCCTCTTTCAGAGAAGAAATGAAGCGGGCAAAGACGGCTTCTGTAATTAAAGGAAGTGGCACTCCAAGGTCCAGAGCATTTTTGCTCGTCCATTTTCCGGTACCTTTCTGTCCGGCAGAATCCAGAATTACGTCTACCATCGGTTTACCTGTCTCCTCGTCTTTCTTCGTGAAAATATCGGCTGTAATTTCCATAAGGTAGGAATCAAGTTCGCCTTCATTCCATTTCTTAAATGTCTCATGCAGCTCGGTATCGTCCATTCCTGCAACGTCCTTCAACAGATGATACGCTTCGGAGATAAGCTGCATATCCCCGTATTCAATACCATTGTGCACCATTTTAACGAAATGACCGGCACCGTCCGGACCAATATATGTCGTACATGGGTCGCCATTCACTTTCGCGGAGATGTCTTCAAAAATCGGCCGTACAAGTTCATATGCTTCTTTCTGGCCGCCCGGCATAATTGAAGGTCCTTTCAGGGCTCCTTCTTCTCCACCGGAGACTCCGGTACCGATGAAATGAATACCGGATTCGGCAAGTTCTTCATTACGACGCATCGTTTCCTCATAAAGAGTGTTTCCTCCATCGATAAGTACGTCTCCTTTATCAAGGTGAGGAAGTAACGACTGGATGGTTGCGTCCGTCGCCGGTCCCGCTTTTACCATAAGCATAATTTTCCGGGGCTTCTCCAGCGAAGCAACGAACTCTTCCACTGTCTCTGTTCCTGTGAAGTTTCTGCCTTTCACTTCGTTATTTACAAACTCTTCCGTTTTCTCGAAAGTACGATTAAATACCGAAACGGAGTAGCCGCGACTTTCAACATTCATAGCTAAATTCTTACCCATAACGGCAAGACCGATGACACCGAATTGATTTCCAGACATAATCATAACTCCTTTATCCATTCGTTTATTTTCCTGACTATTGATTGTGACACAGTCCGAATTACCGGCATACACTTATATCAGAGAGGATTTCACACACTTTTGAAATCCAGCCGGGAAAACTGAATGATTTTACTTTACCATAAATAAAAATTTTTTTCAGACTTGAAATTGCATCAGAAAATTCGACAAAACTTCAAGCAGTAATAAAGCCGGACTATCAAAGATTATTCACTGAAAGTGGCGCCCATCGATAAAATTTGTAAAAAGCCGCTTATACCTGTTATCTTTACATGAAGTTATCGTTACGGAGAGAGAAGCACCTGTCCTTCACGAAAAATAGTTTTCTATACTTTGTATCTGCGAATTTTGATATAATGTATAATCAACCATAACGTACTGAAGAATCTGCTTTTAAATACGTACAGGGAGATGAAGAAGTAAATATTGTCTTCCATCAGTCCAAACGTTCTTTTACTTTAGAAGCAGATGATCTCAGTCTTTTTGACGCATCAAAAGTATTATCAATAATCAGCAAAGAGGAGTTCAATATGGAATATAAACTAGGCGTAATAGGCGGCATGGGCTCTGAGGCGACAAGTTATTTCTTCAAGGAAGTTGTCGCTCATACGGAAGTAAAAAAGGATCAGGATCACATTGACACCGTCATTTTAAATCATGCAAGTCTGCCGGACCGGACAGAAGCTATTCTGACGGGGGACGACGAGGAATTTATCAACAGGATTGTTCAGGATATTCAATTGCTGGAGAAGATAAACGTTCAGAACATTGCCATCCCCTGTAACACGACCCACTATTTTTATAACATCATTCAGGAAGAGACCTCCGTCCCGATTATTCATATGCCGAAAGAAAGCGTCGCTTCCGCAGTAAGTAATTTTGATGACGTTAAAAAAATTGGCATCATGGCAACTACCGGAACGATACGGACAGGAATTTATCGAAAAGAATGCGAGGAGATGGGTGTAGAACTCGTGGCTCCGTCCGAAGCAGGACAGGAAGATGTCATGTCTCTTATTTATGATGAAATAAAAAAAGGTCTGCCGGGTGACAGATCGAAATTTGACCGTGCCTATCAGGAATTGATTGCTGCAGGCAGTGACGTAATCATTCTGGCCTGTACGGAATTATCCGTGTTCGGGGAAAAGAATGAACTGTACGATAATTGTCTGGATGCAATGGAAGTGTTAGTGAAAGAAGTGATTGCCCGTTCGGAAGAATATCAGGAAGTATTATAATACGTACCTGTATATTCCCTGCTGACTTTCATTTCTTCACCTACAGCTCCGGTTAACCCTGGAGACCTTTGCACATAAAGCGATTTTGTACATGTCCCCATTGAAACAGAGTAAGTCCGAGTATCGACTTACGGTTGCTTTTATCACTGAACCCTGCCATACTGAATCAATTATCAAAGAAAAGCAGGTGATGGATTGATAGAAGTACGTACTTCTCAAATTACAGACGTCGAAGATGAATTCAACAAAGGGGTGTTCGCCTCTCAAATGATCAGTAAAGGAACCCGCTTCCACCGGGCACCGGTGCTTCCCTACCCGAACGAACAGCATAAGCATATTGAAAAAACGTATCTGGCCGACTACGCTTTTGAGTATGGAGAAAATCACACCGCCTTTTTGCTCGGTTACGGTATGATGTTCAATCATTCTTATGAGCCGAACGCCATTTATGAAATAAATTTCGACAACCATTCTTTTGATTTCTATGCTTACCGTGATATACAGCCGGATGAAGAAATTTTCATCAACTATAACGGGGAAGCGGATATTGAAGATCCTTTATGGTTTCATGAAGAAGAGGAGCAGGATTAAGTCCGCTCCTCTTCTTTTATATATCCGGCAGTTTGTTGTACGTTTTTTTACAGATGTTCTCCGTGTGCCAGCTTAGCTATGTGCTCCCTGAGATCTTCTTTCCTCACTCTCCAGTGCCTCCCGATTTTGAACCCGGGAATCCGTCCGTCCTGCACCAGTTTATACGTGGTCACTTCACTGATCTGCAGATACTCCGCAACCTGAGCCACCGTCATAATTTCACGTTCGTTATCCATCAGCAACCGCCCTTCATTTCTATTCTGCTATTGTAAGTGTACGCGTTTCACTCCTGTTTCACAATCAAAATACGGTAATACGGTATATATTACGACCCCCGCTCCCTTAAATTCTCATTGTAATTCAGCCGTTTATATTATACTCTATTATAGTCCATTATAAATCATTTTAAATCAATGGTTCCATATTCATTACTATCATTAATGAATTAACATAAACTTATAAAAGAAAGAGGGTACCCATGTTTTCATCAACTTTGAAACAGGAATGGTTCGGAAACGTTCGCGGCGACATTCTGTCAGGTATTGTAGTAGCTTTGGCTCTCATCCCTGAAGCGATCGCCTTTTCAATTATAGCAGGAGTCGATCCCATGGTCGGTCTCTACGCTTCCTTTTGTATTGCGGTAGTCATTGCATTCGTCGGAGGCAGACCAGGCATGGTCTCGGCAGCTACAGGAGCGATGGCTCTGCTAATGGTAACGCTCGTGGCGGAACACGGGCTCGAGTACTTACTGGCCACCACCATTTTAACGGGGGTTCTGCAGATTATTCTCGGGGTATTTAAGCTGGCCCGTTTTATGAAATTCATACCAAAATCAGTTATGGTCGGCTTCGTAAATGCACTGGCTATTCTTATTTTCACCTCACAGCTCCAGCATTTCGAAGGGGAAGGCTGGATTGTTTACGTTCTTGTCGGAGCTACACTTGCCATCATCTACCTCTTCCCTCTGATTAATAAGACAATCCCCTCCACGCTCGTCGCTATTATAGTTATGAGTGTCATCGTCGTAACGATGGGGATTGACGTGAGGAATGTCGGGAGTATGGGAGAACTTACGCAAACTCTTCCTATTTTCGCACTTCCCGATATACCGCTCAATTTCGAAACGTTGGCGATTATATTTCCGTATGCTATGGCACTGACGATTGTCGGATTGCTTGAATCATTACTGACAGCCTCGATCGTCGATGATTTCACCGACACGGAAAGTGATAAAAATAAAGAGAGCCGCGGCCAGGGAATAGCCAACGTCGTGGCCGGATGCTTCGGCGGTATGGCGGGCTGCGCTATGATCGGTCAGTCCGTCATCAACGTCAAGTCCGGGGGACGCGGACGTTTGTCTACTCTGGTAGCCGGGGTTTTTCTTATGTTTCTCATCGTAGTCCTCGGAAACGTCGTCGTACAGATCCCGATGGCTGCCCTTGCCGGAGTCATGATCATGGTATCCATCGGAACTTTCGACTGGGGTTCTGTACGTAACATCCATAAGACCCCGCTTTCCGACGCAGCAGTTATGGTCATCACGGTGGTGACTGTCGTCGTGACTCACAACCTTGCTTACGGTGTGCTGGCCGGGGTTGTACTGAGCATGATTTTCTTTGCGGTTAAAATCTCCAGGGTCCGTGTTTTATCCTTGTATATGAACGAAGCACAAAAACGTATATACTATGTACAGGGGCAACTGTTCTTCGCCTCTGTTACCGAATTCCAGGAATCTATCGAATTTAATGAAATCCCTTCTGTAAAAGAAGTGATCATTGATTTAAGCGAATCTCACCTGTGGGATGATTCAGCGATCGGAGCCCTGGATAGTGTAGAAGCCAAGTTTGACCAAAAAGGTATCGACGTTACGTTTGTCGGAATTAACGCAGAAAGCAGACGTTTACTTGAAAAAGTAGGGGGAGTTTCCAAAAGCTCCTCCTAATAAACCGTAAGGGAGTTCTGTTATGTACACAAAAATACTTTTAGCATCCGACGGATCCGAACATTCACATCGAGCGATCGACGAAGCCTTGAAAATGGTGGATCCCTACAAAGATAAAGTTCATATTGAAGTTGTTTACGCTGTAGATGGTGATCAGTCTAAAAAAGACGTATTGAAATATGGGGATTCCGACACCGCTTCCCTGAAACGGAAAGAAAAATTCCAGTCCACCATCGAATATATCGAGGCAAAGGGGCTTGCAGCAGACATTACGATTTTGCACGGTCAACCCGCCGAGACGCTGATTGAATATGCGAACGAAGGCGACTACGACTGTGTGCTCGTCGGAAGCCGGGGACGGAATAAATTCCAGACGTTGATTCTCGGCAGCGTCAGCCATAAGTTAGTGAAGTATATTCAATGTCCTGTGGTTGTTGTTAAATAATTCATGGACTTCTATAAAACAGTGAACCTCCAGGAAGAGCGCTTTTTTCATTTACTGAAGAAAGTCGCTCTTTTTATGCAAAAAAATCGCCTCCTCTGCATGAAGAGACGATTAACAAAACTTATGAGCGTCGGAAGTTACCGAGCACTTCTACGGTTTCCGTCACGCTCACGAAAGCCCGCGGATCAACGTCCTGAATGATGGACTTGACAAGTGCCAGCTCGTAGCGGGAAATCACCGTGTACAGAACCTTCCGTTCCTCGTTGGAATATCCCCCTTGAGCGTTCATCACCGTAATGCCGCGTATAAGATTTCCAATCAGTTCACCACGGAGCTTCTGATCCTGATCTGTTACCACCATAAGACTAAGTTTAATGTGACGAGTGTGGATACGGTCCACTACGATTCCGGTAATGTAAATGGAAGCCAGTGTGTAAAGTGCGAGTTCCCAGGTAAAGAAAAACCCGGAAGCGAACACGACGAGACTATTCAGACCGAACACAAGAACGCCAAGAGGCAGATCACGTTTCAAGGTAAGAACCAATCCGATAACGTCAAACCCTCCGGTGGATCCATAAAAACGGATAATGATACCGATACATGCGCCGACAATGACTCCCCCGAATACGGAAGACAAAAGCGCATCCTCTGTTACTTGAAGCACCGGCACATAGAGCATGGCCACCGACGTTACTGCCACGGAAAACACACTGTTGGCGATGAACTCTTTTCCGAGTTTCATCCAGCCGATGATCAGAACCGGTATGTTGAATACGATGAGCCAGATTCCTGAACTTAACGGGGTCAGCAGGCCGAATATCATAGCCAGCCCGGTTACGCCGCCCGATAGAACTTCATGCGGCAGCAGGAAGAAGTTAAACGCAAAAGCCAAAACGACTGATGCCGTGAATAATACAATAAGATTTCTGAAACGATGTTTCACTTACTATCCCTCCGATCTCTCGGGTTTCTTAATAACACTTAATAGATTTTAGGGTCACAAAAAAAAGAAGTCAATAAAAAAATCATCGTTTTATTTGAAGGTTCCCGAGGAGTCTATATATTAAAAGCAGCTGCAGAGGCGGGTCCCCTGCAGCTGCTTTCAATGTTCTCTTCTATAAGCTCTCTTTCCAGTACTCTGACAACTTCCGGATAATGTCAGCTGCAGCACTATCCTCGGAGAGTCTTGGACTCTGCCCCGACCATAGAGACATAAACTCCGTCTTCTGCAGCCGTCCGGCTTCCTTACGGATCGGTTTTGTCAACGCGTTCTGAAGGGGATATTCAAGAATCGTCCGGCCGTCCATTTCGCGGATGAACCGGTTCTCAATCCCGCGGGCCGGCTTCCCGCTGAACACATCGGTCACGACAGTGTCAGCTTCTGTCGCTTCAAGGATAGCACCTTTGTGTACGCGTTTCGCACCACTTTCCTTACTCGTCACGAAGGCCGTGCCAAGTTGAACACCTTCCGCTCCAAGAGCAACTGCCGCGGCTATCCCCCTTTTATCCATAATACCTCCGGCCGCTATAACCGGAATGGATACATGGTCGGTGATCTGCGGAATAAGCGACATCAGGCCGATCATTCCTTTTTCGAATGAAACGTGGAACGTCCCCCGGTGGCCTCCGGCTTCTGCTCCCTGGGCGACGATTGCATCCATCCCCGCTTCTTCGTTGAGCACCGCTTCTTCCACTGTCGTGGCAGTGCCCATCACTTTTATGCCGGACTGCTTCAGGGAACGGATCACCTCTTCCGGCGGAATACCGAAAGTGAAGCTGACTACAGGTACCTTTTCTGCCAGAATCCCTTCTATCTGTTCACCGAAAACATACGGAATATCAGGGTTCACGGCCGCCTCCATCCCAAGTTCTTCTCTGAAAGGATGAAGGGCACGCATAGCTTTCTCTTCTTCTTCGAGGCTTGAAGAAGGATGGCCAGGGACAAACAAATTAACGCCAAAAGGTTTTTCCGTATGTTTTTTCACTTCCCGGATTGAATCCTTCATCGCTTCCGCCTCCATATAGCCGGCTCCTATCGTACCGAACCCGCCGGCTTCAGAGACAGCAGCCACCAGCTCGGGTGTCGTCACTCCTCCGGCCATTCCTGCCTGTATAATCGGGTAATCCGTCTCCAGCAGTTCCACGATTCTTTCACCTTTCATATTTTGAACCTCCCCTGTCATACATTCTTTTTCAGAAAAACATACCCGGTCTTCTCATAGTCCATCTTTTCTTCATAAAACTTGTGGGCATGCGACTGAGCCATTCCTGAAGATAGAGCTACGTGATCATATTTATTCTGCGCGGCCCATTGCTCAACGAAGTGAAGCATCATTTCCCCGTACCCGTAATTCCGTTTTTCATTTGTAACTACAAGGTCTTCAATCCATACGAGTCGTCCATAGTAAAGGCTTACAGCCGGTTTGAATCCTGCGACTGCAACGATTTCCTCTTCCTCCATCATACCGAACATATGGTAATTATCCCGTTCCATCGCTTCCGTCACAAGTTCCGAATACTTGTTCAGATCGAGGTTCGTACGTAATTCATTCACTACAGCGAAAGCCTTGGTAATATCCTGTTTCGTCGTCAGTTCTACAAGTTCCATGTATTAACACTCCCGGTCATTCTTATTACTTTCCCATTCAATTCTTCTCCTGCCTCTTTCATCCCTAATTTTTTATAAAAAGCTATCGCTCTCCTGTTCTCAGGAGCGACACGCAGGTGAAATTCAGTGATATCTTTTTCACGAAAAAATTTCATGGCGTAATTATACAAATTTAAGCCAAAGCCGAGGTCCCGCCATTCTTTCTCAAGGTAAAACAGGTGAACGTAACCGATGATCCGCCCCCTGAACTCCCGGACCGACAGTTCCAGTTGGCCGATCGGCTCCCCTTTTTTCTTCACAAGTTTCATACCGTCGGGAAATTCTTCCGCCTTCTTCTGTAACCAGTCCAGATAATCTTCTTCGTTCATAGAATCCGAACTGCCAAAACTTTCCTGAAAAACTTCTCTCCTGAACCGGAGTACCGTGTCTCTTTCCTTTTTCACGTTGATAGAAGTAAATTCCATTTTTACTCCTCCCCTTAATTGACAGCGAAAATATATACGCCTACGAGAAGCACCAGCAGTACGGCTATACTCGTCATGAACCCGATGAGCCAACTTGAGGAACGGAAACGGCTCTCATTGATATTCTTCCGGATGGTATAGTAATTGACAGTAGAGCCGACGATAGTCAATATCCCAAGTGCGAGAGCACCGATACTGACGGTCAGCACAAGTGTCTCTTCCGTTTCCCCTTCCCCGGGACCTGCATTTATGTGCAGAGTCGTGGCCAGAAATCCGATACCGACCAGGGCAATCGCCGTACGGATCCAGGCCAGGTATGTACGTTCATTCGCCAGATGCTGCTGGATCAACTTCTGTTCATCCATTCGTCCGGCCTTCCTTGTTCTCCCGTCTTCTTCTCAGAACAATCGCAATACATATCCCGATGTAAGCACCAATTACTGCAGGGACGAAAGGCAAATCAAAGACCAGCACGGCTATGCCGACAATAATAAGCGGCAGTATTACATAATCGAATATTTTCAGCATGGTATCCCTCTTTCAATCTTCATTCAATCGTCTTCACCAATCGTATCATATCACGGCACTGTATGCCGTTTTCCCATATATCATCCTCGTACTGTTTTATGAAAAAGTCTTTATCTACGTGATCAATACGAAATCCGTTGCGCTGATAAAACAACAGCTGGCCGATGCTTGAGTTCCCCGTTCCAGTTTCCATATTTTCATACCCTTCAGCAGCCTCAGCAGCAAATTGTAAAAGCCGGGATCCCACTCCTTTGCCCCGGTGAGAACCTGAAACAGCTATATTCACTACTTCCAGTGTACCCGGCCGGGTCGGGAGGAGTACCATAACACCGATGACTTCCCCGGCTTCCTCTGCGACAAACACGTCTCCCCGGTTTATGTAGTCGATGACATGATCTTTCATCGGATCCGCTTCCAGCAGGAGTTCCATAGGAACCTCGACTCTGTTGCAAGGTTTAATAATCACTGATTTCCACCCCTTTCCCTTCCATGCAGAAACTGTATTTCAATATTCTATCATACCCGGGCTCAAGTGATGAGCTCTCCTTACGTTTCAGTCTGTTCAGGTATGGTATCATTACTTTCGAGGTGAATTAACATGGAACTAATGCCTGCTTCATTTTTTCAGCAGCCGGCCCTTACACTTGCGCAGAACCTGCTCGGCTGTGAGCTGATCAAAGAGACGGAAGAAGGAACAGCTTCCGGTTATATCGTAGAGACCGAAGTATATATCGGAGCTGTGGACAAGGCGGCCCACAGCTACAACTATAAACGTACCAAACGTACGGAAGTGATGTTCGGAGAAGCCGGACATGCCTACACATACGTTATGCACACCCACTGTCTTGTAAACGTGGTGGCGGGAGAACAGGGAGAACCGGAAGCGATTCTCATACGTGCCGTCGAACCTGTCCGGGGGATAGATCTTATGTACAAAAGACGCGGGGATAAAAAGGAAAAGGAACTTACGAGCGGCCCCGGCAAACTTACGAAAGCGCTCGGTATCGTGAAAAACGACTACGGGCATCCTTACGGGGAACCCCCGTTGTACATTGCTAAGGGTTTCACTCCTGAACACATTTCCACCGGTCCCCGCATCGGTATCGATAATTCAGAGGAAGCCAGAGACTTCCCCTGGCGTTTCTGGGTTACCGGCAACAGGTTTGTGTCCAGATGAAGACCTGCCGGGAATTGCAGTTTCGTTCCCCCTCCTCCCTGTCGCACTATGAGGAATGGCACATAAAAAGAACGCTTCAGTCACGAAGCGTTCTTTGCCCGGCTTCCCCGGATCCTGCCAGCTTTTTTCGAACGTTGGCGTTCAGCTGGTCCATTTCTTCAATAAACTGTTCACTGGAAGCGATGATTCGCTCCGACGACTGTTCGGTCGTCTCCAGAGCTTCAAACACATTATCGAAAGATTCCTGAAGCGCTTCAATGCTGATGGCAGGATTTTCCATCATGGAAGTCGCTTCTTTCGTGTTATCCCGTAAATTCCTGGAGTTGGATAACAGCATCTCTTCCGTCGCTTTATTCACACCATTCACCGTATCGATTACTTCTTTCTGGTTATTGAGCGCCAGCTGAATCGTTGCGGAGACGGTAATAATATTTTTGGTGAGCGTTACCGCATTCCGAATAGATTCTTTCAGTTTTTCATTGTTTCTTTTAATGATGTCCACAGATGAAATACTTTGAATGAGTACGCTTTTCATCTGCGTCATATTTCTCGTCCGTGTGATAATTTTCTCTTTTCCCTCTTCAATCAGTGCATCGTCGTGTTCTCCGGTTCCTTCTTTTTCCTTCAGAAGCTGGAACAGTTTCTTTCCGAGATAGATCTGCTTTTCCAGCTCGTATATACGCTCCCGTGCACTTTCCTTAATTAAGCCGAGCTCCACACTGTCCTCTTCCAGTCGGTCCTTACCGGCAAGTAAACTGCGGACGATCGTTTCAATACGTCCGTCCACGGTTTCGTATTTCTTCATGTAGCGCTCGATCGGTTTTTTGTTGCTCATTTTGTAAAAAAATTTGGTCACTGCATTCCCTTCCGTCTGTTTCGGATCCAGATCGGAAACTACGTTCTTCAATTCATTCAGCGTCCGCGGGATGTCATTGTTACTTTTATTCATGAGATCGTTCACCGGTCTTTTGAGGGAATCCATCGTTTCTCCGGCCACCCGCTGTTCTTTCTCACCGAGATCACCGAGCTCCTTCAACACCTCCGAAACCGAACCGTCTTCGGCTTTGTCGAACTGACCGGCGTAGGATTCGGCTTCCCGGTTCAAACGTTCCATATCTTCCTGTTTAATCAGCGTCTTCGCTTCCTTCAGATCCTGCTCATCCATTTCTGCTTCTATACTTTTATTTTCAAACTCCTTACTCATGTCGCATCTCTCCTTATAAGGTATCGATAAAACCGTATGCCTTGTTGACTCGTACGGCAAAAGCGGACGTCTATCTGTAATACGCAGCGACGAGGGGAAGGGTTTCGATTTTCAGTACGGATCTTCTTCTCCGGATGAAAACATCTCCTGTCCGGAGTCTTTATATTTCGTGGTGATGATACCTTTGCTTCTTGCAAAATTCTTTGTATAAGTTTCTTCTTCTTTCGCTTCCAGCCTTTCGATGAACTTTCGTAAGTCCTCCATCGTTTCCTTCAGTTCCTCTTTTTTCTTCTGTTTATTTTCAGGCGACAGACTGGAAAAAGAATCCAAGAAAACAGGAACATCTTTAAGAATCATCGTTTCCAGCGCGTGCTGATCCTCTATATCGAGTTTATCGATCCGTTCAAACTGCTTCTGCGTACGTTTTTTTAAGCTTCTCCAGTCTGCCTGCAGCTCCGGATCACTTTCAGCGAAAGGAAACACCCACCCTTCGAATATCTCCGCCGCCTGTTCGCTCACCGGATTATCAGGAGGGCCTTCTTCACGTATCCCGGTCACGTTGTGTTCCAGATAAGAGTCAAGGAACAAAAAAAGTTTCGTCGCAAAATCCCCGAGCGTTTCTCCGAGCCCTTTTTTGCGAGTGAACTCTTCTTTCAATGAAGTAGGGACCAGTGAATCTTCCTCCCGGCCGTTTATTCTCTCCAGCCTGGCAATTAGCAGCCTCGGCGGTTTACCGTACATCTCAACGGTCGCCTGGAACATGGAAGACAGTGGAACCGTTACTGTCATGTAGACTCCTTTCCAGGACAAATCAACGATGTATCTCGTTTTCATTTCAGCTATTTCTTCAATATCAAGGTCAATATATACAGGTCTTTTCCCTTTAGCGACCTGCTTCATATCTCTGAAAGTCTGGAAATCAATATAATGCTGGTATTCGGAACCATATGGCATGAACGTTCGTTCAAGCGTTCCGAGTGTAGAAGAGTAGAGGTCTTCCATCGTTCATCATCCCCTTCTTATTCACCCTTCCAAACGGGTGTTATAGTAAAAGAATACCACAAATACCGGGTATAGAATAAGCTGGAGACGTTGCCTGAAAAAATAAGACCGGCTCCCGGCCGATCTTTACGCGTTAAGGGAATCATTCAGTTTTTTCGCCTGGAAATAAAAGTACAGATAGAACCCCGCCCAGATTAAAATGTATACGGTCAGAAAAAGCAGAATCCCGAACAGCATCCCTGCGAAAGTAAGCGGGAACCAGCCGATACCGATACCAAGAATGAAATAGAGAGAAGTGACGATAAAGAAGTGTACGATTGTCCGTTTCCTGAGTGTCCAATGTTCAAATGTGAATATCAGGGCCCCTACACTGAAAAACCAGCCGCAGAAAATAGATGCCGCCGAATTTTTGAAAAATAGCGCGGCGTCAAAGGATTCTGCCCCTGCTGCGTAGAATCCGGTATACATCAATACGGCGATAAGCGCTCCAAAACAGATACCGACAAAGCTTTGGAAAATCAATTTCTTCCCCATTTTCTTCATCCTTTCCCTTCGAGTTTATTCCTGATTTGGGACACGTATTTCCGGGATACGTACTCCTTCTCCCCGTTTTTAAAATAAACGCACAGGGTACCATTGAAAGAAGCTTCAAATTTTTGCAGAGCGTCGAGATTTGCTATCGCTGATTTCGAAAGTCTTACGAAGTGATCCGCAGCCAGTTCTTTTTCAAGCTCGTACAGTCGCTCTTTCATTCGATATCTCCCGTCTTCGGTACGAGCCATCACCGTCTTATTCTCTGTATAGAGGTACAGAATCTCTTCAGGTTTGAATATGTGACGTGTATCGTCATTCATTCCACTGAAATAAGAGCGTCTTTTCTCTTGTAACCGTTCCATAAGCAGAGTCACTTCCTCATTCCATTCTTTCGCCCGGATCAGAACTTCCATTCGTTCCAGCGCCTCATCGATTTCCACGTTGATTTTCATACCCTGGACCTCCCTTCCTCGCTATATGCTTCTATTATAATAGAAGCGGCCGGTAATCCGTACCGAATGTTTCCAACCGGACGATAAATAAAGGCGACGTGCAGAAATAATGATCCAACGTGTAACTTATTCCGTAAGCTATGTAAAGGAGGCAAACTCATGCCTAAATATTTTCTCATTTCAATTCTTATATTATTGAGCGGCTGTATGAATACAAATGACGAAGTAAAGGAAAGTGAAGAAAGTCAGGAAACAAACAAAACGGAAGTGAAAGCACAAGCGGAAAGTACCGGTAACTATGACGAACCGATTATTAAAGATGAAAGAGAAGCCGTGACCCCATCCAAACTATCCATACCGGCTATTGATGTCGAAGCGGAAGTCGAACAAGCAGGAGTCGACGAGAAAGGGCGTATGGGCGTACCGGACGGATCTGAGAATGTCGCCTGGTTCGAACCGGGAACGAAGCCCGGTGCTGCCGGTAACTCCGTCATGGCAGGACACGTTGACGATACCGTAAATCCGGCAGTGTTTTATAACCTGCACGAACTTAAAGAAGGCGATGAGGTTTCCGTTCAGAACAAAGATGGGAAAACACTTACTTTCGAAGTGACAGGTAAAGAAGTGTACGGGTTCAAGGATGCTCCAATGGAAGAAATATTCGGTTATACCCACCGGAGTGGTCTTAACCTGGTTACCTGCTACGGAGATTATGTCGGAGATACTACCCGAAGAGAAGACAGACTAGTAGTATATACACAATTGAAAAGTGAAAGCTCTGATTAACCTTTTGACTTCTTCTTTACCGGGAAATAGCGATGCGACAAAATAGAAGACACAACTGCACCGTACGACAGATGGCGGTGTAGTTGTGTCTTTTATTCATAGAACGATACAGGAAGAAAAAGCGTTATCTGCCTTTCAAGATTTATACTTGTGCAGTTATGCTATCCAGCGTATGGAGCAGGGACTGCACTTTTTCATCGTTCTCCGCATCCGGATGAGGATTTCCGAAATTACCCTTATCGTTATCGTAATACTTCCCGGAAGCTTCCCGAAACGAATCGGATACAGCAGCCTGATATAAAACCCGGGCTCCGATACTGATATCGTGCCCATCTGTTCCGAACGCCTCTTTCACCATTTTGCTCCCAAGTAAAGACATCGGATTAACAGCTACTATCACCGGTTCACTCTTTTTTGCCATACCGATTGTCCACATCGTTAGTGCCAGCTTACTTTGACCATAGGCTGCGTCGTCCCCGATTCCCTTTTGCTTCATCATCTTATCGAGGTCGACAGGCTGCTGTGCTGCGGAGGACAGATTGATGATACGCCCTGACCCGTCCATGAGAGGAAGAAGACGCCTTGTGAGTAAATAAGGAGCGACCGTGTTGACCGCAAAGCGGATATCCAGGCCGTCCCCGGTAGTTTTCACAGGCGTTTTGTATATTCCGGCATTATTAATGAGAACATCGAGACGATCATGATGATCCGTAACCCTGTCGGCAAATGCTTTCACCTCTTTAAGTACAGAAAGGTCGGCTACGTAAGTTTCAGCGTTCTCTTTCCCCAGTTCCTCTTCCACCATTTTCAGCTTTTCTTCATTACGCCCGTGCAGCAGAAGAGTGTGGCCTTCTTCTGCCAGCATGCGTGCCGTTGCTAATCCGATTCCGTCCGTAGTTCCTGTAATCAGAATTTTCATCGTACTCCTCCTGTCTGTGACTGACTCGTTCACTATTTATAAACCTGTTCCCTTTTCCTTGCTCTTTTAACATGGAAATGCCGGCCTGCCCCGGGGATTTTTATATTCTTCAATGTTACAATAAAAGAAAAGTATAAGGAAAAGGATGATCTGAAATCAATGTCAACGCCCATACTTTAGTAGATGTCATCGGAGACCTGTTCTCTGGAGAGACTTCTCTCGCTTTATCGGATACGGAGAATTACGTTTATTATCGTCCCAGTAAACGGATTGATTTAAAAATCAGCGCCGGAGATCCGGTCACCAGAGGGACGATTACCTACAAAGCCCTGAGCACGAAGCAGAAAGTCTCGGAATATATAGACCGGGACGTTTTCGGTGTGCCTTATTACGGCATGGCAGTTCCCTATGAAATAGAAGGAGAACTGGCCGGGTGCGTAACTGCCATTTTCCCTACGCTGACCAGTGCCCTGTCCGTGGTCACCGTCAAAGAGAATGACAGGTGGATTCCGTTGAAGTTCGAACAGGTGCTTTACATAGAAGCGAAAGCGAAAAAGACGTTCGTCGTAGGAGAAGGGCACACGGGAGTACATAAATACTCTTTGAATGAATTCGACTTCTTTCTGCCGGGAAGTTCCTTTATCCGCTGTCATCGCTCCTTCATTGTAAACGTCAATCATATTCAGGAAATCTATCCGGACACTCATTCCACGTTCCTGCTTAAAATGAGTGATGATTCCATGATCCCGGTAAGTCAGACACATTCAGGTTATTTGAGGAAGCTCCTCGGGTTCTGATTTACTCTTTCTCATCATCTGATATTCTTATTCGTAAAGAAAAATGACCATTCCGTCGGAAATCTCCAATTCTTCCCTTTTTATAAGATAAAATATTCACAACAGTCTTATAAAAAGAGGTGGAACTATATGGGTATAGAAAATAGCCGAATTTTAAATGAAGACCTGATAGAACGCATTGTTACAGCCGAAACTGCAGCTTCCTGGATCAGGGACGGTATGACGCTTGGATTAAGCGGATTTACAAGAGCCGGAGATTTGAAAGCGATACCAGACGCACTGGTTAAGAGAGCAGAGACAGATCCATTCAAAGTAAATGTATTTACAGGAGCGTCACTCGGGTCGGACATAGACAGAATGTTCGCGGAAGCTGATATTATCAATAAGCGCCTTCCTTTCCAGGCCGATCCCAGAATGCGTCAGGGGATAAATGACGGGTCGTTTCACTTCGTGGACCAGCATCTTTCCCATACTTCGGAAATGTTGCGTCAAGGGGTTTTACCTGAAGTGGATTACGCTATTTTGGAAGCGGTTTCTATCAAAGAAGATGGAACTATTATTCCGACAACTTCCGTGGGGAATTCCCTGGCCTTCGCCATGCATGCAGAACACATTATTGTGGAAATCAACGAAGCTCAGCCCGAGGCCCTCGAAGGTGTCCACGATCTCTATGCTCCTGCTCCCCAGGGACAGCGTGAACCTATTCCTCTCGTCAGCCCGGAAGAAAGGATAGGAGCTGAAGGTATCCAGGTGGATCCTGCAAAAATCAAGGGGATCATCTTTACGAACCAGCTGGATTCCCCTTCTACAGTCACACCGCCGGATGCGGAAACGCGTGACATAGCCGGTCACCTGATCGATTTTCTCAAAGAGGAAGTCAGATTAGGAAGACTGCCCGAAAATCTTGTACCTTTGCAATCGGGTATCGGTTCAGTAGCAAACGCTGTATTCCGCGGCCTGCTGGATTCCGATTTCGAACATTTGCAAGTCTATTCGGAAGTGCTTCAGGATTCAGTGATAGACCTTCTTGATGCCGGAAAAGTGGACTTTGCATCAGGATGCTCATTTACGTTGTCCGAAGATAAAATGAAACAAGTATTCTCAAACTTTGAAGACTATCGTGACCGTGTGGTACTGAGACCACAGGAAATCTCGAACCATCCGGAAATCATCCGCCGGCTTGGTCTTATTTCTATCAATACGGCCGTGGAAATGGACATATACGGAAACGTGAACTCTACTCACGTAGGCGGTACTAAAATGATGAACGGAATCGGAGGATCGGGCGACTTTGCCCGAAATTCAAGACTGGGTATGTTCGTTACTAAATCAATAGCCAAGGACGGAGACATCTCAAGTATCGTTCCATTCGTTCCACACGTCGATCATACCGAACACGATGTAGATGTTATCGTGACGGATCAGGGATATGCAGATTTACGCGGTCTCGCACCCCGGGAACGTGCCAGGCTGATCATTGAGCGCTGTGCACATCCGAGTTACAGGGAACAACTTCACGATTACTTTGAAGCGGCCCTGGAGCGGGGCGGCCAGACTCCTCACATGCTGGAAGAAGCACTCGCCTGGCACAGAGAGTTCGAAACAAATGGTACGATGAAAAAATTGGTGAAATCCTGAAATCATATGTAAGGACTATAAAACCCCGAGGAAGAAAGCTTTAGTTCAAAGCTTCCTTCACCCGGGGTTTTAGTTAATAGCGGATTGTTTTCATTTTACTGCTGGTTCTGTTTTCTGAAGTGCAATGTAAGTGCTGTAATCAGCGCAAACATTCCGGCAACGGCAAGCCACATTGTACTGTTCATGCCGGTGTCCTGTGGAGACAGTCCGGTTTCAGGCATTTCAGAAGGCATTTCCTGGCTGAATTTATCAGGGAATTGTGCAGAAATAGCTCCGGACAGTGCTTTACCAGGGTTGAACATATGAGCGTAAGCGTCACGGATATCCGAGTAAGCTTTATCATAGTCTTCCATCGTATAGCTGTCAAAAGCTCCAATCAATTGATTCACGTGTGTTTGAAGTCCTTCTGACATAACGTCTGCACTTACTTTTCCTTCCGTAGCGGTTTCAATAAAGGAAGAGAAGTCAGCACGATAATCTTCAAGAGCGGATAGTGCTTTCTCTTTTGCTGCTTCATCTTCTGCACCTGTCGCTTCTACATAAGAGACGAAGTTACCGATGTGATCGGACCACATTTGCTGGAACTGTTCCCCTGCTTCTTCTCCGTATACAGATCCGATAGTATCAGAAAGTTCTTCTGTGTTATTGCTCAATGCTTCTGCAGAGGCTTCGAAGTCTTCGCTTCCGTCGATGCCATTCTGCATAGCTGTCACTGCAAGTCCAGCGTGCTCACTTAACAGGTAGCTCAAGTCAGAACGAAGATCTGCTGCAGGTGTAACTGCGGATGTATCATTGAATTTCTCAGGGAATTGGTTGGACATAGCGTCAGACAGGCCTTTACTTACCATATACATGTGACTCATAGCTTCCCGTTCATATTCGTAAGCAGCTTCATAGTCACCTGCGACGAAAGCATCAAAAGCTCCGATCAGCTGGTTCACGTGCATTTGAAGTCCTTCCGCGAGAGCTCCTGCTTCCAGTCGCTCACCAGTAGCATCTTCAAGGAACTGGGAGAATTCTTCCTTGTATTCCCCGAGGTTATCGAGCGCTTCCTGTTTAGCCTCTTCGTCCCCTGCATCAGTAGCCTTCACGTAATCCACAAAATAGCCGATGTGCTCGGACCACATGTCGTTAAACTGTTTGCCGGCTTCTTCCCCGTATACAGAACCGATGGCTTTCGACAAATCATCTGTGTTCTGGCTTAAAGCTCCTGCAGCCTGATCAAAATCGGAAGCTCCTTCCGCTCCTTTTCTCATCGTTTCTACTGCGAGGTATACGTGTTCACTTAACAGGTGGTCAAGAGACGAACGCAATTCTACAGCTTCTGTATCCACGGAAGGGGTCGGCATATGATCCTCCGCATAAACGTTCAATCCTAAACTCGGTATAGCGATGGTGGCAGCAAGTGGAATTGTTACAAGTCCTTTTTTCCAGTTCATTAATAATCCTCTCCTTTTTTAATTAATTACACCAAGCATACGGAGCGGATATAGAAGTGGATCATTATTTTCTAAAAAAAGTGAACTTTTTTTGAATTTTCTTGTGAAAAGCTTTTATGAAAGATGTGAACGCTTGCTAAGTTCAGGTCTCTGACCCTTCCAGGAAATCTCTACAGATACCCCGAAAAAGGAAGACATTACATCTGATTCGAGAAGCCTTTCTGTATTCCCGGCATCATATATCCCGCCGTCTTTTAAAAGAAGAGTATGCTCAAAAACGGGAAGTATTTCATCTACATGATGAGTGACATAAAGAATGGTCGGCCCGTCTGTACCCCCGGCTATTCGTTCCACCGACTCCAGCAGCTGTTCCTTTGCAAGAAAATCAAGCCCGTTCGTCGGTTCATCCAGAATAAGGAGCTCCGGCTCTGCCATCAGGGCTCTCGCAATAAGCACCCGCTGTTTTTCTCCGGAAGAAAGAGTGTCGTACAAACGGTTTGCATAATCGTAGCAGTCAAGTTCCCTCAGTAGACCGATCGCTCTTTCTCTTATTTCATCCGTAGGAGTATCATACAGCCCTATGGAAGCAAAAGCGCCGCTCAATACGACCTCAAAGGCATTGTCCCCTTTATGCAGACGGTTCTGTAACGAAGCGGAGACAAAACCTATCTGTTTTCGCAGCTTTTCTGCCAGATACGTCTTTCCGAATTCAAGACCAAGAACTTTTATCGTACCGGAGGATGGAAATGTATAGGCATTGATCAGATTCAAAAGAAACGTCTTTCCTGAACCGTTCAGTCCAAGGATTGCCCAGTGCTCTCCGTTCTCCACCTGCCAGGTGATATTGTTTAAAATGAAACGGCCCTCTCTCTTTAAGGAAACCTCCTGCATATCGATGATCATTCTCAAATCCTCCTTATTATTTTTAAAAAGCCGCCCCCTGTAAAGAGGACGACTTTCGTAATTTTTATATCTCTGCGGCCAGTACAATTTCCCCCTGAGGTGTTTCACTGTCAGGCCCCGGTTCTTTAGTGATGGCAAGGGTATCCCAGTTACCGTCTTTAAGCTCATCCATAGGATAGGTCACTGCACCGGAACCTTGTTCGTTCGTTACAAATGTTCCGGCTCTTACCGGATCCCCTTCCTCAAGAAGCCAGACCTGGTAAGCCTCGTTACCCGAGAGAGGAGCGAGCTGTTCTGCCTGGACCACGAGCTGCGACTCTCCGTCATTTGCGACCATGGAAGCCTGACCTTTGGCTTCTCCTCCTTCAGGGTTCTGAAGAGTAAGGTCCTGCCTAAGGTTATCGATCACAACTTCCTCCTCCGGTTGAGTGGTGGAAGTGCCGGGCCACTGATTCAGGAATGCCGCATTTCCGACAAGTGATGCAGCTAGTGCGGCCGCAAGCCCCCAGACCGCCCAGTTTCTTTTCCTTGTTCGGGAGAGCGCGGGTTTTTCCTTTTCCTTCTTCTCTTCAATAGGAATTACATTGTCATAACCTTCTTCTTTTTCCTCTTCTTCAAAAACGGAAGAGAGTACGCGGTTTTTCATACCGCTATCCGGTTCAACCGGTTCGGAAAGATAAGGGAGAGACTCGGTCAGCTCACGCAATTCAGCCAGTTCCTCCCGGCACGACTCACAGCTTGCCAAGTGATTTTCAAATTGAGCTTCTTCTTGCTCGGACAACTGTCCATTAAAATAATCTATCAGATTATCACATTGTTTATCACTCATGTCGTATCTCCCCCCCTTCCTCTTTCCGTCATTTCAGTCTGTAAATGTTTCAACGCCATTCGTATTCGTCCCTTTACTGTTCCCAGGGGCACGTCCAGCTGTTCTGCTATCTCTCTGTGGGATTTTGCATCAAAATAAAACAGCCGGATTACCTTCTGTTGGTCTTCTTTCAATACTTTCATCGACTGGCGCACGGCCGTCGCTTCTTCTTTCGACTCATACATCTCCTCGATCGAAGGTTCATTAGTCTGAAGCGCATCTCTTTCATCGAGTTCATAAGGGGTGTCCTTCTTCTTCCTCATCAGATCAATCGCTGCATTCCTCACAATCGTGAGCAGCCAGCTCGAAAATTTTCCCTTCGATTCATCATACGTACCTTTTTGAGTCCATAATTTCATGAATACATCCTGGACGACTTCTTCCGACAATCCGTGATTGTTCGTCATCTTGTAACTAAAAGAAAAGACTAGTTTCTCATATTTATCATATAACTGCTCGAGGGCATCTTTATCTTTATGCAGCAGACGCCGGTAGAGTTCTTCATCCGGATTACTCATCTGATTCTCCTTTAATTGTAGTAAACCTATTATAGAAAATAGAATACTGGATTACAATGTTTCTCACTAAGTATACGTATGAAAATCCGTTTTGGATCTTTGAATTTTAAAAGTTTCGTCTATACTGCCGATAGTGAAAGCCAATCCCCATTGGTGGCCCACACCAGTGGACGCCCCTCCCCTTTTGCGAACGATTTATGAATTATAGGTTTACGTTATGTCTCATGAAGGAAATGGTTACAGATATATTTTTGGAAAAAAAGGGTAACGATCAGGAGGGACGTAATGAAGATGAGAGGAATAGTTCTGGTAGTGCTTGCAGCTGTATTCTGGGGGATTTCTGGTGGAATAGGGGATATACTTATGGGTAAAGGCTGGAGCCCTCTCGTCATTTCTTTTTATCGCGGAGGAGTAGGATTGATATTATTCGCGGGGTGGTGGCTGGTCGGCAAAAAAGAGAAGCCGGTATTCACTCCCCCTATTATATTATTTTCTGTACTTGCAGGAGCAGGAGTAGCAGGGAACTTCACCTTTTACTTTTTCGCTATTGAAGCTTCCAGTATCGCTGTCGCAGCAACGCTTATGTATACGGCTCCGGTATTTGTTCTTCTTACTGAGAATAGAGGACTCGACCTGGTTCAAATGGGGATGTATTATCGGCGTCCTTCTCGGTATCGTTCTGCTTACGGGTGCCTATAACACCGACAACCTTTCGGGTGGTGTCTTCGGTATTACAGCCGGACTGGCGGCAGGTGTATCTTACGCACTGTTTATTTTCGGTTTTAAAAAAGCGACAGCAATCGGCGATCCGAAAACGATTCTGAGTGTCGCTTTTCTCACCTTCTGTTTAATCCTTCTTCCTTTTAATGACATGACCGAAGTAACGTATGCTGTAACTTCGGGAGATGCCGGATGGTTTATTCTGCTCGGTCTTGTCGGTGCGGGTATATCTTTCATCATTTACGTTATCGGGATGCGTGGGACTGCCCCCTCCACCGCTTCCATGGTAGCCATGGCAGAACCCGTAACAGCTTCCCTGTTTGGAGTTCTGTTACTGGGAGACACCCTCACCATTATTCAGCTTGCCGGCATGGCCGTCATTCTGTTCACTATCACCATCCTCAGTGTAAAACAATCGGGCAGTTAGAAGGCTTTCAGGAAAAGTAATAATTCTTTACCATTTTCCCCATCAGCTCGTTTGTGCGGATTGCGCTCTTTCCCGTGCTCGGGCAGCTTCCTTTACCAAGCAGTTCATTAACGATGGACTGGATATGATAATACTGGATGTGGGTCGGGTGCTCAATATAAAAAGACTCTTCCCCGGATTCGGTCATGAGCTTCACAGACTCATCGCCGAAAGTCGAAAATGTTATCTCTCCTCTCGAGCCTACGATACGGTTGGTATCCCCGTTTCTGTAGGAAGAGAAATTCCATACTCCATTGCCGACTGCCCCGTTTTCGAATTTCCAGCTTGCGCTCACAGTATCTTCCGCCGGATGGGTGCCGGCAAGATTATCGGCAGCTCCCTTTATTTCAATCAGGGGCCCTAACAAAAAGTCGAACAAATCAAGGGTATGGGATCCTACATCGTACAACAGACCTCCCCCGCTCTCCTCCGGAAGGACCCTCCATGGCCATGTGCCGTCTTCCTGTTTCTGTACAGGTTTCTTCGTGTGCTGGATCGTTAAGAAACGTATGTCCCCGATTCTCCCCTTTTCAATCAGCTCTTTCACTTTCAGAAATCGTGGCAGAGACCTTCTGTAATAAGCGACGAACAGCGGCACGTCATTTTTTTCGCAAGCTTCTATCATCGTTCTGCACTCTTCTGCATTTCTTGCCATCGGTTTCTCTACATATACCGGCTTTCCGGCTTCGGCTGCCATCTTCGTATATTTCATATGTGATGAGGGAGGTGTAGCAATATAGACAGCATCGACTTCCTCATCCAGAATAAGACCCTCGGCACGATCATACCACCTGGGCACCCCGTGGCGCTCGGCGTAATCTTTCGCTTTCTCCCCGTCCCTTCTCATTACAGCCGTAAGTGAACTCTGATTCACCTGTTGAAAGGCAGGACCGCTTTTATGCTCCGTCACTGTTCCACAGCCTATGATTCCCCATCGGATTGTTTTCATCCGGCACCTCCTAAATGATTTCCTTCATGTTTCTTCCTGGTAGCTTTATACGTAGTGTAATACATTTTAACAGCTTTCTTCCAATTGAAGCACAACCTTCATAAAAAATCACAGCCTGAAGAGGTATGTTCCCAATCTCTCCAGGCTGTGTATATATTCTGTTCATTTTTTTTCGAGGTACGTCTTCAACACGTGAATTCCCTGGACGATGTCATTCAGCCCTGCCCATTCTTCCGGAGTATGGCTGATACCGTCTTTGTTTCTTATGAAGAGCATAGCTACCGGGTACCGGTGACCGATCACCAGTGCATCGTGCCCGGCACCGCTCGGTATTTCCACCGCTCTTATACCTTCATCATTCACAGCGCTGCGTAAAAATTCCTTCGTTTCTGCAGGGACGGGGACGGGAGATACTTCGAAATTCTGTTGATACTCCACGTCCACATCATGTTTTTTGGCCAGCGTTTCAGCTTCTTCTATTATACGATCCGTGAGCACATCTCTGTCTTCTTTACGAATATCACGTATATCCACAATCAGTTCCACTGTCCCGGGGATAACGTTCGCTCCATTCGGACGGACCTCCAGTTTCCCTACTGTAGCTACAGCGGATTCACTGACCTCTCCCGGCATATCCGGCACGGAGCTTACAAAAGCCCCTGCAGCTACGAGGGGATCTCTTCTATCCGGCATAGGGGTATTACCGGCGTGTCCGGCGTGTCCGGTAAATGTAACGCTGAGCCAGCACGGTCCTGCAATCCCAGAAACGATCCCTACGGGAAGGTTTTCTTTTTCGAGTACCTTTCCCTGTTCAATATGTATTTCCACATATTCTTTTATATTTTTGTTATGGTTTGCAGCTTCGGCAAACGTCGAAGCAGATAAACCGACCTCATGGATAACTTCCGAAAAAGCAGCACCCTCACTGTCTTTCAAACCTTTTTGGATGTCCATATCGACTTTCCCCGTCATCGCTCTGCTTCCTGTTAAACCGCTTTGAAATCGGGAGCCTTCTTCATCGGAAAAAACGACCACTTCATAATCGAAATCAGGGAGAAAACCGCTCGCGTTCCATGCTTCGACTATCTCAAGTGAAGAGATTACTCCGACAGGTCCGTCGAAATGCCCTCCATTCGGCACACTGTCGAGATGAGACCCGCTCATCAAAACGGAAGATGGCTCATTTCTGCCTCTCATTCTGCCGAACACATTCCCCGCTTCATCTTCGGACACCGTGAGCCCCGCTTCCCTCATCCAGCTTTTCAAAAGTTTTTTTGCTTCCTGCTCTTCTCCCGAAAAACCGAGACGGAAACTTCCTCCGTCCCCGGTTCTTCCTATTTCAGAAAGTTTATGAAGACGGGTAGCTACCCTTTGACCGCTCACTCCATTTCGATCAAATTCGGAATTATAATCATTCATCAGATTCGAATATAATTCGTTCTCTTGCATATGTCCACTTCCTTTCTATCGGATCAGGTTCTTTTGAATCTTTCCGTCTTTCATGACCATTACGATCCTCTCACTTTCTTCCAGTTCACGGATTTCAGCCAGAGGATCAACATCCGTCATAATAACGTCCGCCAGTTTACCTTCTTCAATCGTACCTACTTCCTTTTCCCACCCGAGGCATTCGGCGGCAGTCTTCGTTGTGGCTGTCAGCACTTCCATAGGTGTCATACCCGCATCGCACAACAAGCCGAGTTCCCTCAGGTTAGTGCCATGCGCGAAAACTCCTGCATCTGTCCCCATCGCAATTTTCACTCCCGCCCGGTGGGCTTTTGCGATGCTTTCTTTATGAACTTCAATCACTTCTTTCGATTTCTCGATAGCATAGGAAGCCATGGAATTTTCACCTTCTGCCGATTCAAGCACAGATACCGGGGCAAGAAGTGTCGGCACAAGAAATGTATCGTTTTCACGCATCAGTTCAATCGCTTCATCATCGATATAAATACCGTGTTCAATCGAATGTATTCCTGCACGAACAGCGTTTTTGATTCCTTCGGCCCCCTGGGCGTGGGCCATTACTCTGATGCCTTTGCGATAAGCCGCTTCCTCCACCATCACTTCCAGCTCTTCCTGAGAAAACTGAGTGTATTCAGGATGATCCGTCGGGCTTGATACCCCGCCGGTGGCATGTACTTTTATCACTTCAGCCCCGGCCCTCAGCATTTTCCTGACAGTCTTTCTTACTTCTTCCACTCCATCGCATATGGCATCCGGCATGCCGGTGTATGTCTGCAGAGTAGTATCAACCCCTGAACGATTCCAATTATCCCCATGGCCCCCGGTAATGGTAAGAGGATTAATACTCAGCTGCATACGGGGGCCGGCTGCAAGACCGTCTTCCACCGCTTTCTTCATTCCCAGATCGGAAAAACCGGCATCTCTCACTGAAGTGATACCAGCGTTCAGTGTTCTTCTCATGTAATGGATACTTTTGTAGAAACGATAGGAGAATGGAGTTAAAATGGTTTCTTCCAGGCCGCCCATTTCCATAGCCATATGAACGTGAGTATCTATAAAACCGGGAAGAATGTACTTCCCTTCTGCATCAATAATATCAGCATCCTCCGGTATTACCAGATCATTTAAAGCGGTCACCTGTTTAATTTTATTGCCTTCTATAACTACCGACATTCCTTTTTGCGGTTCTTTACCCTTTCCGTCGATTAACACACCGTTTTTTATCACCGTAATACTCATATTCCTCTCCTCCTTCTTTTATTTAAAAAAGTTATAAAGTTCCTACTAAAATACTGGCAACAACTATCGAACCTACCGTAACGGAAGTGAATCCCCCAATCAGCATGGGCGCCACGAGTTCATCCATGATCCGCTTCCGTTCTTCTTCGTTTCTTCCGACACTTCTGCTTACCTCTTCGACGATAAGATAATCTCCCGGAAACCCATAAAGTGCTGTCAATACTACTGGAATGGACTTGGTCGGTTTCCAGTTGAATATTTTTCCTCCAATAAGTCCGCCGAGCATCAACCCCGCCGTTCCGATAATTATAGTTACGATTACGGCCAGTAAGGAAGAGACTACCTGGTCCCACGTAATTCCCACGAGCGAACTGATAACGACGACAATTAAAGCTACCATCGCAAGACCGGTACTGTTGGCTTTATCTAAAGCCCGGTCCGGATAGAATCGCAGTGCTGAACCGGTAACCCCGATTGCAAGAGACCACAAACTGTAATTGATCCCGGTTGCATCTCCGAGCCACGTTGCAGCCGCTCCTCCGATAAACAGCAAAAATAAAATAAAAAAGTCACTTTGCATGATCCGGTCAGGAAAAATCAGTTTTTTCGTTTTAGTACTAACCATCGGATCGGAAGACTCTCCACTTTCTTCCGATCCGTTTTGAGACGGATCATCGCGAATAGTTACAGCGTATTTACTCAGCAGAATTGAAGTCAGAGGCATGCCGACAAGGTTCTGAAGAGCGAAAACCACTACAGGAATAGCCGCCAGTGTAGTGAACCCGGCCTCCGTCAGTCCTTCAGCGGTAACAATGTATGCTATGATTCCACCTGTGAGCGGGCCCGCTCCCGCTACCGCTGTATTGTAATCGAAGATCAACGTAATAAGCGTTAGCATGGTAACTACCGAAATAACAAGACCAATAAGTGTAATAAGTACGGCTTTGTACTGTTTTTTCAGCACAGAAAGGGGAATAAGTGTCCCTAAATGCACAATCAGCACCGGTACGAGTACACTTCCGGCAGCTACAAAGGTGGACGCCTCAATATATGACTCCGGTAATACTCCTGTCTGAAGAAGTATGAATACTGTACCTATAACTACGAGCAAAGTAGGTATTTTCGCTTTTGAAGTAATGGACAAAATTTCACCGAGGGCAATGATGGCCGTCAGTATCCCCATAATATAGATAGCTTCCATATATTCACCTCTCTTTAGTTATTGTCAAAATTATAAGATAATTTCAAATAACAAAAAATATAGGTAACCGATAAAAACAAAACGAAATTTTTGTCGGTTACCTATAACTTTATTCATTCAAATAGTCATTTATTCGAAAAGCCAGCTGCAATTCAAAGGTTTTTTTCCCTGAAAGACTTTTGATATCGAGAATTTTATAAACTGTTGCCAAGCGATATTTAATAGTATTCACGTGAAGAAACAGCCGTCGTCCACTCTCCGCCATATTTTGATTAGTATCCAGATACATCTTCAGCGTATTCAAAAGCTCCGACCCGTATTTTTCGTCATGTTCGATTACCGGAAGAAGAATTTCGCTTCTGTAGTTACGCAACTCGTCCCGTTCCATTTTCAAAAAAAGCCGATACGGTCCCAGTTGCCGGTAATTCATTATATACCTTTCCTGATAAGTGGATTGCAGAAATTCCACACATCTCTTAGCGTCGTAGTAGGAATAGTGTACTTCGTTCAGTTTTGTGACTGTTCTTCCGAGCCCTATACTCCCGGATATCCCGGCGTATGAAGAAGAATAACTCATTATTTTATTGAAAATACGGCCGAGTTTTTCGTATACAGCCGTCTCCGAGAGATACCCCGGAACTGTAAACATGACGTTGACTTCCAGATTCCGGTCGTAAACGAGAGTCCTGTATGGTAGTCTTGAAAATTCACGGTAAAACATCCTCATTATTTTCTGCTTCTTTTCAGTCATTTTTTCAAAAGACAGCAATGGGTCCCTAAAGTACAACTGAGCTATACAATAATTGTGGTAATCATGCTCCGGGAAATTCATCTCTGTTAAATTCAGCGAGGATAGATCTTCGTAAGGGTGATGGATGATCCTCTCGAGAATAGACCCGGAATAATTAAAGTGCTCCTCCACGAGTCTTTCCTGGCGATCGATTTCCATGGCAAATACAGTCACCGCCTGTTCTACGGCAAATTGATCCAGTGGATCCACATCCGTACCATTCATTATGGGGACAGCGAGCAATCCGAAAAAACGTGTGTCAGCAGCTATTGGGAAAAAATAGACGAGTCGTTCCTCCCCGGCGAGTGAGACCTGTTCAGAGAGCGTTTCCGTTTCAAAAACAGGACGCTCCGCCCCCTGTATGGTCTCCTCCTTCAGCTCGAGGGATATTGAATACAATTCTTTCTCGGACGTTGCTATTATATCCATCATTTCATTATAAACAATCACCGGTTCATCAATAAGTTTCGACAGGGTGGAGGTGATATCTGCCAGTCCTCCTTTCGCCAGTGAAACTTTAGAAAGTTCCTCATGAATTCTTTTGTTCCTTTCGTTCTGTGAAAATAATGTTGCATTCTCAATCGCAATAGACGCCTGATTCGCAAATGTTTCCAGCAGTCGAAGATCTTCCTGCTCGAATTGCACATCATCTTCATACACATCGACGGTCAGAACACCGATACACTTTCCGTCAGAAATGAGAGGTACACAAATAGCACTTACCGGATACTCCATCCGTCCGAGCGAATGAGAATAAATATTTCTGATATTATCCGAAATGTCGGCCATGCCCTCCACCGTGTCTTCTAAAGAAGAAAATATGCGACCTTTTTCATCGAGAAATGTTTTTCCACTCATCCCTTCCCCGGGCTTTAGGCGTATCTCCTTCATGTACGTCATATCAAATCCAACCGCTGTTTTCGCGTACAGTATGTCTGCCCTATCATCATACAGAAACAGTACGCTCTTATTCGCTCCTCCAACAACATTCAATACTTCCTGAATCAATTGCTCGAGCACTTCCGGCAAGTCCCGTGTAGAGTTTAATACGTTCACGGAATTGATCAGGCTCATCAGTTTCTTTTCATTATCCATTGAGTTTCTCCTTTCTGGACGACTTTCACTGCACTCCATAAAAAAACAGCTCAACCGAGGGGCCGCCCCCCTTTTTTGAGCTGTCCGTATATTTTTTAAATTCTCCGGTCTACGAAACGCCTGATCCGTCTCATCGCTTCGTCGAGCTGTTTGAGAGAAGTGGCGTAGGAACAGCGCACAAACCCCTCCCCGCTCTCTCCGAATACGTTTCCGGGTACTACGGCTACCTGTTCTTCCTGAAGTAATTCTTCCGCAAAGTCAGCCGAACTTAATCCCGTCTCCCTTATGGAGGGAAACGCATAGAAGGCACCGCCCGGATTCGGACAGGAAAGGCCCATTTCGTTCAGACTGCTCACGATGAAGTTACGTCTCTGTTTGTAGCTTTTGATCATGTAATCGACGCTCGATTTCCCGTTCTTCATAGCTTCAAGCGCTGCATGCTGGGCGATGGTCGGTGCACACATCATTGTAAACTGATGGATTTTCACCATAGTCTGGATAATTTCCTCCGGTCCTGTTGCATAACCGAGCCGCCAGCCGGTCATAGCGAACGCTTTCGAGAAACCGCTGATCAGAACAGTCCTTTCCTTCATGTTTTCAATGGCAGGAAAACTCGTATGTACGTCTTCATACGTAAGCTCTGCATAAATTTCATCTGAAAGTACGAGCAGGTCGTGCTTTTCGACGACTTCCGCCACTTTCTCCAGTTCATTCCTCGTTAACGCAGCACCTGTCGGATTATTCGGGTTGCAGAGTATAATCGCTTTCGTTCTCGGGGTGATTGCAGCTTCCAGAAGTTCCGGCGTAAGTTTGAAATCATCCTCCGGTCTTGTCTGAATCGTAACGGGCGTACCCCCGGCAAGACTCACTGTCGGCACGTAGGCAACAAATCCCGGTTCTACGACGAGCACTTCCTCCCCCGGGTTCACTGTAGCTCTCAATGCCAGATCAATAGCCTGACTGGCCCCGACCGTGACGATGATTTCTTTTTCGGCATCGTAATTCACCCCGAAACTTCCGAGCAGATAGTTACTGATTTCTTCGCGCAGATCGAGCATCCCCGCATTTTCCGTGTAGGAAGTGTACCCCTGTTCAAGAGCATGGAAGCTGTGCTCGATGAAGCTCCACGGAGTGACGAAATCCGGTTCCCCTACGCCGAGAGAAATGACGTCCTCCATCTGTGCTGCCAGGTCGAAGAAACGGCGGATGCCGGAAGGTTGCAGACTGTCGGCCTGCTTCGACAAAAAAGACGTTTTTTTCATGGTGTCACCACCATTCTTTTATCGTTATCATCCTCGTCATCCAGAATAATTCCGTCATGCTTATAACGTTTCAGTACGAAATGTGTCGTCGTCGAAAGAACAGAATCAAGAGCCGAAAGTTTCTCGGAGATAAACCGTCCTATTTCCATCATTGTTTTTCCTTCGACGGAAACAGAAAGATCGTAAGCTCCGGACATCAAATATACGGCTTTCACTTCCGGAAAACGGTAAATCCGTTCTGCGACTTTATCGAAACCGCTGCCTCTCGCCGGCTGCACTTTCACATCCACCATTGCGGTCACTTCTTCTTTCTGGACCACCTTTGCCCAGTCAATCAGAGTCGAATAACCGAGAATCGCTTTTTTCTCCTCGAGACTACGGAGAAGTTCGCGCACTTCTTCTTCCGATACAGCCATCAGCTTCGCAATTTTGGAGGGTTCCAGATTGGCATTTTTTTCAATCAATTGTAACAGTTCTATTTCCTGTTCCTGCATACTCTCACCTGCTTTTCAAGATTCCTGTTGTGTATTAAAGGTTTGATTTATCCATTATAACTCATTTCTTTCGTTTGAGAACGGTTATAATGATAGTTTTTTAAATAATTAAATTTTTTATGGAATTTCAGAATCATAATTGAAGAATGATCTGTCTGACATGTTACCACAGAAAAAAAGACAGGAGCCCCTGTCTTTTTTCCTGTTACTTATAACTGCTCATAGATGACGTCTTCAAATAGAATAGCCATGTCTTTCATCAGCGACTTCGCCTCCAGCTCCTTTTCCGTCTCTTCTAAACCTGCAAATCGCAGCAGCCGTTCCTCCATTCCATCAATTCTTTTCTCCATTCCATCAGTGGATTTCTCCCTCAGCATTTTGATAAATAATGTGTGGGCTTCATATTTATTTATAAGTCGAAGAAGTTCGAGCGCCAGTATGTTCGCCGTTCCTTCCCACACAGTCAGCACCTGGGCATCGCGCAGGAGCCGTGGTGTAACAAAATCTTCGATGTATCCATTCCCCCCATGCATTTCTATCGCTTCATGAGCAAACTCAATCGATTTCTCTGCCGTTTCTTTTTTCATGATAGCAATCAAAAGACGATTCAGAGCTTCCTCTTCAAAAGAAGCAGTTCCGTTCGTCACTTTTTCATAGAGCTGTACCATTTCAAAAACTGCTGCCGTTTCTTTTTCGAGTTTCATCCGAAGCTCCTGGAGAGTCTGCTGAATCATCGGAAAACCGGCCAGTCGGCGTCCGAAAGCATTTCTCCCGTCGGCATAGAGAAGGGCTTCCGTATAACTTCGTCTCATGATTCCGAGTGAAGCGACTGCGTTACAGATCCGTGATAGATTGAGAGCCTCCATCATATAGTAGAAACCGCGGTCCGCTTCCCCGACGAGATAAGCTTTCGCTCCGGTGAATTCCACCTCGGCAGAAGGTACCGCGCGAACTCCGAGTTTATCTTTCAGCCGGCGGATCCTTATGTTGCCTCCTTCCCAGGGGACGAGGAACAGGGAGAGCCCCCGCGAGCCTTCCTTTGCGTCTTCCATACGGGCCAGAACCATTGCCACCCCGCACATACCTGCATTCGAGGCGAAATACTTTTCCCCGTACAAGTAGTAGTCTTCCCCTATAGACACGGCTTCGACCACGTTCGCCCCCACATCCGAGCCTCCTTGCCTCTCGGTCAGAAAAGTGGCTCCTTCATACAGCTCCATGTCTCCGGTAGCAAGGACGTGAGGAAGATACGTTTCTTTCAGTTCCTCACCACCATAATGGTCGAGCAGATATGCCGTCGCCATCGTCAGAGTGACAGGGCAATAGAAGCCTGGTTCAGCCTGGGAGAGAAGGTATCCTTGAGCAAAACTATACGTGTAGGTTCCTTTTTCACCCAGCTCAGGGATGTTCTTGTGTACGTAACCGACGATTCCCGTTTCATACGTTTCTTTTACCGTCTGTTTATACCCTTCGTTCACCCATACCCGGGAAACCTCTTCTCCATACTTGTCGTACCGTTCGAGTCTCGGCTGGCCTTCTCTGTCCGTGTGGACGGCACGTTCATCTATAGGTCCTGCCGCACGTTGTCCGAATTCTCTCAGATTCTTATCTGCATAGCTGAACATATCGGATGTCATATACTTTTTTAATATCTTCTGCAAAAACTTATCTTCTTCATAAAAGTTATGCTGTTCGTATTCTTCTGTCAGTACTTTCATAATTCCCCTCCTTTGAGGGCCTGTTTCAAGATTTTACCCGAAGCGTTTCTTGGCAGTTCTGCCACTTGTTCATATATTCTTGGTACTTTGTAAGAAGCTATCCGTTTCTCAAGGACGTTTCTCACTTTCTCTTCCTCCGCAGTACCTGCATAAACGGCTTTCACCGTCTCTCCCCACTCCGGATGTGGGATACCGATAACGGCTGCTTCATTTACGCCTTCGATTTCAAGCATTACATTTTCTATCTCTTTCGGATAAATATTCACTCCCCCGGAGATGATCATGTCTTTTTTACGATCAATTACCCAGTAATAACCGTCCTCATCCTGCATCGCGAGGTCTCCGGTCCGAAGCCATTCACCTGCAAATACCGCTTCCGTCTCGTGAGTTTTACGGAAGTATTCACGCATGTTTCCTTCCCCGCGAAGAGCAATTTCTCCTACTTCGCCCTGAGGGACGTTTTCTCCCGCTTCATCGATCAGACATATTTCCGTGCCCCAGGGAGCCCGTTTGCCGATACTCCCGGCTTTCTTTTCATGTTCCTCATCGAAAAGCAGTGTGCCACTCGGTCCCGCTTCCGTAAGACCGTAAACACAAGTAAGGCTGCCGGAAGGGAAAGCCTGCTTTATGGCGTGCACTTCTTTCGGTGATAAAGGAGCTCCGCCATAGACCCACCATTTCATCGAAGAAAGGTCCCGTTCCCGGGGATCTGCCATCTGCATCGTCGTAAGATAAGCGACAGGGGCACCGAAGAAATGGGTGGTCTTTTCCCTTTCTATTGTATCCAGAAATAGCTCAGGGGTGAATGTAGGAGTCAACACCAGGGTGGAACCCGTCATCAGGCCCGCCATGAAAAACAAGTGCAGAGGAGCCGAGTGACTGAGAGGCATACTGAGTAAAATACGGCTTTCCGGTTTCACTTCCATTTCGATATTGATCATCGTAGCCACATTTAAAATACTGCGATACGGAAACAGTACACCTTTCGGTTTACCGGTTGTACCGGAAGTGTATAAAACAGTCGATAAATCATCTTCCCTCAAGTAACATCTAATCGGAGTATCTTCCTGCTCCTCAAGCAGTGCCCAAAATGAGTCCCATTCCTCTGTCCTTTCTCCGGTCTTCACTTTCAGCACCGGGGCAGAAATATTCTTGACTGGAGCGACGACCATTTCGTGGGCAATCAGCATTTTCGCTCCGCTGTCCTGAAGGATATAAAGCACCTCTTCCTCTGTAAGCTTTACATTCACCGGCACAACAATAGCTCCAATACGCTGGACAGCCAGATAGGCTATGGCAAACTCGGGGGTATTCGGCAGAAACAGGGCGACTTTATCCTCTGTGTGTATTTCTTTTTTTCTTAAAGCACTGCCGAACTTATTAACGAGAGTATCGAGCTCGGCATAGGTGAGCCGGTTACTCTGGAAGACTATTGCATCCTGAGCGGGATATTTACGGGCATTGCGGGCAAGCAGTTCAGACGTATTCATGACTCTTCCTCCTTCAATTTTTGTTCGAAGTGCATAAGCCATTCTTCCATTTCTTCTTTTAACAGTTGGAATTCCGAAATAACAGTTTCTATTTCCCGAATTCGTTTTTCCCCGTATTCGATCGAACGCTCCAGTTGTTTTCGTCCTGACCGGTCTTCATCAAAAAGAAGGATCATCTCCCTGATCTCTTCCAGCGAGAATCCGTATTTTTTCCCCCGCAGAATCAGTTTCAACCGGGCCGCATCCTGACTGGCATATACACGCTGATTACCGGAGGAGCGCCCGGGTGTAAGCAACCCGATTTCTTCATAGTAGCGCAGCGTCCGTGGAGTTACTCCGAAAGATACAGCCGTTTCCCGAATCGATTTCACCACAGCTCCCCTCCTTTGTAGTTTCATTTTATCATTGACGTTAACGTTAACTTCAACATATTTTTTAATTTTTCAGATTTCTTATTTCTTTTTAAAAAATCTTTTCTTCTCCTGTGTATAAAATAGTGCTGTGAACGTAACGGTTCGATAGGAAACGTGCTTATTTTGTCCAAATAAAAAAATAAAAAAGACAAAGGAAAAATCCTCTGTCTCCACAAATCTGCCGTTATTAATCTCCGATGATGTTGACGAACGCAAGGATAAGTGCCAGAACCGGCCCTACTATAAAAATTCCGATCAGTAACGATCTCACCATATCCATTACCGCCTGAAAAGGCGTGACTTCATCCTTCTGCGCTTCCAGCAGATGGTTCGTTTTCTTAAGTTCCTCAAGAATTTCTTCCTCTTTATTCACACCGCGACCTCCTTAGACGGTGCCCAGGAATGAAAACAGGGTCATCAGTAACAGGGACAGGACAGCCAGACCGTCATAATAGTAGCTGCGGTCCCCATCGTCCCCTCTCCTGGCTTCTATCACCTGGGAAAGAAAATAAGCCGCCAGCAGCAGAGGGACGACGAAAAACATACCATCCGCTCCGCCCGTCAGGAACAGGAAGGTAAAAGCCGCAATAAGAAGAAATACTTCAAGAACAACGAAACGTTTGTCCCGTCCGGCCCAGGTCATCCCTGTTCTGTCCGGTTCAATTCCCCATTTCCTTTTCAGTACAACTTCGCTGACCGTAATGTGAAAAATAACGACCAGCACGACACCTATAACCGCCGTCATTTATTCTTCCTCCTCAGGCAATTTTTTAATATGAACCCGGCGTATCATACGGCCTTCGATTTCCAGCACCTGAAATTGGAGACGCTCGCGTTCAATCACTTCTCCCAGTTCAGGGAAATCGTTGCATTCCCGTAGAATATACCCGGCCAGGACGTCCTCTTCTTCAGGTATATCCGTATCGAAAATACTGTTCAGACGGCTGAGCGTTATTTTCCCGTCACAGATGATTTCGTCTTCGCCGAGGTGTTCAATGAGCGGGTCGCTGTCGTCGTCCCATTCATCTTCAATTTCCATGCCGATCATCGCTTCTATCGCATCTTCATGTGTCAGAATACCTTCTGTACCACCGTACTCATCAAGAACGACAGCCAGGTGTTTTTTGTTGATCATCATCTTCTTGAAAGCCGACTCCATCGACTGGAATTCATATACGAGGAGGGGTTCTGCATCATAATAGGAAGAGAAGTGATCCTCCGGATGCTCGTACCATGCGAATAAGAACTTGGAGTGGAACACAGCTACGATGTTGTCTATTTCTTCGTCGTACACCGGGTAGCGTGTATAGGAATTGTTGACGACTACATCCCGCACTTCTTCGAAAGTCGCGTCTTTATCCAGAGCCACCAGATCCACACGTGGCGTCTTCATGACATCTTTTACGTTCAAATTGTAAAAATCAAGCACGCCCTTGATCCGGTATGATTCCTCTTCGTTAAACTGTCCCTCGGAGTCCGCTACGTCGACCATCGTACGAAGTTCCTCCTTGGATACCTGTACGTCCTTCGGCTGTCCTTTGGAGAGGAGTTTGTTCAGATTGTCCGTGAACCAGTTCAGCACAGTGGTCAGCGGTTTGAACAAAATGACGAAAAACCAGATCACCGGGTATACAATCATCGCGATACGGTCTGGAAACGTGGCGGCCACTGATTTCGGTATGACTTCTGCAAAAAGGATGATGACGACTGTCAGAATCGCAGAGGCCATCCCTACACTGAACCCGTATTTAATAGCCAGAGTGGTGACCAGGGTCGGCAGCAGGATATTTGCTATATTGTTACCTATCAGTATCGTCGTAATAAATTCGCCCGGTCTGGAAACGAGACGAAGTAGTTTATCAGCCTTTTTGTTCCCTTTATCGACTTGAGACTGCAGGCGCATTTTGTTTGTCGCCGTCAGTGCTGTTTCACTGCCCGAGAAGAACAGGGAAACAAAAATCAGTACGATTATCGCTATGATCAAAACAGCTTCCTCCTTAAAAAACTCCATAAAAAATATAGCTGACCTGATGCCTCTGTTTCTTAAGGCTGCTTATGTTCACATCCGGCCGGAATTACATTTCTTTCACTATACCCTAAATAAAGAGCAGTGAAAAGAAAGAATATCTACCCGCTAATGGAATAATCTCCCTGCCCACATTCCTGCCCAGGCAAGAGCGATTCCGCCCGTGTAGCTTATAAATTGATATAGAAGAAATCTCTTCCTTTCAATCCTTTTATAAAGAGTGATTCCTTCCAGCTGCATGGTAGAGAAGGTGGTCAACGCTCCTGCCATTCCAGTGCCCGCAAATAAGAACGGATGTCCGGAAAACCTGGCTCCGATAAGTGCTCCTAAAAAAAAGCTTCCGAACCAGTTGACGGCCAGCGTGCCTGTAGGGAATGATCCACTGTTCCATTTTTCACTGAAAGAAAAACGCAGCAGGGCGCCGATACTTCCACCAAGACCGACGAGAATAATTGAAAGAATCGTCACACTTCTCCCCCCTTCCCCGGTCCCGCTTTACTGCCTGCGATGGCAGCTATAGTGCCACCTGCGAAGCTAAGAGATATGTATAAAAAAGCGACAGCGTAGAACTCTCTCTCCAGCAGCGATACTGTTTCCGCGCTCAGAGTGGAAAAAGTGGTGAAAGACCCGAGCACACCGGTGCCAATCGCTTTTTTCAACTGGGCAGACATGGGAAGAGTATGAAACGTCAACCACGAAAGCAGGAAACTGCCCACTATATTGATAAAGAGTGTCGCGAAAGGAAATATCGTGTCCGGCCTGAATAAAACTTCCCCTGTGATGTAACGGAGCACTGCTCCGATAAACCCTGCAACTGCTATAAATATGTATATCATGTCATCTCTCCACCCGCTTAAAATTCCGTTTCCAGTCGATGCTCTCCTCCGCTATTTCTTCATCACCCATACTATCACAAATCATCCCTGCGTCCTTCTAAGCTTTCCACTTGACTTTATGAAACATATATCTTGTATCTGTTTCTCCTATCCCTTACTATAGGAATAGCGAATTTTAGACAACGAGGAGCGTATTTATGAAAACATCTATTTACGGACTGACGTTCGAACAGCTGACGGACTGGCTCGTAGACCATGGCGAGAAAAAGTTCCGTTCGAAACAGGTGTGGGAATGGCTCTATCAGAAAAGGGTCACGGACTTCGACGATATGAAAAACGTGAACCAGTCCTGCATAGACGTACTTAAGGAAAACTTCACCATCGAAACACTGTCCGAAGAAATCAAACAGGAATCCGAAGACGGCACTGTCAAGTACCTGTTTAAACTTCACGATGGAAACATCATTGAAACGGTAATGATGCGTTTTAACTACGGACTTTCCGTATGTGTGACGACGCAAGTCGGCTGCAATATCGGCTGCTCCTTCTGTGCCAGCGGTGTTCTCAGGAAAAACCGCGACCTTACAGGAGGCGAAATTACCGAACAGATCATGAAAGTCCAGCATGACCTTGACGGAAAACAAAAAGGCGAGCGCGTCAGTCATATCGTAGTGATGGGAATCGGGGAACCGTTCGATAACTACGACAACCTGATCGACTTCCTTAACGTCGTCAACGATAAAAAAGGTCTCTCTATCGGTGCCCGCCACATAACGGTTTCCACAAGTGGAATTGCACCGAAAATGTATGAGTTTGCAGATGAAGGCATCCAGATCAACCTGGCCCTCTCCATCCATGCTCCGAACAACGAACTGAGGACCCAGATTATGAAGATTAACCGGGCCTATCCTCTCGAGAAACTGATGCCGGCAATCGATTACTATTTAGAGAAAACGAATCGACGTATTACGTTCGAGTATATACTGCTGAAAGATGTCAACGACCACGTGAAAGAAGCGCATCAGCTGGCGGACCTGCTTATGGATAAGAAACATCTGTCTTACGTCAACCTTATCCCTTATAATCCTGTCGCCGATAACCCTTATGAGCGGAGCGACAAAGAAGCCATATTGAACTTCTACCAGACTCTGATGGACAGAGGTATCAAGTGCGGGGTCCGTACTGAACACGGCACCGATATCGACGCCGCCTGCGGCCAGCTCAGAAGTAAACAGATCGAAAAAGAAAAAGCCCGTAAAAAAGGAAAGAAAGAAAAAGCGGGAGTCTAAACGGAAGAAATCGTCTCACTCTATACAGAGGAGGCGATTTTTTATTGAAAAAATAAGCCGGCATACGTTTTACGTATGCCGGTGCCTCCGTCAGAAGTATTTGGTATATTCCGGATCCTCCGCCTTACTGACTGCCCCATGCTCGCGGTAAAATTCTTCCACTGTCTCTTCGTTATCATAACGACTGTAGGAATCATTTTTGTTCTTTTTATCGAAAACAGCAGTAAGTGTAATCAGTCCTCCAAGCACCGACATCCCAATAGTAAACCACCACACCATTCCCACCTCCTTCTTACTACTATTGTTCCCTTTTATGAACGGGACTAACCCAAAAAACACAGATGTAACCGGTTTGACATAATTGACATAAGGGTAACGTAAAACACCGGCACTGAGCGTTAGGTTTTATATTAATTTGCAAAAATGTCAATTTTTATTTAGTATAAGTAACTGTTCTTAATCCCGGTAAGTTTTTATACTAAATTACATAAGGAGCGGTTTTATGAAAAAGGTATCTTCGGTATTCTGGTATGGTATTATCGTATGTTTTATATTTGTTCTCTGGGGTGTAATCGGTCCTGAAAACCTGAAGACGGTCACTGCTGCAACCACTTCATTCATCTCGACCAGATTCGGCTGGTATTATCTGCTTATTGTCATGGTAATGCTTGCTTTCTGCGTCTACCTCATTTTCTCACGTTTTTCCCACATAAAACTCGGCAAACAGGATGAAAAACCGGAATTCGGGCTGGCCTCCTGGTTCGCCATGCTTTTCAGTGCCGGTATGGGAATGGGACTTGTGTTCTGGACAACGGCCGAACCGATTTCCCACGCCTTCAATAACAGTCCGACCGCAGAGCCCGGAAGTGAGCAGGCGATTATGGATTCCCTCCGCTTTTCATTTTTCCACTGGGGGCTGCACGCCTGGGCAATTTATGCGCTCGTGGCACTCGTACTTGCCTATTTCAAGTTCCATAAAGATTATCCGGGCTTAGTCAGTGCTACTCTGACACCAATTTTCGGTGAGGACCGAATGAAAGGAACTCTTGGGAAAATCATCGACACGCTGGCTATTGTGGCTACCGTCACAGGCGTGGCTGCGACTCTCGGTTTCGGTACGGCACAGATAAACCAGGGGCTCGCTTTTCTTTTTGACGCTCCCGGTAATTACTGGGTACAGCTGATCATCCTTGTAGTCGCTACAGTACTTTTCATATTCTCTGCCTGGTCCGGCGTGAGTAAGGGTATTAAATACTTGAGTAATATCAACATGATTCTGGGTATTGCCCTTATGGTTCTCCTGTTGATTATAGGACCGACCCTTTACATTATGAATATGTTCACCGCTTCCATCGGGGGCTACGTGGCCAACTTCTTCGACATGAGTTTCCGCATTGCCCCAATGAATGAAGAAAACAGAACGTGGATCGACAGCTGGACGATTTTCTACTGGGCGTGGTGGATCTCCTGGTCACCGTTTGTAGGAATTTTCATAGCCCGGATCTCGCGCGGCCGTACTATTAAAGAATTTATGCTCGGAGTTCTGTTCGTCCCGTCTATCATCTGCTTCGTATTCTTCACGGTTTTCGGCGTCTCTGCACTCGAAGTAGAGCAGAGCGGTCTTGCGACTATTTCGGACTATCCGATGGAAACTGCTACGTTCGCCACACTCGCTGAGTATCCGCTCGGATTCTTCATGTCGCTTATTACACTGGTCGTTATCGCCATCTTTTTCATTACGTCGGCAGACTCGGCTACGTTCGTTCTCGGCATGCTTTCATCCGAAGGCTCCCTTGAACCCGGCGGACGTGTAAAAATTATATGGGGTCTCACTCTTTCTGCCATGGCAGCGATTATCACTTACTTCGGAGGGACCCAGGGCCTGCAGAACGTTCTCATAATAGCTGCCTTCCCTTTTTCCATCGTTGTACTTATGATGGGATATTCCTTCTATAAAGCTGCCAGTCGGGAAGTTTCCCCGAAAAGAAAGAGAAAGAAAGAAAATAAAGCTGTATGATAAGGAAACCATGCCTGATCTCCCGCCGCAAAAGCGAGGTCAGGCATGTTTTATGCCTACTGTGATACAATTTTACATAAAACTTGGAGAAAACAGGTGAATCTATGGATATCAGACATCTTACGTACTTTATTGAAGTCACCCGGTTCGAAAGCTTCACACGCGCTGCGGAGCATTTGTACGTGACTCAACCCACCATCAGCAAAATGATCAAAAACCTCGAAACGGAGCTGGGCGTAGAACTGTTTGACCGGTCCCGTAAACAGCTGGTACTTACTGATGCCGGACGGGCCATTTATGACAAAGCGAAAACGATAGTAAAAGCTTCCGAAAACCTGCAGACGGAACTCGATGACCTGATAGGTCTGCAGAAAGGGCACATAAGAATCGGGCTCCCTCCGATTCTTGATGCAGAGTTATTCATCGGAATCCTCGGAGAGTTCCATCAGGTGCATCCGCGCATCACTTTCGAGCTGATTGAAAATGGCACGAAAAAAATCGAAGAGGATATCCTTAATGAGCACCTCGATGCAGGTATAGCCGTCCTTCCCCCGGAGGAAGAGGAATTCGACACCTTCTCTTTTATCAAAGAAGAGTTGAGAGCGGTCCTTCCCGCCTCCCACCCTCTGGCCGGAAGGAGAAGAATAGACCTGAAGGAACTGGAAAATGACGATTTCATCACTTTCAACAGAGATTTCGCCCTGTATGAGCGTATCCACGATGCATGCCTGTCGGCAGGGTTTGTTCCGAAAACTATTTCGGAGACGTCCCAATGGGATTTCATCGGTAAAATGATCACTTCAGGTCTCGGTATTTCCATATTGCCCTATAGTGTCGCTAATTTACTGAAAGAAGACCTCCGGCTCGTCAAGATCCGCAACCCTTCCCTCGAGTGGAACGTCGGTCTTATATGGAGAAAGAACCACTATTTATCTTACGCTACCAGAGAGTGGCTCCGTTTCACTCAGGAAAGACTTATCGAAAACTCCTCCTGAACATACGGTACATCTGACGGATAGGAAAGACATCGAATTGATTTCTCTCCTGTCCGTTTTTTCGTGCTCTAATTCATGGCTTTCATTCCTGACACGCATGGATGAAAACATTTTCATAGACAGCATCTATGTGACAGATGATATATTTCTATTTCACTTTCCCCCGGAAACGGGCGTACACTTGGTTTATCAACAATTTGACCAAACAGGAAAGAAGGAATGAATCATATGGAAACGAAACATCCAAAAGAAAGTTTAATCGTAAATACCGATCAGGTGATGATCAATGACCTGAATAATTATAATACACTTTTCGGCGGGACTCTTATGAAAAAATTGGACAATAACGCAACACTCTCCGCCCGCAGATATGCCCGGGCTAAAGAATGTGTCACTGCCTCGACGGATTCTATCGACTTTCTTCACCCGATACATCAGTCGGACTCTGTCTGTGTCGAATCATACGTTTCTTATACAGGCAACAAGTCGATGGAAATTTTCTGTAAAGTCATTGCGGAAGATATGATTACCGGAGAGCGTCGCATGGCGGCAACGGCATTCCTTACTTTCGTTGCCCTCGACGACAACAAAAAGCCGATAACCGTGCCTCGTCTCGTTCCGGAAACCGAAGAAGAAAAGTTTCTTTATGAATCCGGGAAAGAAAGAGCGGAACGCCGCCGTATAAGAAAACAGCACAGTAAGGAACTTACTGAAATAATCGGTCTCGAGAAACCATGGGAAAAAGGGGTGCACGTATAATGACACACATGGTGGCAGGATTGAACCAGTTATATAAAGTGAAAAGAGATGTTGACGACCTCCAGCGGGCCTATCCCGACCTTGGTGAACAGCTCGTACACGTAGTCAGCCTGACAAGACAACTGCAGTTGAAATACGGTTATATGGCATCTCTCATAAAGAATGAAGAACTGCCGAAATATGCCCCTAAATTTCTCCGTACTTCCATACTGAGTCTGTATCAGGAGGAAGTGCAGAAACTGAAGGAGCATCCTGACATCGACGAACTGAAACAGCTGCTGAAAAAATACGAAAACATCAGTGATTCCACTGTCTTCCTTATGATTCTCGGTGCCAAACCTGAACTGCTGCAGGGCTCCGTCATTATGAATTGATCTCCATCCGAAAAGCCCGGATCTCTCTTTGAGACCCGGGCTTTTCGCAACTCATTTTGTTTTATCTTTGGCAGGGACGCCGAAATCGAATTTGATATTGTAATCCTCATCCAGCGTCAGTGCTGTACTGAACGTTTTCTTATTTTTGCTTTTGAACCCTTTCAGCACTTTCGTTTTTTTCTTTTCACACAATGTTTTTATCATGTTTTCCGTAAGCGTTTTTCCAGCAAGACGTTTCGGGAAGGTTACTTTGCATCCATCTTTATAACCGGAACAGGCATAAAACTTATAACGGTCCACGATTGCCCCGGTCTTACAGGACGGGCAGGTGACGATGGGTTCGTTCCATTTCTTCTTCGTTTCTCCGATATCTCTCAGCTGGACTTTTTCAAGGGAGGAAGGAGCTTCTTTCATCAGCTTTCTGATGAACTTTTCCGTATTATCTATGAAGGTCTGTTTCGAACCTTCCCCCTCACCGATTTTCCGTAAGTACGCTTCCCATTTTGCAGTCATGGACGGACTGGATAGAAGCGTCCCTTCGATGGCCTCACACAGCATAATTCCTTTATCAGTAATGGCCACGTTGTTTTTCGTAACGGAAATATAATTCTGTTTCTTGATCGTCTCGATGATACCCGACCTGGTCGCTTCTGTACCTAGTCCTTCCACTTCTTTCAGTATTTCTACATCTTCCTCATCTTCCACCGTCTTTCCGGCAGTTTTCATCATCGTGATCAGCTGTCCTTCGGTATAAGGTTTTGGCGGCTGAGTCATACTTTCTTTTATATGGACCTCGGCTTCCGGTTCTTCCCCTTCTTTTACCTCCGGCAGCATTTCTTCTTTTCTCTTCTGTTTCGGAAACAGCTCTTTCCAGCCTGCATCCACTTCCCTTTTGCCTGTGGAAAAGAACACGAGGCCATGAACATCTGTATGAATTTTCGTTTCTTCATATACATGATTTCTATGAAACATACCGAGTGTCACAGCGAGCACTTCGTTGTAAATGTTCTTTTCTTCCCGGCTGAGTCCTTCCAGTTTCTTCGCCGTCGGGGTTGTTTTAGTCGGTATGATCGCATAGTGTTCTTCTACTTTCGCCCCGTTCACGTATCGTTTATCAGGCCTTAATGTAGCCGGTGTGAAGCTGCTTCCAAGTACTTGTTGATAATCATCCACCTTCTTCACTAAGTAATTGAACTCGCCCTGTGTGATGAAATTACAGTCCGTTCTCGGATAGGACAACAGTTTCTTCTCGTAAAGCTGCTGGGCGATTTTTAGGACTTTGGCAGGAGGGTATTTCCACATACGATTCGCCACGCTTTGAAGAGTGGATAAAGAATGTAGCTTAGGCGATCTGATACGCTTTTCCTTCTTGTCCACTTTCCGTACTGTACCTCTGTACGTATCTTCTTCTTTAAGACTGTGCTCCTCCATGAGCGCCTGCACTTTCGCTTTGTCTTTCTCCTTTATTTTGGCAAGACCTTTGTATGTCCCCTTCTTTGCCTTAAACGAGCCTTCTATCTGGTAGAAAGGTTCCGGAACGAATTCTTCGATTTCTTTGTGCCGCTGGTAAATAAGATAGACGGTCGGAGACTGGACCCGGCCGATGGATAAGTGACTGCCGAACCCTTTTTTCTGGAGATGCAGCGTAAAAAGCCGGCTTGCATTCATTCCGACGAGCCAGTCACTGATCTGTCTCGCTTTCGCTTCTTCAAACATACGTCTGTCTTTCTCATTATTCTGCAACTGACGGAACCCTTCCCTCACTTCGTCTTTCTCGAGGGAGTTGATCCACAGACGTTTCACAGGCTTTTTCACACCTATCAGTGTGTAGATACTGTAAAAAATATTCGATCCTTCCCGGTCCACATCGGCAGCATTCACAATGACATCCGCCTGCTTAAACAGCTGTTTCACCGCCTGGAACTGTTCCCACTTTCCTTTCGCCACTTTCTCCTGGAATATTTCCGGTACTATCGGCAGCTCCTCAAGCTTCCATTTCTTCCATTCTTTCCTGTAATCCTGCGGTTCTTTAAGTTCCACAAGATGGCCCACTCCCCACGTAATGGTGGCACCCTCCGGAAAAATGGGATCCGGTTTAAGCTGAATATGTGTTTTCGTTTTGGTTTGAACAGAAAAAGCTTCCGCGTACGCTTTCGCCTGGGAAGGTTTTTCCGCTAAAATGACGACTTTAGTCATCGGCCGGTCACGTCCTTTCTTTTCTAAAGATATCTTCTTTCCGTTAAAAAATCAAGAACGTACGTTTGCAGGAATATTGGTTGGACGGGTCGAAATAAAAAAGCTGCCGGAAAGATCCGGCAAGCTCATTATAGTGACCCGCTTCTATATACATCCGCGACCAGATCGGCCTGGGGATAGTCGTTCTCATACAATTTATTCACTGCTTCTTCAACGTCATAAGAAACTTTGCGGAGTTCCATACTGTTTTCGCTCACTATCAGATAAGAAGCACGTGGATCGTTATCGAACGGTAAGCCGACACTGCCGGTATTCGCAATCACTTTTCCCTCGAGAGGACGTACATAAGGCAAGTGAATATGGCCATACAGATAAACATCGGCTTCTTTCTTATCGAAATATTCTTCTTTCACCTGCTCTTCGGGAGTATCGGGTTTCACTACATCAAACAGGCTGTCCGGCGTCGCATGAACGCAGTATACGTCCTTCTCACCGATTGTTTCCGTTACACTTTCCGGCAAGTTTTTAAGATAGGAGATATCATCTTCCGTAAGCTTATCCGCCACCCATTCTCTTTCTTCCCTCATCATTTTAATATTCTTCTCCGGCACTTCTCCGTCCCGCACGCCGCGGGTAATCCAGGCGTCTGCATTACCTTTGATGACCGGAGCATCGAGATTTCGTATAAGATCCAGCGACTTCTTCGGTTCCGGGCCCCGGTAACAGAGATCTCCGAGGACTACCACACGGTCTGCCTCCTGACGTTTTATATCTTCCAGTACCGCTTGCAGTGCTGTAGCGTTTCCGTGAATGTCTGCAATGAATGCCGTTTTCATAAGAAACTCCTTTCTCTCTTCTTCGCCACTTATTTTATGAAAGAACAGGTACTATCATAGTCCCCTTCGTTCGCAATAAAAGTTTAATTAAATTGCAGAAAACCTTTGAGAGATGAGGGAATACTGAAGCGACTCTGTTTTCATTTTTCGTATAATACTATTGCGAAACTGTACTATCACTTTGGGCCCGCCCAACGTCGTGCAACACTGTGTTTCAATTTCTTTCAATACTGACGGCTAAATCATTCCTTACTTTAGCACAATAATTCACGCTCTCTCCTTCTTCATTTGAGCATGTTTCTCCCCCCACTCATGCATCGCCTCCAGAATCGGCTGCAACTCTTTACCATACTCGGTAATCGAATACTCCACTTTCGGCGGAACCTCCGGATAGACTTTCCTGTCCACAATCCCTTCCGCTTCCAATTCTCTCAATTGCTTCGTCAGCATCTTCTGAGTAATTTCGGGGATTTCCCGCTTCAATTCACTGAACCTCTGTGTTCCTTCTTTCATCAGATGGAGCAGAATAATCGGTTTCCATTTCCCCACCAATATCCCGATAGCTTCCTGGACCTGACATTGATCCGGTTTAATATGTTCGTTCATCGCTGTGCCCTCCATAGGTATCATCAATGATACTATCTTACTTGAAAGTACGTACTTCTCATTCATTCTGTTATCCCTCATACTAACATTAGAAACATGAAAAGAGAAAGGTGAGTTTTTGATGAAATATGGATTGGACCCTTCGAATGGATTAGAATTCGGATTATATACTCTCGGTGATCATTTGCCGAACCCGTCGACCGGCGAGCGTATCCCGGCGTCCCAACGACTCAACGAAATCATTGAATTATCACAGCTTGCCGAACAGGCGGGTATCGACTTTTTCAGTGTCGGAGAGAGTCACCAGGACTATTTCACGACCCAGGCACACTCCGTAGTGCTCGGCGCCATCGCTCAGGCAACGGAAAAAATAAAAATAGCCAGTTCCTCCACGATTATAAGTACCCTCGATCCGGTGCGTGTCTTCGAAGATTTCGCAACGATCGACTTGATTTCAGGTGGACGTACCGAACTGATTGCGGGGAGAGCCTCCCGCACCGGAAACTTCGAGCTCCTCGGTTACAGCCTGAAAGATTATGAGGAACTTTACGAAGAAAAATTCAATCTTCTGCGTCAAATCAATGAACAGGAAGTGCTTAACTGGAGCGGGAATTTCCGTGCCCCACTTAGAGATGCACACATTCTCCCACGCCCGATGCACGGGGAACTTCCAATCTGGCGTGCCGTCGGCGGACACCCGGCAAGTGCGATGAAAGCCGGGTACGAAGGCGTGCCGATGTTCTTTGCCGCGCTTGGAGGTCCTGTCTCCACTTTCAAAAATACCGTGGACACCTTCCGACAGGCAGCGGCTCAGGGCGGCCACAACCCGGATGAACTCCCGGTCTCTATGGCAGGGTTTTTCTATCCTGGCGAAACGACGCAGGAAGCGTTACGCGAATCGTATCCATTTTTCAACGAAGGCATGAAGAAAACGAACGGACACGGTTTCTCGAAGCAGATGTTTGCCCAAGGTGCAGATCCCAGAAGCGTAATGAACGTCGGAAGTCCGCAGCAAATCATCGAAAAAATCCTTTACCAGCACGAAACATTCGGTCATCAGCGTTACATTGCGCAAATGGACTTCGGTGGCGTCCCATTTGAAAAATTGAAGAAAAACATCGACATGATCGGTGAAAAGATTCTTCCGGAAGTGAAGAAACATACCAAAAAGTGAGGAGGAGTTCGGATGCAAATTGTAGGTCTCGCCGGCTCCAAAGTCGGCTCTAAAACGAGAACAGCGATGGATTATGTGAAAGAATCAGTGGAACGTCAGTATCCGGACCATACGTTCACCCTGATCGATCTCGGTGATAACGATGTCGAGTTCAGTGACGGGAGAAACTATCTGGACTATAAAGGAGACACGGGATACGTTGCGCAAACAATTATGGAAGCGGACGCTGTCCTCATCGGCACTCCTATCTTTCAGGCGTCGATTCCAGCTACACTTAAAAACATTTTCGACCTTCTTCCTCAGGACGGACTAGAAGGGAAAATCGTCAGCATATACGCTACCGCAGGATCGGACAAACACTTTCTGATTCCGGAACAGCAGCTGAAGCCGATTCTTGGCTATATGAAAGCGCAGATTGTGCAGACGTACGTATTCCTGAACGACGAAGATTTTCTCAATAAGAAAATTATCAGTGATGATGTTTTCTTCCGACTCGACCGTCTCGTCGAAGATACCATGGTGCTCACAGAAACATACCGCCAAATCAGGGAAGCGGAGGATGCAAAATACGACTTTTGAATAGGAAAAACGACCAGACGCTTAGCCTGGTCGTTTTTTATCCTGATTCAGAGGAAAGTCCAATCATTAATCAGAAGGAACCGCCCCTTCACAGGAACGGTTCCTCCTCTAAACTATTCTTCACCTGAACTGTCCGAGCTATTCTCTCCTTCGGAAGATCCGTCATTCTCCCCGCCATTCTGATTCTCGGGGTTCTGCTGCCCGGTTCCGCCGGAGTTCTGGGAACTTTGAAGCTTGGACTGGATTTCTTCCATGATACGTCCTGCTTCTTCATAATTCCCGTCAGACATCTGCTGCTGATACTGACCGAAAAGGTCCGAGATTTCCTGCAGCGTTTCATTCGTCTCCAACCCGGAGGACTGACCTTCTCCCTGACCGTCTTCTCCGCCCTCTTCCGGTGCTTCGACTTCCGGATCGATGCGGGAAAGGAGAACTTCCAGAGCCTTATCGAAGGTAGGTTCCATAACAATCTGATCCTGGTAGGCGACAATAACCTGTTTCACTTCAGGCAGGGACGTCTCGTTGGAGGACTCGATATATACAGGTTCTGCATAAAGGACCGTATCTTCAATCGGCAGTACAAGCAGGTTACCCCTGATGACCTCCGAGCCGCCCTGGGACCACAGATTCAACTGCTGGGAAATGTTACTGTCCTGATTGATCCGGTTTTCGATCTGTTGCGGACCGTATACATTTTCCTGCTTCGGAAACTCATACACGACTTTCTCCCCGTAGTGCTCGCCATCATTCCTGACACCCATCCAGGCGATCATATTCTGCCGGTTTCTCGGTGTAAACGGAGTCATCAGAACGAATTCTTCTTCCTCGGCTTCAGGCAGACGCATCGTAACGTAATAAGGTTCCATCGTTATATCTTCGTTGAAGTATTTCTCCGTAGGTATTTCCCAGTAGTCCTCACGATTATAAAATACTTCCAAATTCGTCATATGGTAGGTCTGATACATTTGTGCCTGGGTCTTGAAGAGATCGATCGGGTAGCGGAAGTGGCTTTTCACATCTTCCGGTATCTCCTCAGTAAACAGATCAGGGAAAATCTGTTGATACGTCTGGAGGAGAGGCTCCTCGGGATTCACTGCATAATAGTCCACTTCTCCCGTGTAAGCATCCACCGTCACTTTAACGGAATTCCTGATGTAACTGTTATCTCCGGAGTACGGTTCCGAATAAGGATAATTCTCTTCTGTGACGTAGGCATCAATCATCCAGTCCATCGTGCCATCTTCGCGTATGAAAATATAAGGGTCTTCGTCATAAGTGAGGAACGGAGCAATACGTTCCACCCTGTCCATAATGTTCCGTGTCTGGAGAATTTTGGAGTCTCCTGTCACCTGATCGGAGACGAACATCCGGAATGATCCTTCATTAATCGCAAACAGGGCCCGGTTGATGCCGGAGAGCGGTACTCCGCTGTCTGCTTCAAATGTACTGGACATGTTCTCATCCCCAGCAGGGTAGTCGAACTCCTCGACGCCACTGTTGACGATGACAGAATCATAGTCTTCCTCTCCGAAATACACCTGTGGACGTTTTACTTCCGGTTTACCTTCAGGCGGGAGGTTTTCCACCATATACTCGGGCTGACCCTGAGGCGTGATTTCATTGACGTTACTCATGGAAATGCCGTAGCCGTGGGTGTAACGTAAGTTCTGGTTGACCCACGTCTTCGCTTGCGAAGGCAGATCCTCCGTATTCAGTTCCCGCGCTCCGAGGAATACCTGTTCATACTCCCCGTCCACGTTGTACCTGTCGATATCAATATCATTGAACTCGTAATAAGTACGGAATGTCTGCAGCTGATTATATACGCTCAAAATCGGCCGTGCATCATTGATACGTACGTTATTGATTGTGTCCTGATTCCTCTCCACCATGGACTGATTCAGGGAATCAGCTCCAGGGTGCTGCTCTTCGCTCATGTTTTCAAGATCATAAGCCGTTCTCGTCATCGAGAGATTTTCTTCCAGATAAGGGCTTTCTTTTGAAAATTCGTTTGGTGAAACGACAAAGTTCTGTACGATCATGGAAGTTCCCTGAGCGAGAACACCTACGGCTATATAAAGGATGATCGGTGCTATCATCGACTTCCATCTTCCCCGGAACAGAGCTATGATGACCCATATAGTTCCGAGGAGCGCGACTCCCGCCATCACGTAGGAGGCAGGATTGTTGACGACATCATCTGTGTAGCTCAGTCCGTGTACCACACTCTCCTGCACTACGTTCACCTGGTTGGTGAGAAGGGAACGGAAAGGTTCGAGTACGTGCTGGACGGCAAGAAGAATTCCGATGAGCGCCAGCGTTATACCCATGTGCATCTGCGCTTTCCTGTTCATCCGGTACATATTGTAGACAGAATAGAATCCAATCTCCACAAGGAAGAAAAAGATTGCAAGTCCCAGAACGATAGAAAGAACAAATTCGATGAATGGTAATACGAACATATAGAAGGATACATCCCGGTCAAAATGGGGGTCTTTCACTCCGAATGATTCGTAGTTGAGAAACTTCAGCCACGGTTCCCAGCCTACGCCCTGTACAAGCACACTTCCGAGCAGACCGACGATAATCGCAATTACAAGCGTCAAAAGGCGACTCTGCTTCTTGTTATTGATGAAAGGCGGAAGCTGTCCCGCGGTGAAATGTCCGACATAGACGTTACGTATCCAGCTCAACGTCATGTAAGTAAATATAGCAAATAAAATGAAACCGACGACTCCAAGCATGAGCTTGCTCGTCAGAATTGTCATGTAGGAATCCTGGTACCCCACGCTCCCCATCCATATGTAATCGGTGATCCAGTTAAAAGATATAAGTACAATGAACGCAAGGATGAACAGGACCGTGAAGATTTTCCCGAGCCATCCACCGGCTTTGTTCAGTTTCTGTTTTTGCGCAGCCGTCAGATTCTTTGTCTTTTTCGGTTTAATATCCAATAATAACTCCTCCTTTCTTCTACTATATATCTACGCCCTTTACGTATAAAAAGTTTCACGAAAAAGGGCACTTCTGATAAAAATAGTTCGGTGAATCCATTCTGTCTTCAAAACTCTGATGAAAAATGGGCGTTGTCGCAGGCGACACCGGGGGGTTCAGCCATGTCCAGTCCCCTGTAACCTGCCGGTTCTGTTTATGCTCATTCCTCTGGAAGACCTGAAACTGCCAGGCCGCCGTATGATGGTCAACGAGAGAGACCCCGTCCTGCTGGAAAGAGTATAGTACAGCCTGATTCAACTCCAGAAGCGCCCGATCCTTCCACAAAGAAGAATTCCGATTTGTATCAAGGCCCATCTTTTCAGCTACTACAGGAAGAAGATTGTAACGGAAATCATCCGCAAAGTTTCTTGCTCCTATCTCCGTTTCCATATACCAGCCGTTAAACGGGGCACATGTGTAATCGACCCCTCCTATCTCAAGCCGCATATCAGAAATTATCGGTACGGCATACCAACGCAGGTTCAGTTCCCGAAACCACTCATATTCCGGATGCCTGAGCGGTATCTCTAAAATAATGTCTTCAGGTACATCATACCACACGGGCTCGCGGTCATCGATGTGGAAGATATGGGGCAAAATATCGAAAGGAGTCCCAGCCCCTTCCCAACCCATATCCAGTGCCTTCTTCGTAAGTGCCACCGAATCCGGATCCCCGATGATGCCCTCGTCCGTTTCGTATCCGGCATAGCGAAGCAGCTGGTGGTTCCAGATTTTCACTTCCCCCTCGTCAGTTTTCGGCTTGAAAATACTGATGGTGGACTGGATCCTCCCTCCGTTGGTAGCTTCGCGAATATGTTCCTGAAGAGCACCTGCCACCTCTTCTTCGGTTGAAAGGTGCCTTTGATCCTTTACTTCAAGACGATTCCAGAATAATCTGCCGATACATCGATTGCTGTTGCGCCATGCCATTTTCGCTCCATATTCCAGTTCTTCGTATGTATGGGTATAAGACCCGGTTTCTGCGATTTCTTGGGTTACTGCTTCGGTCCTTGCCCGTAACTCCGCTTCCGTTTTTCCTAATTCTTTATAGCATTGCTCCAAAAATTGTTCAGCCTGTTTTATCATGACGACCGCCCTCTCTTTCCTGTTAATTTTATCACAAGAGAGATGCCGAAGGCGGTGACGAAGCTGTGAAGCCTGTATAGTTATATAAAAAAACCGGACCCCGGAAGGTTTCCGGAATCCAGGTCTCGCCTTATTAATTGAGTTTTTGTTTTAAGAGAAAAGCTGACTGATGCGTGTGATTGTTGCCTGATCCAGTGTCACATCTGCTGCTTTGTTGTTATGAAACACCTGGTCTTTTCTCTTCGCACCCGGAATTACAGCATCGATTGCTTCCTGATGAATGTAATAAGCGAGCACGAGCTGAGCCGTATCAAGACCGTATGAATCCGCAATCGGTTTCAGTTCGTTTACTTTACGGACGTTCTCTTTAAACTTCTCCCCCTGGAACTCGGGTTTCTGATGGCGGAGATCCCCTTCAGGAAAAGTCGTGTCCTCCTCATACTTACCGGCCAGTAGTCCGGAGGCAAATGGGAAGAACGGTACGAAACCGATCCCCTGTTCTTTCACATAAGGGAAATACGTCTCTTCTGCTTTCCGCTCAAAAAGATTATAGTGTTCTTGTATAACATCGACATATCCGTCCTGATTCGCTTCTTTCAACTGATCCATCGAAAAGTTGGAAACACCCACACCCCGTATCTTACCTGCCTCTTTCAATTCCTGAAGCGCACCGACTGCTTCATACTTCGGTGTATCTTCATCCGGAAAATGAATATAGTAAAGGTCGATGTAATCGAGACCGAGACGCTTAAGGCTGTTATCAACCGCCTGTTTCAAAAACTCCGGACGGTTACTTTTACCGCCGTCATCTGTATGAGCACCTTTCGTAGCCAGAACGACTTCCTGTCGCTTTCCGGATTCCGCAATCGCCTGACCTACGAGTTCTTCGGAACGTCCGTTACCGTAGGCATAGGCCGTATCAAGAAAATCCACACCTCTATCGATAGCCGCTTTCACCATATCTACGCCCTGCTGTTCATCAAGATTCGGATATATGTTGTGCCCTCCGACTGCATTTGTACCAAGTCCGATTGGATTAATGGATAAATCCGTTTTGCCGAGATTTACTTTTTTGACCATAATTATCCCTCCTGCACCACTGTTTCCACATTTCTTTTAAAATTAATCCTCAGATAGCCAGAAGCCATACGAAAAAGGGTCCGAAAAAAGAACCGATGATAGCAGCCAGACTCATTGCCACGGAGCTCATCGATACGGTTTCTTCGCCGTATTCCACAGCTTTTGAAGTGCCGAGGCCGTGCGCAGCTGTGCCGAGGGCTATCCCCTTCCCTGTGTCACCGAACGGAATATATCTGAAAAATAAGGGAGAAGTCAATATAGCGGTGAATCCTGCAATCATCGTGAACGCTACTGCCATCGAAGGAATGCCGCCTATTTCGGAAGCTACCGGCACCGCAATCGGTGTAGTCAGAGACTTCGGTAAAATGGTCAAGAGCAGTTCGCGCTCCAGTCCGAGAACTTTCGCCATCGTATATCCCGAACCGAAAGCCGTAATAACGCCGACGATTACACTAACGACAATCGGCAAGAAGTGTTTCTTCAGGACTGCCCGCTGCCGGTACATCGGATAAGCCAGAGCCACTACAGCCGGCCCCAGCAGGCGGTCAATCCAGACTGCTCCTTCCATATACGTCTCATACGAAACACCGGATATAAGAAGCACAGCAACAACCACCGCTACTGTAGTAAGCACGGGAGTAAGCAGGGGCGTACGGTATTCAGAATAAATTTTGCCCATCAATAAAAAGGTAAGAATCGTAAGCAGAAGCATTATAAAAGCCATTACGCTCCTCCTTTTTTCGACAGTTTTTCACTCGTAAATCCGGCGACGAACATCGTCAGCCACGTCCCCGTAATTGTCATTATAATCATAACGATACCCGTACCGCTCAGCAACACGGGGTACTCGATGATCCCCACCGTAACCGGCACAAAGAATAATGGCAGATACGCCAGCATAAAACCTGCACCGTGATCGACCCACCCGGCCGGGAGCACACCGGTCAGGAGCAGAGTCAGAAGAAGCAGAAGACCGAGGATACTTCCTGGCACCGGGAGCCCGCTCCACTCCTGGAGTTTACTTCCTATGTAGTATAAAACGAATAGTCCTGCCACCTGCAGAACAATCTTTCCTCCGAGTCGCATACACACTCCCCTTTCTTCGTTCCGGTACGATCGTTTCTCCCTATATTATCATATTATTGGTGGTTTTTTCCCGTACTTCCGTCGTTATGAAGACTCTCATGAAAAAACAGGACGAATGAGCAGTTCCATTATTCATGTTACTCTTTAAGTTGGAAGTATGTACTTAAATGAAGGAGGAATTACTTATGGGACAAGACATTAAGGGTAAAGTTGCATACATTACCGGGGCCGGCAGCGGCATCGGTAAGGCGACAGCTATCGAATTCGCGCAGGAAGGCGTTCATGTCGGGCTCATTGCCCGTACCGAAACGAAACTTCAGCAGGTGAAAGAAGAGGCAGAGAAATACGGAGTAAAAGCGGAGTACGCTGCCGTGGACATCTCTGATCTTGAAGAGACGGAGAAAGCGGTTTCCGGTCTGAAAGAAAAGCTCGGGAAAGCCGACATTCTTATCAATAACGCAGGGGTCGGCCTGCACGGTAACTTCCTGGACACGGACCCTGACGACTGGAAGCGGACAGTGGAAATCAACCTGTTCGGTATGTATCACATGACCCGTGCTGTACTTCCGGACATGATCGAGAAAAACGGGGGAGATATGATCAACATCTCCTCGAGTAACGGTCTGAAAGGCACCGCGGGCTCCACTTCTTACAGTGCTTCCAAATTTGCCGTTCAGGGAATGACCGAAGCACTGATGCAGGAAGTGCGTCCGCATAATATCCGCGTCTTTACCATGAACCCGAGTCTGGTAGCAACTGAACTCGCATTCGGTGATAACCCTGATAAAAATGATGAACAGAAATTCATGCAGCCGGAGGATCTGGCTGAATACATGGTGGCGCAGCTGAAGCTTCACCCGCGCATCTTCATTAAACAGTCTCTCCAGTGGGCAACCAACCCTTTCTGATATTTATTACAAAAAAGCCTTTCCTCCTGAACGGGGAAAGGCTTTATATATATGCCAGGGATTGAGAAGCGGGTCAGTCATCTTTATCCGTATCCCTGTCTACGCCAGTTTCCGGACGTGGCACGCGTTCTTCGAGCACCTTTTTCAGACGTTCTTTATAAGCGGCTTCCACGAGAATGTAGAGGAAATCCCCTTCCTTGATTTCTGTTTCCCCGTACGGCGTAATGACCCGGTTCTCCCGGATGATCGCGCTTATGTTGGCCCGGTTGGGAAAAGAGATTTCATGCAGTTTCTTCCCGACGACAGCTGACTCCCTGTTCGTCTGGAACTGTATCATTTCCGCCTGGGCTTTCCCCATTGAAATCAATTCGATGGAATGATGCGGTACATCCTTCTTCTTCCCCACGAGTTCGAGTTTGTTTGCGAAATTCGAAATCGTCGACCCCTGAACAAGTGCGGAGGAGAGGACGATAAAGAAGACGATGTTGAAGATATCGCGACTTGCCTCCAGTCCCTCAACGATCGGGAATGTGGCCAGTACAATCGGCACGGCTCCGCGGAGGCCGGCCCAGGAAATGAAGATTTTCTCTTTCACTGTATAGTTCATTTTAATGAGGGAAAGAAATACGGCAACGGGCCGCGCAACGATAATGAGAATGAAGGCAAGAAGGAACCCGTTCCCCATAATCTCTGCGGTGAATAACTGTCCGGGATATACGAGCAGTCCGAGAATAATAAACATCAGAATCTGCGCCATCCATGCAAACCCTTCATTGAATTGAAAAATCGAATACCGGTAAGTCAGCTCACTGTTTCCGATGACGAGAGCTGCCACATATACCGCAAGAAATCCGCTGCCCCCTGCGAACGCAGTGATACTGTATGTAATCAGGGCAAATGCCACGGAAAGAATCGGATAAAGAGCACTTGAGTCCAGCCTTATATTGTTGATTGACAGAGAACCGATTTTCCCGACCGCCAGGCCAAAGAGAAGACCGAGTCCCATCTGCACAAAAAAGGTCGGGATCATAGTCCATATACTTCCATCGTTAGCGGCGATAAGCTCAATAAGGGACAGGGTGAGAAACACCGCCATCGGATCGTTCGTCCCTGATTCAGCTTCAAGCGTCGCTCCCATTTTGGCCTTGATATTCCTTTCTTTTAAAGCGGCAAAGACAGCAGCCGCATCGGTTGAACCGACAATCGCTCCGAGCAGCATACCTTCAAGAAGCGAAAAATTGAAAAGGAAATAAGCACTGAACCCGATGAGTAAAGAGGTGATCAGCACACCAAGAGTTGCGAGGGACAGAGAAGGAAGCGCTACAGATTTAACGGTCGCCCATTTTGTGTGCAGTCCACCTTCAAACAAAATGATGACGAGAGCGAAGACACCGATGATCTGCGCAGTACCTGCATCATGGAAGTAAACCAGCCCCAGCCCGTCACTGCCTGTTACCATCCCGACCATTATAAACAGAATCAGGGAAGGGATACCCCAGCGACTGGAGAACTTGGCAACAATGATGCCGCTGAATAATAGAAACGCCGCTAATAGTAAGAAACCGTTTGTGCCAAACGAGTTGAGGAACATAAATAGATTGGAGTCTCCTTCTGAAAGTTAATATTAATCCTTTCTTTAAGATTATAGGAATTTTATATTAAAATCAAAATTTCATTGAAGACCTTTTCACTTCAACTGCCTTCAGAGAGGTGAGGATACCATCCGGCTTTACTTTCAAGTGACCGGAAGCACCCTGAATTCGGAAGCGAGCCTGAAAACTTCTTCCGTTTCACGGGATTCCGTCATCGTCACTACCACCCGGTATACTCCCGGTTCAAAATCGGATTCTATTTCATCCAGAACAACAGCAGATTCGAAACTCTCCCCCGGTTTAACTTCTTTGGCCCGTTCCCGAAATGGAACTTCTTCATCGAACGCCAGTTCTTTCCACGTTCCGTCAACTTCTTTTTCTATTTTGTACCCCATATCATAAAAAACGGGGGCCTCACTCGCATTGATGATGTAAAAGTGCACTCCGTTTTCCCCATTATCGACTTCCGATTCCGCTTTAAAGGTAACTTCGTTTTCCGTATGCGGGAGTTGGCCATACTCACTCGTCGGATAACCTGATTGACAGCCTGCAAGCAAAACCATACATATCATAATCACCGCTCTGTTCAAAGCCGCTCCCCCCTGAATCAGTAAAACTTCACCGGTACCTGAGTTTCTTTTCCAGCACATTACATCCCTGCCATAATTATAACAATTCTGACAATTAAAAGGATAGAGGAATATTTTCCAATTATCAACCAATCTTATCATGAACCCGCTTCCCTCCATCTGCCGCGAGTTGTATTTATTCGGCCGGAGTGGCGAGACCGGAGATATCATCCCATCCATAGATCAGCTCATTCAGCGTTTTTCCGTCTATCCCGATTTTTATTTTATCGAGTAGTTTTGCGCCCAGCGCTTCGTAAAAATATCTGGATTCATTTTCAGCCAGAACGTATACGAGCATCGAAGACCGTCCGCCTTCCATAAGCTCATTCACGACGGGAGTGAGCAGTTTTCTGCCAAGCCCCTTCCCCTGGTCATCTTCTCTTATATAAATGGCGTACAGCTCCGCTTCATGCGGATGAAGTTGAGGAGATCGGCTCGGACCTCCGCTTGCAAATCCCGTAATCTCCTCTTCTTCATTCACCGCCACGTAAACCATACCTTTTTCGATAATCTTTTCCCATTTCTCCCTTCTGTTCTCCGGGGTCATCCGGTTCAGGTATCCCTCCGGTACAATCCCCCGATACGTCGTCTTCCAGGTCTCCACCTGAACTTTCGCAACGCCGGGCGCGTCTTCCAGGCGTGCGCTTCTTATTTCCATATGATTCCTCCTTCCGCGTAGCTGAAACAGTTATATGAATCTTCTTTCGTTCAGCCATTTTCCCATTTTCGAAAAAACCAACCTCCCCTGTCTGTTTGACCGGTCATGAGGACGGCAGAAAGCATGGTAATCCACCTGATCGATAAAAACGGCCAGCCTTACCATAGCGAACAGGAAAGAGGCCGTGGAGCCTATGGAGAAGCTGAGCCCGTATCCATCGTATCCAAGAGGCAAAAACACCAGAGACAGAATCAGGTTCAGACTGAAGAACATGATTGATGTGTACATAGCTCCCCGCCGATCCTCAAAGTAAAGAAGAATGAGAGTAACTATGAGTACCATAGCGTTTGAAAACGCTCCGACTGCCGTAAATCGGAAGATGGAAATAATTTCGTCCTCGAAACTGAGAAAAGCTGTCAGGTAACCGATGAACAGAATAACGAACAGGGAAAAAACCCCCTGACTCCGGAAGAGACCCTCCAGCTCCTGTCTCAATACACGCTGCATTTTCTCTTTAGCCTTCCTGATTTCACCGAGAGTTCCGCCTTCGTTGACATTCCCGTAGAAAATCCGGTACCTTTCATAAAAACGTGTTTCCACGGAAACCACGAAAATGATAAGAGCAGGGATGATTGTCAGATAAGAAAGGAAAACGGCCGTATCGTATATTCTATGATAAAGGAAAGTATCAAAGAGGGAAGAGCCCCCCGGCCCGAACCATATTACCCAGTTACAGACCCACACCCCTGCGTTATACAGAAAGCCCGTCCAGAATAGAGACGGGTACTTATCAAAATAACTTAAGTAGCTGAACTGGCCTTCGACCGTTTTCTCTCCAAAAGTCATAAGCATAGAAAGCAGGAGTCCAAACAGCGTTACGATCATCCCGCTCGTAAAACCGAGAAGCAGAAAGAAGCTGAGACTGTGTTCTGCGAATGTGAACATTTGCACATTGAACCCCATCCAGACAATAAGGATAATGGAAATGACAGCCCCGCTCAGAAAACTGTACGCCACGGCCTGGTAAAACTTAGCCGCACTTAAGAATAAAAACATTACCCAAATCAGGTTAATAGTAACAAATAATGCCAATATCAGAACATTAAAGTGAAAAGGAAGCTCGGAGAACCAGAGGAACAGCAACCAGGTGACCGATGCAATCATCAGAGTCAGCTTCGTCATTCCTATGAATGTTGCAAATATTTCTTTCGAACGGTTTTCAAATATCAGGTCTGCAAGATACCGCGTAACGACCAACTGCTGAATACCGAAAATCACCTGGGAAAAAATGAAACAGTACGCTACCGACAGCGTGAACAGTTCATTTTCCTGCCGGCTTATATCGATGAATTGAGTGGTGAGCCACTGGATCAGGGTAATGGTAACGATAACGATGAGCCACGGGCCTGCTGTCACCAGTCCTGCGAAGACATATGCTTTGAAACGGGAAGAAAAGTAATCCTCCTGGAACAGTTTCTGTAATCTAAACCCGATGCCTGCCATAAGCTTCTTCCCTCCTCTGATACAATTTTCTGTACTGTTCAATCAACTGGTTCAATTGATAATACGTCTCCACACGTTTTTTACCGTTCCAGCCGAACTTTACAGTCTCCTCCGGATGAGCGTACATCCACTCACATTTTTCCGCTACCTGTAGCGGCTTCACCGGTGGCACGACAAATCCTGCCGGTCCGTACGGATCACCTTCACCTCCGAGAATCAGTTCGGAACAGGACCCCACGTCTGTAACTACCCACGGGACTCCGGCAGCCATTCCTTCCAGAACTGCGAGCGGCTGGCCTTCGGAAATACTGGTAAGTAAGCACACATCAAATGTCGGCAGATAATCACTTATATTCACTTTGCCTGTCAGAAAGACGGAATTCTCGAGTTCCAGCTGATTGATAAGACGCCTGCATTCCTCTGCATAATCTTCTTCTTCGTCGAGCGGGCCCATTATGTACATTTCAAATGGAATGGACTTCTCGGCCAGAAGATTAGCGGCCTGGATCATCGTCTTGATATCTTTGATCGGAACTACCCGTACGATAGCGCCAATAATCAACGTATCCTTACCTTTTTCGGATTTTTGGATAGCGCCCAGCCGCTCATAGTCGATTCCGTTAGGTACAACATGTAACTTCCCGGCAGGTGCCCCAAGCGTCTCCTGCAGTTCACTGTTTCTCTCAAACAGCGTAATTACATCATCCGCTTCCGTATACGCCTGCAGGGACAAGTGATGGAAAAATTTCACCCAGCGCTCTTTGTAATAATCGGCGATCCATGCCGCCTGCAGAATTTCTTCCTCGCGCTCCCGGGAATAGATCCCGTGCTCTGTCAAAATAAAAGGAATGTCCTGCTGCTGTTTCATGGCGGCTCCTATCAGCCCGGCATAACCGGTGGAAACGGACTGGACCAGATCCACGTCCGGAAAATCGAACTGCAGCAGTTCAATAACCGGCGAGAACATTCCTTTCCACATAAAGAGATATTCAATAAAAGAAGCCGTCTGCTTTTCTTCTTCATAGCTGCTTTGTACGATATGCCAGAACAGCCGGCTCGAGAAGAACTCGGAAGGATCTCCCAGCCTTCCGCTCAGCATATTCAGCGCCGTATCACTGGTCTTCCGGAACATCATCCATTCGGTGAGTGCTTCCTCTTCTTCTGCAGAAAGCCTTTGTTTTTTCATCTTCTTTTTTTGTTTCATGTTCAATGGAAGGTTGGTTACGCCGGTTACGTTCTCCGGCAAAGTGTAACGATAGTCTTTTTCCGTCATCTGTTTCGGTGTGATAGCCACAATTTCAAATTCATGTTCGGGCATTCTCTGAATCATCATTTGTACCCAGTTGGCCACTCCCCCACTGACGTAAGGATAACTCCCTTCCACGATCATACCTATTTTCATTTGCCCCGCTCCTTAATAAGGATCTCAGCTTCCGGCTCTTTAACAGTCACCCGGTATAATCCTTCACTTAATTCGTCCACACTACCATAAGAATATTTTCCTTCATTGAGAAACTTGCCATTCTCCAGCCTGATGAGAAACTCACTCGGTTTCAGGATTTCATCCCCTGTAATAACGATCCGGTCTTCCTTATAGGATACCGTCAGTTCCGATTCCTGATAACTTTTCATTTTTTTCGTAGCGTTCGACTGGGTCATGGCTTCCAGATAAGGGTAGTTTTCTTTAACGTGCTCTCCCATATCCTGTAACCTGGAACGCATCTGGCTCCAGTTTCTGCCTTGTGCCCTGTAGGAATCCAGTACGTCATCCGGGTGGACGAAGTGGGAGAAAACACCAAAGTTAGCAATAACGTCTGTCTGGAGAAACTGGTCTTCCGGACTTTCTGCATATCCGCTCGTCATTCGCGGAAAATAATAAAGGTTGTTCTTAACATCGCCCGGACCGAATTCCTGTTCAAGACTTCCCTTGTCTCCCCCGATATATAATGAACTGATTGTCTTTAATTCAGGAAGCGACTGTTCCAGCGCTTTAATTCCGGTCGTGTTGATTACGTTGGAAGGAGGAACGTAGGATTTGATCTCTTCGTCAGGAAAATAGTATTTGAAAACACCTTCCACTTCCTTAATCACTTCCACCATCTGCCGGTTATTCTTCCACGGTACATATCCGAGCGTCTCATCTATCGGTTCGGAAGGGGTAACCAGGGACTGGTGGTTATACCCGTGCAGACCAAGTTCTCCTCCTTCACTCAATAAATCACGGCCGAAGTAGAGCATAGGATAACGGAGATTTTCCCGGATCTCTTTCCCTTTCAATTCCGTATCATCCCTGTACGTACCTATTAAGTAACCCGTGTACGTGAAGTCATGGTTCTCTCCGATCTCTTTCATATCCTCCCACCATACGTCTGTGTAAAAATCACGTATTGATTTATCATACTCCTGCTCTATTTTCTCCGGAGTTTCAAAAGGAATAGGGGACGGAAAGTCGTCGATATGAAAAACTTTAATGGAGGCCTGGGCACTGACGAAAGCAGGCGGAAGCATGGAGAGTGATTGAAGCAGCATTCCCCTCGTAGTTTTACCCACAGTGATGGTTGAATTCCAGAACATCACTTTCCCTTTGCCTTTTTCATAGATCCACATAAGCGGCTCTTCTTCCACTGTAAGAGGCACCGCTACCTCTTCTTTCAGTTCAACATCGGCGATACTGTGGGAAAAAAGTTCAGAGGATGCACCAAGATCCACGTAACCTGGAAACAGTTCCTGTTCGAAAGAAATACCGTGCAGATCGCCTTTGTATCCCTCCGCTTTCTTAATACCAAGAAGATCGTTCCAATCCGAATCGACAAAACGGCCGGCGATCATCACCCGTCCGCCTTCTTCCACAAACTCGGTGATAACGTCCCTCGGCCACTCTTCGGAATGTTCTCCGGCAAGAACTATTATCGAATAAGGGGAAGGGGCAATGTTTTTTATCTCCTCCCTGCCTACCTGTTCGTATGGCACTTTTGCATACTCGAGGGCCTGTTTCATATTTCCGATGGCTCCCTCGGACAGGTCACTCTCATTCTGGTGAAGAAATACCTTGAGTTCCTCCTCCCCCTTCTTCGGCTCTTCCGCAGTCATTACCGGGAACTCATTCTCCGGTGAGGAGTTGGGAGGAAACCACTGCTGGAACGTTTCCATTCTGATGAGCTGCAGAATAGTCACCATGCCTATCAGCAGTACAGCGAAGGTTATGCTCAATTGAATTGTGTGTTTTTTCATAATTCTTCCCCCAGCAAATGTTCAACAATGAAACGTCTGGATTCCGGTATATTGGTCTTCGGGACGTTTTCTTTCAAGGCACTCAGCACGCTGCGTATCTTTTTCCAATCTTTTCTTCCGTAATAATAACGGAGAAGTACCAGATATCCTTCGGCCTGAAGAGGGTGCTTTTCATTCATACTTTCGAGTATTTCCACTCCGGTGGAAGGATCACCCCGATACAGATGAAACTCTCCAAGTCTTTCAAGGAGCAAGGGGCGGTCATTGCCGGAAGCAAGTTCTTCCTCCATGAAACCTTTGTACTCCTTCTCGAGTCTCGAAAGGGAAGGACCTTCCAGCAGCTCACTTTTCAGAAATCGTTCATAGGCTGATAACAGCGTCTTTAATCTGGTCGTATCATCTGGAGTGTATTCCGATTTTGCGAGCTGAATTTCCTTCTCGTGGTTGTCTATCAGCAGGTTCCGGGTGGTAGCAGCGTAGTGGACCATTTCCGAGTTCTGGTTTGTTAGTCCGAGATTTACGTAATGTCCTTTTCTGGAGACGTCCGAATTTATCAGCCTCATAATCGCATCCTGTTTAGATCGTGCTTCAAAATCCGTAAGAGTCTCGGAGAACGGCTGCATATCATAGCTTGCTCTTGCTTCATATCTGATCTGCTCCAGCATCGGCGGCTTATAAGTAACGTACTCCTCGTATGATTCCAGTATGTCATTGCTGCCGAAGCGTCTGGCCATATACCAGACCATCCCTCCAAAAATTTCTCCGATTACAGGGAGAAATAAGCTTACAGTAAAAATCCACAGCACTACTCCCTGTTCTTCTTCTTCCGCCCTTTTCTGAAGAAAAAGCAGCAAAAGAAAAGCCAGAACACCGTGAATAAAATAAAATGTGAGTATCCATACCGGTTGTGTGAAGTTATTGAACATACTGCACAACCTTCTCATCCATAACTTTCTGTATACGATCCTTTACGATGCCGGCATTTTCCGGACCGGTTCCCGGAAGCAGGAAATAAAACACTCCGGTGCCTTCCTCGAACCCGACTATATCCACTTCCCGGAGGTAAGAGCGCAAAATGATTTCCATTTCAACTTTCGACACTGTTCCGGCGTTGACGTACGGCACCTCTATCACACTATAATCGACATCGAACTTCTCTTTACGGTCCTGCTGCTCGATGACTTTTTCTTCGAAAGCTTCCTTGAAATAAATACGTGTCCCCGGATACATTTTCTTCTCTTCTTCTTTCTGCATAGATGCCCGGGATTTTTCAATCCGGTCCGAAAGCCAATCCAGCAGAACGGAAAGAATCTGTATTTCATAATTCGTCAACCGTTCAAAATCGAGATCGTTGATGATCAGCACTTCCTGTACTTTGCCGTTTTGAATAATTGGGCCTGCCAGCACCGGAGCGTCTTCATCATCTTCAACAGAACGGATCGTCACCGTTTTATTCGAAAATAATCTCTGAAGCATCGAATCCTCTCCGGAAACGAAAATGGTCTGCAAAAACGCATCAGGCCCGCCTCTTTTCACACTGAGCCTCATCGCACTGAATGATGCGTCCACATGATAGATGGCTACTTCCCGGGACTGAAATAAATCCGAAATGATCTCAATCGCTTCGTTCCGTATGAGATAAGGGGTCGGCTGATCAAGCGCTTTTCCTACCTGGTAAATTCTGGTCAAGGTGTACTCGCTTTCCAGAACGCGGTTTTGCATCGCTTTCATTGACTCTTCCACGGACTGGATGACCTCTTTCACGTTTTCATTCTCTTCGTAAAGTTCGGAGTTACGGTCACTGAGAGACTCATATCTTTCCCGGAAACTTGTGCCGTACATCCCTCCGATGACGGCAACCAGGAGCAATAGCGCGACATTAATAAAACGGTCGAAGCTGTAGAATACAAGGAATACGTCCCCTCCTCCAATCACCATATCCGCCAGATAGTAAGCCAGCACAAGAAGGAAACTGCTTATACCGATCGTCAAACCGTACCTGAGAGAAAATAAAAGTACCGTTATAAGAAAAGGATTCAATGTCCATTCTCTCATCTCTAACCCGAGTATTTGATCTATCATTCCCAACCCTGCAATGACCAGAATCAGTTCAATGGATTTCCTGATTATGCTTGATTGTCTGTAAATCATCTCATCACCCCTTTTTGGTTCGTTCGGAATACTTTCGAAATAAGTATATTTAATTGTCACAATTGTATATAATAGTAATTACAAAAAATACTTTTTTTACAGGAGAAATGTTCTTTGAAAAGAAAAAAACGATTACCCGTCTACCTGCTGACTTCCCTGCTGTTCGCTTTCTCCGCTTTTCTGGTCTCGGATCGTATCACCGCTTCAAAAGAGTCGCCCCTCGCTCACATAGAAACTTATAAAATCTATTACGATGCTCCGACTCCTGCGATTATAGACGAGATGAGCGAGTATGATGTAATGATTATTGAGCCTTTCTACTACACAAACCAACAGATAGAAGAAATAAGAAAAGACGGTACGCTCGTGTACGGGTATATTAATACGATGGAAGCCGACCAGTGGAATACTCCGCTGTTCCAGAAGTTAAAAGAAGAAGACTTCTTCGTTCGCAATAGTAAACGAGTTTACTACGAAGAATGGGACTCCTACCTGACCGACATAACTTCCTCTCACTATCAGAAAGTTATGGCAGACGAAGTTCAGAAGCAGATTGTCGATAAAGGACTGGACGGAGCTTTTCTCGATACTGTAGGAAACATCGATAATGAGCATGGCGGTGACCCTCAGGTTCTTCACGCACAGCGGGAAGGATTGACGGACTGGCTGACTCTTCTCAAAGACAGGCACCCGGATCTTTCTCTGATACAGAACTGGGGATTCGATACGCTGGCCACCGCCTCCTCTCCGTACGTAGATGGTATTATGTGGGAAGGTTTCCACTTCAGCGATGTCGTATACGATGAGTGGGCCCAGGACCAAGTCTATAAATTGCGGAAAGTTCGTGAAATGGATGGGGTTGAAGTACTGACAGTTTCTCATCAGCAGCCCGGGGAAAGCAAAGGACTTTCTACTGCAAATCGCTTCAAACATTACCATGAACCGACAAATTATAACGAATGGTAGAATGATGCCACCATTCCCGACTACCTTCAGTTACGGGAAGCCGGAACTTTCCGAAAAAAACTCAATTGAGTTTATATAGTTCTATATTATCAGATTCCGGTTGTTTTTACTTCTTCTTTCATGTAATTTTATGGATAAGAATAAAAACAGGAGGGTAGCCTATGATTCTTATTACAGGAGGCGCAGGTTTCATCGGAAATCATATATGCGTGGAACTTTTGAACGAAGGGTATGACATTGCTGTCATCGACAACCTGTCGAACAGTCGAAAAGAGTCCCTGGCGAGAGTCGAGGAAATTACCGGCGGAACGATAACATTCTACGAAAACGACCTGCTGGACCGGAGTGCCCTCGAGGAGATTTTCTCGAAGCACACGATTGAAGCTGTTATACACATGGCAGGTCTCAAATCGGTGAATGATTCGGTCTCCCTTCCTCTCACGTACTACAAAAATAATTTGACGGCTACTTTCGTACTGCTGGAAGTCATGACCGAATTTAATGTGAAAACCATCATATTCTCTTCTTCCGCTACGGTCTACGGGAAACCGGCATTCAACCCGATAACGGAGGACTTCCCGGTGTCTGCCATCAATCCTTATGGAAGAACGAAACTGATGATTGAAGAGGTTCTGGCAGATCTTTGGAACGCTGATTCCGAATGGAGCATTTCCATTCTGCGCTATTTCAACCCGATCGGCGCTCACCCGAGCGGAAAAATCGGCGAGTCACCGAATGGAACTCCGAATAATCTCATGCCTTATGTTGCAAAAGTAGCTCTGGGACAATACGAAAAGCTCACCGTTTACGGCGATGATTATCCGACCGTTGACGGAACGGGGGTACGTGACTATATCCACGTAACAGACCTTGCTCTCGGCCATGTAAAAGCATTGGATAAAGCAATGCAGGGATCGGGTCATGAAATCTATAACCTCGGCACCGGGGAAGGTTACAGCGTACTTCAGCTCGTCCGGGCTTTCGAATCAGCTTCCGGTCGTTCTGTACCTTATGAAGTGACCGGCCGCCGCGAAGGTGACGTAGCCTCCTGCTATGCAAACCCTTCAAAAGCCGAGGAAAAGCTGGGATGGAAAGCGGAAAAATCCATTACCGATATGTGTGAGGACACCTGGCGATGGCGCAGCCATAACCCTTACGGTTATGCTTCAGGTAAATAATCCGAAAAAAACAGATCAGCAGCAGAAACCCGGGTCAGATTGCTACAAACGCTTCCAGGAAACCCCTGTAGCAATTTGACCTATTACCTTTGCCCGATGTTTACAGAAAAGCATTATATGCATTTACGTATCGAATTTTGTTATGTATAATGAACAGATACAGTCGATACATAATAGAGGATCGTTCAGTGAAAGTGAGAGTTATTCCTCTTTGCGGAACGACTCATCTGCACGCACTTATCACTCGTCCGAGCTTCTTAGGCTGTCTTGTCCTTCTGCCCAGGTAGAAGGATTTTTTTGTTTCTGCATTTATATATCGGTCTTAAAACACAAAACCACTCCGGTCACTGCTGAAGTGACCGGAGTGGTTTTGCTATAATAATCGCTGCACACCGCTGAAAGGATCTTCATTACTTGCGATGGCGGAAATAACGCTTATCCCGGCACCGGTCTCTCTAACTTTCTGTACGTTACCTTCGTGTATACCCCCTATGGCGACCACCGGCAAGCCGGCTCTGTTCTGAATCGTCCGAAGTCCTTCTATTCCTATTACGTCTTTCGCATCCTGCTTCGACGAAGTTTTGAACACGGGTCCCACTCCGAGATAATCTGCCAGCTCGTACCGGCTCTGCTCCAGTTCTTCCGGGGTGGATACGGATAATCCGATTATAAGATCCGGGAAACGATCTCTAACTTTTTCTATTTCCGTATCTTCCTGCCCGATGTGAACACCGTCCGCTTTCCATTCACGTGCCAGCTCAATATCATCATTTACGAAAAAAGGGATTTCATGCTCGTGGCATACTTCCCGCAGACGGTGGCCAAGCTTGACTTTTTCGGCGCCCATCAATGATCCTTCTCCTTTTTCCCTGAACTGAAAAGCGGTGATCCCTCCCCTGATGGCTCGTCGCAGAGTTTCCACAGGGTCTTTTTTACAGTTTTGGCTTCCCATAATGAAATAGGTATGAAGATAATCACTCATACATCTCCCCCCAGTTCATCGAGAAGAGAAACGGCGAAAGACCCCGGACCATGGGAGTTCGCTTCCGCCCTCTCCGCAGCTTTATTATAAAATTCCACTGCAAAAAGTACCGCTTTCTCTTTTTCATCCTCAACCGTGAGACAGGCGGCAATCAGCGTCCCGAGGAGACACCCCGACCCTGTAACCTGCGTAAGCAGAGGAGAACCGTAGGAAGACGTTGTATAATTGCCGTTTTCCGCTACTATATCTATTGCTCCCGTCACTACTACGCAGGTGTTCAGTTTCTCCGAAGCCCTCAGGGCGATATCTGTGGAATCTCCGCTTTCTTCCGAATCCACACCTTTCACTTTCAGTGGTATGTCTGCGAGAGCAGCGATTTCCCCGGCGTTCCCTTTCACGACGGCTACGTCCAGCTCTTCTGTTATTTTTCTGACTGCATTTTTCCGGAAGGTACTCGCTCCTGCCCCCACCGGGTCCAGCAGTATAGGAATACCCTTCTCATTAGCTGCTTTTCCTGCTGCTATCATCGTTTCCACGTCACTGCTCCGGAGCGTGCCGATATTCAATACAAGAGCATCGGCCGCCCCTGCTATGTCTGCGACTTCTTCTCTTTCTTTCGCCATGACCGGGCTCCCTCCGAATGCCAGGAGGCCGTTCGCAGAGAAATTCATCACTACTTCATTCGTAATGTGGTGAACCAGCGGTCTCTTTTCTCTTACACGCTCTTCCATCATTTGACCTCCCCCCTTCTGCCGGCCCAGTGATTCGTAGGGCCGCTCCCTGAACCGAGGTCGAAAGAATGACGGATAGCTTCGGTAATAAAATGTTTAGCCTTCTCTACAGCTACAGGAAGCGTCCGTCCCCGCGCCAGATTCGCCGCGATAGCCGAAGCATACGTACAGCCTGTGCCATGGGTATTATCCGTTTTAATGCGCGCTTCTCTGTATGTCCTCATAATTTCTCCGTCATACAATACATCGACAGCTTCTCCATCCAGATGTCCGCCTTTAATGAGCGCGCCGCGGCTGCCGAGTTTTTCTACAAACAGTCCTGCCGCTTCTTCCATATCAGCTTCTGTCTTAATAGTCATCCTAAGCAGCGTTTCCGCTTCCGGAATATTCGGAGTGACGACATCAGCATGAGGAAAAAGATATTCGGAAAGCGCCTCCCTCGTCTCCTCTTCCATAAGAGGATGACCGCTCGCAGTTACCATGACGGGGTCACAGACGTATGGTTTCCGCCGGGCCCCGATCCATTCCCCTACTGTGCGTGCAGCTTCTTTCGATGAAATCATTCCGGTTTTGATAGCATCCACAGGCAGATCCTCCTCAATACTTTTAAGCTGAGCAGTAAGGAATGGAACAGGTACGTGATGAACCTCCCGGACTCCCATAGTGTTCTGGGCGGTCAAAGAAGTCAGCACAGACATTCCGTACACCTGCCATTCTTCCATCGTCTTGATATCCGCCTGAATCCCGGCTCCGCCTCCGGAATCGGATCCTGCGATTGTCAGTGCTGTATATGGTCTCATCTCGCCGCCTCCTTTCCTGCAGGCCATTCTTCCAGTGAATAGGACATTTCCCAGAAAGCGAGTTCCAACTGACAGCTTTTCCGGAAAGCTTCTTTCATTTTCCGCCTGTCTTCCGGAGATGCCCGCTCCGCTTCCTCATCCAGACGTTTCATCATGTAGCCGGTGGTTTCGGCAATAGAATCATCGGCATAGAATTCAATCCACTCATAGAAAGGATGGTCCGATTCCGGAGAGAAACGCCGTTTCAATTCTTTTCCGATTTCATCGTAAGTCCACGGACAGGGAAGCATAGCCGCAATTGTTTTTCCGAGCAGACCTTCTGTGGCCACACTCTTCATGTGAGCACGATAATGATCCGCTGTCGGTGGCATCGGATAACCCTGAAGATTTTCGTACGGGGTGCCTGCGTAATCGCTTAAATTGCGGTGTGGGTGCATCTCATCCCCCAGCACAAAGGCGATCTGATTATGAAAAAATGTTATATCCTCCCGACTGTCGGATTGGGAAATGGCCGTGCCATAAAGGGTAAGGAAGGTATTCAAGTATTCATAGTCCGCTTTTACGTAGTGAGCCACCGCTTCTTTCGGCAGTTCACCTTCGCCAAGACCCTGTACAAACGGGTGATCGAAAATCGCCTGAAATACATCTTCATTTTCTCTTCTTAATTCTTTCGTAAATGACATAAAAATAGCCTCCTCGTTTAGTATAAAGGAAGCCCCCATGTGCAGAGTGCTTCCCTTCGGCGGCATGACCCGCATCAGGTTCAAAGGGACTAAGGCAAAACCTTATCTCAGCGATATCCGCGCCCCCAGCAGTTCAAATAATTAAGTTGTCACGATAGCTGTCTGTTTCAGCCGGACTGCGACCATCCAGCCTATCAGCGCCCCGGTCACGGTACTTACAGCGAATGAAGGTACAAAAGCGAAAACCCCGGCGCCTGTACCCATCAACAGATTGGCGATCGGTACGGAAGCAAGAGATCCGAATAATCCTGTCCCGATGATTTCACCGGTTACCGCTCCCCCGATACGCTTCGTGTAGTGATATGTCACTCCCGCCACAAAAGCCCCGATCATACCCCCCGGAAATGCTAGCAGAGTGCCGAGACCTAACAGGTTCCGCAACACAGCTATCAGGAAAGCTATCGTCACCGCCGGCAGCGGTCCAAGCGTAACGGCAGCAACGACGTTGACGGCATGCTGGACCGGATAGGCCTTTGCTATTCCGGCCGGAAACCACAGCATCTGTGCCCCGAGCGTTCCGAGTGCAGTAAGCACAGCCATGGTCGTAAGCAGTTTTGTGCGATTCATAATTCTCCCCCCTTTTATCCCAGGCAGAAGAAGAAGCAAAAAAACCGGGTCCTGAATTACAGGACCCGGTTCGTCAATGGTATGTTGACTACTTCCCCACGCTGGTATGAGCCAGATCAGGTCCAGAGAGTCGGAAAGTCATTCTTTCCTCTCAGTCCGTATCACGGACACCCCTAGTAGTTGATTACTTATTCACTTGGACGATACCAGTATAACAAAAGCCAGAATCTTTTGCACCATCTGAACCGTTTTTTCGAAAATATCAGTAATTTCCACAAGGAGGCATTGACAATCCCGGAGAGAGTAATAGAATTTAGAAAAAGCAGTCTTTTTGCTACAGTAAGGGGTGTAAGCAATGATTCGCATCGACAATCTTACCCGGCGGTTTCCGAATGGCAAAGGGATTTTCAACGTCTCTTTTGAAGTACAGGAAGGGGAAGTGTTCGGGTTTCTCGGACCTAACGGATCTGGTAAATCCACGACTATCCGTCATCTCCTCGGGTATATGAAACCTCAAAAGGGGAGTGCTGTAATTGACGGTTATGATACGTGGAAGAATCAGGCGAAAGCACGGGGAAGAATCGGTTATTTACCGGGGGAGATCGCTTTTCTCGAAGGAATGACAGGGAGCGACTTTCTCGATATGATGGCAGGAATGCAGGGGATCACGGACAAGAGCAAACGGACCAGCCTGATTCAGCGTCTCCAGTTTGATCCCGATGCTCCTATCCGGAAGATGTCCAAAGGGATGAAACAGAAGATCGGAATCGTTGCGACATTTATGCACGACCCCGATGTATATATTCTGGATGAACCCACCTCCGGACTGGACCCCCTTATGCAAAAGCTTTTCGTCGAGCTCGTGCTGGAAGAGAAGGAAAAGGGAAAAACCTTTCTGATGTCCTCCCACAGCTTTTCGGAGATTGAACGAACGTGCGATCGTGCAGCTATCATCCGGAATGGAGAGATTGTTACGGTCAAGGATATACACGAACTGCAATCCATGCAGCGTAAGGTCTTCGATGTCACACTGACCCGGTCCGAAGATGTTGAAGCTATGAAGGAATCCAGGCTTTCCATTAAAAAAACGGAGGGGTTATTCGTACGGGTCGAAGTCCAGGGGGACTTTGATAATTTTATCCACGAATTATCGAAGTACAGCGTCAAAAATATCAGTGCCGGCACCCAGAGTCTGGAACAGATATTTATGGATTACTATGATGCAGAGGAGGCCGGGTCATGAATTTTCCGCTTTATAAACAAATGATGAAATCAAATATTAAATTATTCCTCGGCTTCGGTCTCGTTTCCGCTATTTATGTAGTTCTTATGACGTCGCTGTTCCCCCTCTTTGCGGACAATCTCGATGAAATGGAAAGCATGATGGAACTGTTCCCTGATTCTCTATTAAGAGCTCTCGGACTGGAAGCTTTCGGCAACTATGGCCAGTTTATTTCAGCGGAATACTACGGATTATTCTACCTGCTTATTTTGGGTGTGTTCAGCGTAATGAGTGCGGTGCAGTTGCTGGCAAAACTTGTGGACCGGGGTTCCATGGCTTATCTCCTTTCCACCAGAATCTCCAGGGTTCAGATTGCTTTTACTCAGATGATGGTTCTGCTGAGCGGTCTTATCATTATACATGTCCTGAATTTCGGCGGGGGACTGGCTGCCGGCGAACTGCTGATAGATGAGCAGAATGCGATAGCCATGAAAGATTTTTTTCAGATCAACTTTGTGGGGTTTTTGTTATTTTTTGCAGTAGGGGGGTACTCTTTCCTCGTGTCTTCCCTGCTGAACGATGAGAGGTCGGCGTTAGCGACAGCAGGCGGGTTGACCTTCCTTTTTTACGGAATGAATATGATTGGAAAGATTGTGACCGATGTCGACTGGTTACGGAACATCACTCCCTTTTCGCTTTATGAACCCGGAAAAATCGCCGGAGGAGATGCGGAAGTATGGACATCTTCTCTCATACTTACGGGTATTGGAATCCTTGCTTATACTCTGGCAATCGTTCTGTTCAGGCATCGGAACCTCCCGTTGTAAAAGTCTGCCATACAGGAAGATCGATACTCAGGTTCAAAAGGAATCAGGCCCCCGGCATGTTTCTTTCACCTGTTTTCCGGATACACGACCACCCCGTCTTTCTCGATGATAGGCATCGCTCCCCACCGGCCCTGCTCGTGTTTTACCAGGGAAATTCCATCCTTTTCATCTAAAATATGATAGACATCCCATCCGTTCGCTTCCAGCCAGTTACTGACAAGCAGTCTGTGACAGCGGGACGGGTGTCTTTCCGCACAAAAATACGCAACATCCTTCTCACCGGCCAGTGCTTCGAGCCCGACTATTCCTTCCCTGAACTCCTCCGTCAGTGTATAGTCTGCATAATTGTGAAAGGACTGGTTCTCCCAGGCTCCGTTCACCTCCGACTGCACGTGGCCTGCTTTATTGCGTCGTCCTGCAAGGAGAGGGTGGTAGGAGTATGAAAACCCTCCCCCCGCCAGCCACTTCTTCATGTTCTCCTGATTGAAATGGGGAAACTTACGACTCGCCGGAAACGCCCGTACATCCGCCACCGCATTCACTTTCGCCTCTTTCAGCATAGAAAGAAAGAACTGTTTCGAGTGGGAAGAGTGTCCAATCGTATATATGTAAGGTTTCCTCATTCCCGGGAACCCTGCTTTAACCGGCGAACCTCTTCTTCCAGTCTGGTAATTTTTTTTGCGTTGATCTCGACTACTGCGTAAACAATCCCTATCACAAAGCCCAGGATCGCTCCTCTCCACCCAAGAGTGATCAGCCCGACGAACGCTGCCATCAGTATGTAAAAAAATATCATTCTTTTCCTCCCCTTCTAAATCTTTCTGAGTTTCTTTCCGCTTTGTTCCTTATTTCCTGTTTAAAGTCCCGAACGTCTTCTTCTGAAAGATTTTCCTTTTCCACCAGTGTTTCTCTGCGCTTTTTTCCGTATTCAATGACGAGCTCTTCTTCTCTTTCCACAAGTCCCGTCATGTCCCCGAGAAGCACTTCTTTTTTATTGAAAAACGGGCCATTGCGTATGAGTACAGCCTGGTCATCGACTGTTATATATTCTTTTCCCGATCTCGTAAAAAAGTAGAAAGTGTTTATTACCCCGGAAATAATGATGACTCCTGTCACAATTTGGATGAAACTGAGAAGCAGAGGGGAAGGGTCTATCGAGGCCATAGTAATAATGTTGGCTGCAACAGCAGCCATTGCCTGCCACAGAGATTTGAGGCCCTCACGCTTCCACTTCTTGGAATTTTTATAACGATACTCCATAGATACCCTCCAATCAAGATACCGATTATAACAGAGACTGTAGATCGGCGAATGTTTCAATCGTCTGCTCGGCCCTGTCCACCTCACCAAATCCGTAGGATGCGTAGTAGAAAGGAAGGCCTGCACTTTGAGCGGCTTCTTTATCTCCCGAGGTATCCCCCACATAAATCGGGCTGTTAAGATCGTTTCTTTTCACCACGAGCTGAATATTCTCTGCTTTGGAGAGGCCGGTACGTCCAGGATTTTCAAAGTCCTTAAAATATTTCTCCAGCTGATGGGCCTGAAGAAACGCTTCAATATAGCCGTCCTGGCAGTTACTTACGATAAACAGAGGATAGTTGTTATAAAGGTGCTGCAGAGTACGTTCCACCCCTTCGTATAATTCCCCACCCTGTTTTTTAATTACTTCGATCTCCGCTTCAAAACAATTGTGGATAATCTTTTCACCCTCAGACTGATCAAGATGCGGGAATAACTTCTTAACTACTTCTTCTGTTTGGAGTCCCATTATAGATTCCATATCTTCCCGACTAAGTTCTTTTTCTTCGGGACGATGTGCCTGAATTGTTTCATTCCAGGCATCTTTCACCGTGGAAATGGGATCCCATAGAGTCCCGTCTAAATCAAAGATAACACTATCCATGAATCATCACTCCTTTTTACGGCCCATAATCTTGCATCCGTTCCGTCCTGAACAGGCAATGAGCAATTTGTTATTTTCGTAATCTTTCCTGTACCCTATATGGACAAAGACTCGTGGCAAGAGAGCGATTTCGCCTCCCTCTGTGCATTTTGTTTGTCAGTCGGCGAACATTAAGTTTCCCTGTCTCAACTGTTTTGAAATCTCCTCCGGGTCAGGACAGACAGTGGGCTGGAAATCAATCAGTATCATCGAACGTTCCCCCTTCATTTCTTCTTTCCCTTTCGTTACGGGAGCAACATAATGACTGACCATCGGATCGAACACTCCATATGATTCGAGAGGGGAAGTCAGCGTCATCTGCTTCAGCAGCTGTTTCTCGTTTACGTTTTCCGGTACTTCTCCCGCTACATGAGGAGTGCCTATAGCATTCCCGCCCCCTTCTGCGTTCTGACGATGGACAAGATGGGCGAACGTGAATGGTTCCCCGTCCTGATGGAGATGGTTCGGAGAAGACACTGCAATTTCCTGTTCATTATCCACTTCCAGTTTCACAAAATGAACCCCGGCGTGAATAGGGAGAAGAAGGTCTTCCTCTCTCCAGAACGTCTGTCTGTAATCGAACAGAATGATGTCATCAAGCAGACGGTTCTCCCGCATTTTCTCTGAAATAGCCGGAAAATCACGGGCGCTGTCCGTATATTCAGGGTTGAAGCTCCCCTGGAAATACTTGTACATTTCTCCCTCTTCGGTCCGAACGGAAGGCAACCACTGGACATGGCCTGTGCCCGGTATAATCACCGCTCTCCCGTATCTTCTGTATCTGTTCAGTTCCTGCGCATACGAGTCTGCCGGCAGCGTAGCGAACTCCTGTTTGATTTCCTCCAGCTCTTCTTCAAGGTGACGGGTCTTCAGTATATTTTTCAGATCGTAATATTCATACCCGAAACGTTTCAAATAACTCACTTTCTTCTCCTCCTGTTGCTCATAATAATACTTTTCTTATGGTGTAAAATACCGCCGGTCAATATTGGCTGATTCAAATTAAAAACCGGTACGTACGAATGCCGGAATCGTCACTTTCTGTTATTGATAGTGTGAAAAATGATAAACGTAATCAGAAAGAAGAATACAAGACCGGCGCCGATCAGCATATCAATCACAAATTCCAATCCCCTCTTCCTCCTTTCCCGTACAGTAAAGCAGTATCAAACACATATTCTCACGTCTGAAATTATTTTATCATAGAAAAAATCCCTCTGCTTAAGCAGAGGGGGAGGCAGGAGTCATTCCGGCAGCGGAGTCTTTTCCGAAATGAAACCTTTCGTTACCATTTCTTTCCGGAAATCTTTCTGAATCTCTTCCTGCAGCAGAAGCACATCTTCTTCAATATAACCACCAGTCGCAGCCACCGAATGATTAGAAAAAAATCGTCGTGTGATCGATCCGTAAGGGCTTTGCCCGGACGTGCTTCTGCAAGCCTTTCCCGTGACAGGGTCAGAATCAAAGCACCTGAGCTCCAGACCCTGGGCATGCTGAATGGTCTCTTTAACTTTTCTTTATTCATTACCTTACTAAAGAGAAACATACCCTTCTTTATTCAAAACTCTGTCAGAAATTATTCTTTTGTTGCATAGACAAGGATATCTTTCCCATCTATAATGTGGGTATGCTCTTATAAAGAGCATTCATGTGAGAAAGACCTCCCAACCTCCGGGAGGAAGACTCATCTGCACATGTTAATTCAGAAACATCGAACAGCGCTCCTTCCACCCGCCGGTGGGGGAGCGCCTTTTTAAATTTGTCGCTTACTCTTCCAAAAGCGTTACGCTTACACTTACGTCGAGGTTCTGTCCCCCTCCGCGATATACCCCCTGCAGCGGACTTACATCTGCATAGTCACGCCCCGTGCCGATTCGTATATGATTCTCCAGCGCTTCTACGTTGTTCGTCGGATCGAGTCCCGTCCAGCCGACACCAGGAACCATCACTTCCACCCAGGCATGAGTGGCAGCGTCCCCGACGAGAGCCGAATCTTCCCCGATATATAAATATCCACTGGCGTACCGGGCCGGTATCCCGTTCCCCCTTAACACTGCAATCATAATATGAGCAAAGTCCTGACACACCCCTCCCTGCAAAGGCCATGCTTCGTGTGCTTTCGTATTCACATCCGTCGTGGTTGTATTGTAAAACAGCGTATTGTGCACGTATCTCATCAGGTCGATAGAAAACTGAATCGGATCCGTCGGATCACCGACATTTTTAGTAAGCAGATCAATCTGTTCTTTGTACATGAATGTATAGGGTGTTTCGTTCAGGTAGGCCAGATAGTGTTTGCGAAAAAGCTCGGAATGAAATATCTGCTTCATTTCGTCCGAATAGCGGATCATATCGATAAAAGGGCTCTTCTGAATACTGACCGTTGAAATCGTTTTGACCGTCAAATGTTTATGTTTTTCGGGAATAAAAAATGTTTCCACGTGATTCCCCCACACATCGACGTGCTCTTTTATTACAGAGACAGGCGAGATCTCCGAACGGTAGGCCAATACCCGCTGGCATTCATCGGAACGCGGTTTTAACCGAATGTGGTTCATGCTTTGATCTACGGATGTTTCATAGTGGAATTTATTTGTGTGTTCAATTTGGTATTTCATAAAATCGTTTGCTCCTTCTCATGTTGAGGATGTTGGTACAGAAAGATAGTAGGTTTCCATAAACAGACTGCTTAAAGCGATGCACTGCTTCTGAAAATGGTCAAGAAACCTCATAAGTTCTTCCATGTTCATGTCTTTAATCCCGGTATCGCTGATTTCTGCAAGAATCACATCTGTAAGCTGAAACAGCTCTTCCGAATAGTGATGCACCTGCCCGCCTTCAAGATCCATTATCGCTTCTTTAATATGCGTCATACAGTAGTTTATCGACCTCGGAAACTTTTCTTCTTTTACAAGAAAATCAAGGACGTACGCAGAGTCCATGGTCGGCGGATGTTCTTTGATGAATGAATCGTATCCGTTCAGGAACCTGAGAGCAGCCAGCCAGTAGTAATAATTGTTCGTTGTATGTTGAAGGGGTTCCCGCCTTTGTTTCTCACAGACGACGTTCAGAATACGGGCTGTCTTCTCCGCACGCTCAAGCCACTTGCCAACCTTGATGAACGTATATGGTACCCCTCTGGTCATTGAGGATTCTATTACCCCCTGCGCGGTCATAGAGGTGCGGGTGACTGTTTTCAAATAGTCTTTCGTCCGTGCCAGTGTCCCTATATTTCCTCCGCTGTCCTGATGATCAAGATGGAATTCATTGAGAATCTCCCACAACTCGCCCGGGATAATATCACGCGTATTCTTAGTGTTCTCTCTCGCGACTTTCATACAGTTCTCGATGGAATTGGGATTAATCGGATTCATTGTCAGATACTCGATCATAGTCCCTCTTTCCATTCTCGAATAATGATTGATGTAGTCCCGGTAGGAAGCACAAATCTCAAGCACTTCTTCCCAGTCCCTGTCCAGCACTTGCTGATCAGCCGCTTCGAGCATATTTATAAGCTGAACATTCAGTACCCGGGCGTTATTTTCGGAACGCTCCAGGTTTCTCGCCATCCAGTATAAAGCGTCTGCCGTCCGACTAAGCATCTGTTTCGCCTCCTCCCGACAAAATCCACGTATCTTTGCCGCCTCCTCCCTGAGAAGAGTTGACGACGAGTGACCCTTCTTTCAGGGCAACCCTCGACAACCCTCCGGGAAGCACATTCATCTCCGTTCCGTTCATGACGAAAACCCGTAAATCCACGTGACACGGATAAACATTCCCACCCTGAAAAGCCGGAGCCCGCGACAGTTTGATAGTAGGCTGGGCAATGTACTGATTCGGCTGTTCTATCACTTTCTCACGGAAAAGCGCTCTTTCTTCTTCCGTGGACTGAGGACCGATAAGCATATCGTAGCCCCCGGAAGCCCCGACGTTTTTAATAACCAGTTCTTCCATATTCTCTAAAACGTATTGAAGACGTTCCGGATCACTGAGAAAATATGTTTCCACGTTTGGAATAAGAGGTTCCTCTCCGAGATAAAAACGGATCATTTCGGGAACGTATACGTACATCGCTTTATCGTCCGCAACGCCATTCCCTATTCCGTTCAGGATAGCTACGTTACCTTTCTTATATGCATCAAGAAGTCCGTTCACTCCGAGAGCCGAATCCGGCCGGAAAGCTTCCGGGTCAAGAAAATCATCATCAATACGCCTATAAATAATATCGACCCGTTTCAGACCGCGTATCGTTTTCATGTAGACGACTCCGCCTTGAACGAAGAGATCTCTGCCCTCCACGAGCTCGATACCCATCTGCTGAGTCAGAAACATGTGATCATAATATGCGGAATTGTAACTCCCCGGAGTCAGAAGTACCACATTCGCCTCTCCTTTACATCCGGACGGTTTGTGATCGCAGACCGCCTGGTGCAGTTTCGAGAATTCGTGCTCAAGGGTACGGATGGAATGATTGAAAAACAGTTCCGGATACACTTGTCTCATAACGTAGCGATTTTGAAACACGTAGGACATTCCGGAAGGGTTACGCAGATTATCTTCCAGCACACGATACTGCCCATGTTCGTCACGGATGAGATCCACGCCGGAGAGAAAGATATGGTTATCAAGAGGTATATCGACGCCCTGGACCTGTTTCCGGTAATAATAAGGATTATTGTCCACAAGTTCCCGCGGTATAACGCCCTCCTCAATAATTCTGCGTTCATGATAAATATCTTCCAGAAACTTATTCAGAGCCGTCATTCTCTGTTTCATACCTGTTTCGATCATCGCCCATTCCGACTCCGGAATAATGATCGGAATAAAATCGAACGGCATCGTCCTCTCAGTCTGGCCTTCATTATTATAGACGGTAAACGTGATACCCTGACGCAGAAAACTCAGTTGCGCGGTCTCGTGCTTTTCATCCAGTTCCCGAGCCGAAAAACGTTCCACCAGTTTATAAAACCAATCGTAGTGAGGCTTCGGTGTAGCATCACTGTTCATCATTTCATCAAAAAAAGCTCCGGTCTGATAATTTTTGAGCATCGATTCTCCCCCTGACGCAGAATAAATTCACCAATATTCTGAATACTGATTATGTATATACCCTGCTGCGAAAGTTATAAGCCGGCATCCGAGAAAAATATTTGGACGGCAGTGATAAGAGAAAACAATGCCACAATAAAAGAAAACAGACTCCAATACTTTCTCCCTTTTTCATAGTCATCTATTCCGGTAATCGCCAGTACTCCCGAAAGACCGAGAAGCATCAGGTACTGGTAGCTGAAGTCCCCTGTAACCAGTCCATAAAGAGCAAGTCCGGGAGTAACGGTAAAAAACACTCCCCGGATCACCTTCTCCAATATTCCGCCCTTTCCCATATCCATCCACCTCCCGACTTTTGGAATAAAGTTTTTTCATCTTAAAAAAGTTCAACAACGACGAGCGATAGAAAAACGAGTAGTATCACTACATTCACCGTACCGAGAATCTTTCGTCCCTCGGAAAAATCACGTATGGCATTCAGCGTGAACAGAATAGGTATCGCAATAACCAGAAATAACGGCGACATCGATACATCGGTAAACATCGATATAAAGAAATATACAAGGAAAATAATACCGACCCCGAGACTGACCAGATTAATGACTTTCAATTTATCCACTTCCGCTCCTCCTTTCAAGGTATACTCCATTACCTTATTATTCTACAGTATATATTCCAATCGTATCACATCCGTTTTCTTTGCCGCAGTTTCTTATGACTGTCATTTTAGTTATAATGTTTGTAAGCGGTTACTAAAAGGAGGAAATTGAATTGACTACATATGAAGACGTATGGATTCCATCAGAAGAAAAAATGAAGCAAACGAGACTTTATCAATGGATGAAACGGCTGGGATATGAAGATTATAAGCAGTTCCACCAGGCCACTGTTTCGGATATTTCCTGGTTCTGGGACGAAGCGGTAAAGGAAATCGACTTCGAATGGTTCGACAGTTATCAGAAAACACTAGACCTTTCCAGAGGCGCGCCGCATCCCGACTGGTTCCGGGGCGGAACGACCAACGCCACGCTGAATGCTCTGGATAAATGGACAAAAGATGAAGATAAGAAAAATGATATTGCCCTGTACTGGGAAGGGGATAATGGAGACCGGGTGAAGTATACGTTCACTGAACTCGACGAAGAGGTGAATGCTGTCGCCGCAGGTCTCAAAAAACTCGGCATCACTGAAGGAGATATCATCACCATCTACCTCCCCATGCTTCCGGAAACGCTTATCAGCATGCTTGCCATTTCTAAAATAGGTGCCATTTTCTCACCCGCCTTTTCCGGCTATAAAGCGGATGCAGTGAAAACAAGGGTCAACGCATGTGAAGCAAAAGCTATCATCACCGCTGATGGTTTCTTCCGGAGAGGGAAAACTGTCAATATGAAAGAAGAAGCGGATAAAGCTGCGGAAGTTTGCGATTCCCTGGAACACGTTATCGTAGTGGAACGCGCTGGCGTTTCATTTGAAAAGAAACCGAAAGACGTCCTGTTCAACGAAATGAAAGAGCCTAATGCTTCTGTGGAAACGATGGAGAAACACGCGGATGATCCATTTATGCTCATTTATACTTCCGGGACGACAGGCACCCCGAAAGGAGCGGTACATACCCATGCCGGTTTTCCTGTAAAATCGGCTTTTGATGCCGGAATGTGTATGGATGTCGGGAAAGACGACACTCTGTTCTGGTTCACGGATATGGGCTGGATGATGGGGCCTTTCCTCGTGTATGGAGGTCTCGTAAACGGAGCATCCATCGTTATGTTCGAAGGTACTCCGGACTATCCTGAGCCGGATCGTCTGTGGGAACTTGTGGAACGTTATAAAGTGACACATCTCGGCATTTCGCCGACGCTTGTGAGGGGGATGATGAAGCACGGGGAATCATGGATTGACCGTCATGACCTCTCTTCCCTTGAAGTGATCGGCTCTACCGGTGAACCGTGGAATCCCGAACCGTGGCATTGGCTATATAAGCACGTCGGCAAAGAAAGAGTACCGATTTTCAACTATTCGGGCGGTACGGAGACCTCTGGCGGTATGGTAGGAAACGTACTCGTAAAACCGATTCAGCCCGTTACCTTCAACGCAGCCCTCCCCGGCATGGATGTGGACGTGCTTGATGACGAGGGACGTCCTGTCGTGAACGATGTAGGCGAACTCGTGCTGAAGCAGCCCTGGGTAGGGATGACGAAAAGTTTCTACAAAGACGATGACCGATACCATCGTACGTATTGGAACCGTTTCAAAGACATATGGGTACACGGTGACTGGGCGACTGTGGATGAAAGAGGCTACTTTTTAATTTCAGGACGCTCTGACGATGTACTGAACGTAGCCGGAAAGCGCATAGGACCTTCCGAGATAGAATCTGCAATCGTCGAACATGAAGAAGTGATTGAAGCCGGGGTCATCGGTGCCCCCCACGATATGAAAGGGGAGGAACCCGTGGCGTTTGTCGTTACGAAAACGGAGAACTCGGAAACCCTGCTCGAAGAACTGCAGCAGCTTCTCACCGACAAGCTCGGAAAAGCTATTGCACCGAAAAAAATATATATCGTCAGTGATCTTCCGAAAACGAGAAATGCCAAAGTGATGAGACGTGCCATAAAATCGGCTTTCTTAAATCGGAATCAGGGAGACCTCAGTGCTCTTGAAAATCCTGAAACCGTGGAAGAAATCAAAAAAATAGGAGCCTCTGTCCATTAATTTCGCACTTTTGCTATGGGAGCATGACGAGAGTAAGCAAAGAAAGCTGCCGGTTTTAAAACCGGCAGCTTTCTTATTTATTCATCGTCTTTCGCTTTTCCGATGTTTTCCTGAACTTTTCCTTTAGCTTTATTCTTCTGTCCTTCCTGTTGAAGTTCAGAATCCTCTTTGGCGTTGCCTACCTGATCTTTGGCTTCCCCCTTCACTTTATTGACAGCACCTTTCACCTTATCACTCATACCTTTTTTGTCTGTCATACTGCACCTCCTTATTATGATTTGTTACTATTCTTTTCCCACTAAGTCATGAAGTAAAACTGCGACGCTTTATTTTCCCATTCCAAAAGTATTTTCGATATCTTCTTTATAGGCATAGGTGAACAGTAAAGAGACAAGGATACCGCCTCCAATAAGGTTACCTATACTTGCAGGGACAAGGTTGAAGAAAATATATTCATACCATGTGTACTGGTCCATAGAAAGTATCCCCATACTGAAATACCCCATATTGGCCGCGCTGTGCTGGAAATTACCCGCTACGAATAGTATGACCGGCAAAGTGGTCCCCAGTATTTTACCGGTTATGTCACGGGCTGAGGTCGTCAGAAAAGCGGCCATACCGATCAGCCAGTTGGCGAGTATTCCTGATACGAGAATTTCAAACCATCCCTTCACTCCATAATCGAGAAACTTCATTTTCTTATCTACATATACGGCCAGTTCCGAATAAAAAGGGTCGGAAAGTGAGCCGGACATCTGTATAAGAAGGCCTACCGCAAAGGCTCCAATCATATTACCAAGATAAGTTGCCAGCCAGAATTTATAAATATTGACTTTCATTAAACCTTTTTTGTTGAAAAGATAGGAGGGCAACAGGACGTTCACTTCTGTAAACAGAACCGCTCCTGAAATGAACACCATCGCATACCCGGCTGCAAATCCCAAGCCGGACATTAAATAGAAAAGTCCCTCTGCCTGGATATCGATCGCCAGCAGAATAGAAAACACAGCTCCGAACGTCATGAATGACCCGGCCGTCAGAGCAAGCAGAAACTGAGCCCGTGGCTTCTTGTTCAGGTGGTCTCTACCCTTCTCCCCAAATTCATCAACGATTTGAGAAGGTATATAAAACTGCCGTCCCGGACGGTCAATTTTCTCTTCGGAAGCTTCTGTATGTCTGTTCTCATTCTCTTCTTTCTCTTTCATACTTTCATTATCCTTCATCTTCCTTCACCTCCGATGCCCGACTTTTCCCGTTTCCTGCTTTTATTAACCATACATGGAGAAATAAAACCGATGGTCGAGCCCCTGCTCTCCAATAGAAAAGCCCCCCTCTTACTGGTATCAGAGGGAGGCTGAATATCTTTTTCGTTACACGGGGTATACCCCATGTTTTCTTTCTGTAAAGACCGTGTTTTTCGAGTCATACATATCGAATCTGGTCATGAGCTCGTTCCGGAGATTATCCGGCTGCACAATATCATCAATGACCATCTCGGATGCAAGACGATAAATATCGATATTCTCTTTATATTCTTCATGCTTCTCTTTAGTATAGGCCGGACGCTCTTCTTCCGGAAGCTCTGCAATTTTATTGGCATACACTGCGTTCACTGCAGCTTCCGGACCCATTACCGCTATTTGTGCACTCGGCAGGGCCAGACACGCATCAGGTTCGAAAGCCGGGCCGGCCATTGCATACAGACCTGCGCCGTACGCTTTACGTACAATGACTGATATTTTAGGAACAGTAGCTTCACTCATCGCCGCCAGCATTTTCGCACCGTGACGGATAATACCGGCTTGCTCCACCCGTGTGCCGATCATAAATCCTGGGATGTCGGCAAGGAACAGGAGCGGGATATTGAAGGCATCACACAGCTGCATGAATTTGGCGGCTTTATCGGCGGAATCAGGAAAAAGCACGCCACCCTTGGCCCGGGGCTGATTTGCTATTACGCCGACGGATCTTCCTCCGATCCGGGCCAGCCCGGTGATCAGTTCGGGTGCGAATTTCTTCTTGATTTCCAGGAAAGACCCTTCATCAATCAGCCTGTCCACCAGCTGATACATGTCGAACGGTGCATTCTGGTTCTCAGGAATCAGTTCGTTGATCGACTTTTCGAAAGAAGCCGGGTCGACACTATCTTTCACACCCGGTTTCTGTCTGAAATTGGAAGGGAAATAGCTCAAGTATTTTCGTGCGAACCGGATCGCTTCCTCTTCGCTTTCTGCCAGAACGTCTCCACACCCGGAGACGGAGCAGTGCATATTAGCACCACCCATTTCCTCGAGCGTCACTTTCTCCCCGATAACTTTTTCCGCCATCCGCGGAGAACCGAGGTACATGGAAGCATTTTTATCCACCATGACTACGATATCGCAAAAGGCGGGTATGTAAGCTCCTCCAGCAGCGGATGGACCGAACAGCAGGCAAATTTGCGGTACACGGCCGGACATTTTGATCTGATTGTGGAAAATACGTCCCGCTCCTCTTCGATTCGGGAACATTTCTACCTGATCGGTAATCCTCGCCCCTGCTGAGTCCACGAGGTAAAGCATCGGCAGTTCAAGCTTCAGTGCCGTTTCCTGTATACGGATAATTTTTTCGACGGTTCTTGCCCCCCACGACCCGGCTTTTACTGTGGAATCGTTAGCCATGACGCACACTTTTTCACCGTTAATACGACCGATACCGGTAACGACTCCGTCCGCCGGCAGCCCTTCGTCCTGATGATTGGCGAAAAACGCGTCTTCCACGTCAATATTGTCATCAAACAGTTGTTCCAGACGTTCACGTACGAACATTTTCCCTTTCTCTTTGTTCTTTTCGTGATATTTCTCCAGGCCGCCTGAGGCTATTTTTTCTTTCGCTTCTTTTAATCTTTGATCCATCGCCATACAAATTCCTCCTTATTCTCCTCGATACACAGGCTTTCTTTTCTCAGCGAAAGCTGTCAGTCCTTCCAGACGATCTTTCGTAGGAATCGTTTTTCTGTAGCTCTTCTGTTCTATATACAAGCCTGCTTCAAGATTCGTCTCCATTCCCCGGTCGATAGCTTTTTTAGCTTCCCGAACTGCCACCGGCCCGTTTCCGGCGATCGTCCGCGCAAGATCTTTCGCTTCTTCCAAAAGGGTGTCCGGTTCGTGAATATATTCAGCAATCCCGAGGTCATAAGCCCGTTCCGCATCTATGGGCCTTGCAGTATATATGAGCGACTTGGCCTGTCCTTTTCCTATCAGACGGGAAAGACGCTGAGTCCCTCCGGCTCCGGGTATAATAGCGAGAGAAGTTTCAGTCAGACCGACCCGGGCCGACGAACTGATCATTCGAAGATCACAGGCAAGAGCCATCTCGAGACCTCCGCCGAAAGCTGCCCCATTAAGTACTGCTATAACGGGTACCGGGAGTTCCTCGATCATCCGTACCGTTTCCCCTATCTTCTTGACCGTTCCGGTTACCTCTTCATCGCTCATCCCTTTTCTTTCTTTTAAATCAGCCCCTGCGCAAAATGCTTTCGTACCGTTCCCCGTCAACAGGACGACGCGAATATTGTCATCTCTGTTCACTTTTCGAAGTGCGCGCTGCAGTTCATCGAGAAGTTCACGGGAGAGAGAATTCGCAGCATCCGGACGATTCAGTGATAGCAGAGCTATATGTTCTTCAATACGATCTATCGTTACGGTTTTACCCATCGTTCCGCCCTCCTTGTCTGTTTCTGATCTGCATCTGGTGGCTTGGCAGTTCTTTGGATAATCTGGACTGGATGAACGTCGCCGCCTCTGCCAGCTTCTCCTGATTAACTCCGGTCTCTATCCCCATATCTTCAAGCATGTGGACAAGGTCATCCGTTGCGAGATTTCCGCTGGCTCCATCTGCATAAGGACAGCCGCCAAGGCCTCCCAGTGCTGCGTCGAATTTCGTGATTCCCCGTTCGAGTGATACGAGAACGTTGGCTAACGCCATCCCCGACGTATTATGGAAATGCATCGCTACCTTTGAAAAAGGAACATTCCCCTCCATCTGCTCAAGAAATTCATCCACCTGCTTCGGATTGGCAACACCGATCGTATCGCCAAGAGACAACTCATCAATGCCCATTTGGAATAACCGGTTGCTTACCTCGAAAACACGTGAAGGAGCAATCTTTCCTTCATACGGGCAGCCGAACACTGTCGAGACATAGCCCCGCACCGTTTTTCCCGATGCCTTTGCTTCCCTCACTACTTCTTCAAGAACCGGGTACGTTTCTTCAATCGTTTTATTTATGTTCTTTTTATTATGAGTTTCACTGGCAGACATGAACACACTGACCTCATCCACATCCGTACCAATCGCGTTCTCAAGTCCTTTTCTGTTCGGCACAAGAGACGCATAGGTAATGCCGGGGGTGCGGGTAATACCTTCCGCTACCTCACGGGCATCCTTCAGCTGAGGGATCCATTTCGGATGTACAAATGAAGAAAATTCGATGTAATTGAGTCCTGACTGTGATAAAAGGTTAATCCACTCAATTTTGTCTTCTGTAGCGATATTTTCCCCTTCGTTCTGCAGGCCGTCTCTCGGCCCAACTTCCCTGATTGCTACTTTTTCGGGCATTTCAAACATCCAATCCCCCCTATTCCAGTACCGCCAGCACGTCGCCTTCATTCACGAAGTCGCCTTCCGCGACTTTGATTTCTTTTACTTTCCCGCCTTTTTCAGCCGGAATGGGAATTTCCATTTTCATAGATTCCAGGATTGCGACATCGTCTCCTTCGCTAACCTCTGCACCTTCTGCTACGTTCATTTTCCATACGTTTCCTGCCATTGAAGCTTTGATTTCCATGTTATTGTCCTCCTTTATAATATTTTTCCACAAATGCGGTCGTAGTATCTCCGGCTCTGTATCTTTCATGCCGGACCACTTTTTGAAGCATAGGTATGTTCGTTTTGATTCCTTCGATCCGGAATTCATCCAGAGCATCCGTCATTCTCTCTATCGCCTGCTCCCGGTCACGGCCTGTCGTAATCAGTTTGGCTATCAGAGGATCATAATAAGGTGTAACCTCTAATGAGCCATGAATGGCCGTCTCCAGTCGGACACCTTCCCCTTTCGGAAAGACGGCCGTAGTTATAGTACCCGGCGAAGGAAAAAAACGTTCCGGATCTTCTGCATAAATCCGTACTTCTATCGCATGGCCGGAAATAACCAGGTCGTTTTGAGAAACGGCAAGCTTCTCTCCGTTTGCAATTCTGAGCTGCGCTTCCACAAGATCAAGGCCGGTTATCTCCTCTGTAACCGGATGCTCGACCTGTAGACGTGTATTCATTTCAAGAAAATAGAAATTCTCTTCCTCATCCACGAGAAATTCTATAGTACCGGCATTTACATATCCGAGAGCCTGCACCGCTTTCAGACCGGCTTCCCCCATCTTCTGTCTGGTTTTTTCCGATAGGACCGGAGATGGTGCTTCTTCCACCACTTTCTGATGCCGACGCTGAATAGAGCATTCCCGTTCAAACAGGTGGACAGCGTTCCCGTGGGCATCGGCCAGCACCTGTATTTCCACGTGACGCGGTTCTTCGATCAGTTTTTCGATAAACATGGTACCGTTACCGAAAAATGTGGCGGCCCGCTTCTGATTCCCTTCAAAAGCTTTCTCTAGTTCTTCCGGGGAATGAGCAGCCTGCATACCGATACCTCCTCCACCTGCGGAAGCTTTCAGCATAACCGGATAACCGTATTCCCCTGCGGTCTTTTTCGCTTCCTCCGTGTCTTCCACGGCTTCTTCCGTGCCGGGGATAACGGGAACACCCGCTTTCTTCATTTCCTTACGGGCAGCGATTTTATCTCCCATTTTCCCCATGACATCAGCACCGGGGCCGATAAAGACGAGACCCGCTTCCTTTGTCTTTAGAGCGAAATCAGGATTTTCACTTAAAAGACCGTAGCCGGGGTGGATAGCTTCCGCCCCGCTGCTTTTTGCGACTTCGATAATCTTCTCCATATTCATGTAGGAGTCCTTTACCGGAGGCTTGCCGATCTCATAAGCTTCATCTGCCTCTGCAGCAAAATTTGCATCAGCATCAGCTTCCGAATAAACGGCCACTGTCGAAATTCCGAGCCGTTTACAGGTTCTTATTATGCGCGAGGCGATCTCCCCCCGGTTGGCAACCAGTACTTTTTTGAACATCTCGAATCTCCTTTCTTCCTTAACGTCCGATCATATCGACGGCGGCTTCTCTCAGCTTGAATTTCTGTATTTTACCGCTCGCGGTCATCGGGTATTCGTCAGTGAAGTAAATATAAGCCGGGATTTTATGTTTGGAAATTTCCCCTTCAAAGAAAGCCCTTACATCTTCCTCGGATACTTCCGAATCCTCTTTCGGAATGATCCAGGCCATAATTTCTTCGCCGTATGTCGCGTCCGGTATTCCTACAACCTGTACGTCGAGCACATCCGGATGCTGATAAAGGAACTCTTCGATTTCCCTAGGATAAATGTTTTCCCCCCCACGGATAATCATATCCTTCATACGTCCGGTGATTTCGACGTACCCGTTTTCATCCATTTCGGCTATGTCACCAGTATGGAGCCAGCCGTCCGGATCGATAGCTGTTTCCGTTGATTCTTCGTCTTTGTAGTAACCTTCCATCACGAGATAGCCTCTTGTACATAACTCTCCGGGCATTCCGCGCTCCGCTTCCTCCCCGGTGGCAGGTTCAACGACTTTCACTTCCACGTTCGGGTGTGCTCTTCCCACACTTTTCACCCGCAGATCAATCGGGTCGTCAGGTCTCGTCTGTGTTATGACCGGGGAAGACTCCGTCTGGCCGTATGCAATAGTTATCTCTTCGACGCCCATTTCGTTAATGACACTCTTCATCACTTCCATCGGGCAGGTCGACCCGGCCATAATACCGGTGCGCAGCGTATCCGGTTTAAGATTTTCGAACTCCGGATGGTTCAGCTCGGCGATGAACATCGTCGGTACACCGTGAAGAGCTGTACACGATTCATCTTTCACAGCCTGGAGAACAAGTTTCGGCTCGAACTGTTCGATGACTACCATCGTTGCCCCTTTTGCGACAGTGGCCGTCGTCCCCATGACACAGCCGAAGCAGTGGAAAAACGGCACCGGGATGCACAAACGGTCTTCGTCCGTCATATTCATACAGTCTGCTACCTGATTGGCGTTATTCACAATATTGTAATGGCTCAGCATAACCCCTTTCGGAAAACCCGTAGTTCCGGAAGTGTACTGCATATTGATTACATCTTTATAAGAAAGGGTGGCTTCTCGTTCCCGGAGCTCCTCATCCTTCACTTCTTCTCCTTTGGCAGTCAGATCCTTCCACGTGTAACAGCCGGGATATTCCTGATCTCCAAGCACAATTACGTTACGAAGGGCCGGGAGCTTCTCACTGTGAAGGTTACCTTTCTCCGAATGATCGAGTTCCGGGCAGATTTCCCTGAGAATGTCGACATAGGAAGTCCCTTTATACGACTCAGCCATGATCAGTGTTTCGGAATCAGACTGCTTCAGCAGGTATTCGAGCTCCTTCGCCTTATAACTCGTGTTCACTGTTACAAGCACGCCGCCCATCTTACCGGAAGCAAATTGGGAGGCCAGCCATTCCGGCTTGTTGTCGGACCATACCGCAAAATGATCCCCCTTCCCGATACCGAGAGCCATCAGTCCTTTAGCCACCTGATCGGTCCACTCATCCAGATCTTTATATGAACCCCGCAGCCCTCTTTCCGGAAAAACGAACGCTTCTTTTTGCGGCATTTTGTGCGCTTTCTCTCTCAACAATTCACCCATAGTCACTTGCAGTAAGCTCATCCAATCCCTCCTTCGTTATATTCAGCAACCGAGCTGGCGAGCTATGACCATCCGCTGTATTTCAGAAGTACCTTCACCGATTTCGAGAAGTTTTGCATCACGCAAGAACCGTTCCACTTCAAACTCTCTCATGTAGCCGTATCCTCCGTGAATCTGAATCGCCTGGTTTGCAGAACGAAAGGCCGTCTCCGATGCAAACAGTTTTGCATAAGCGGATTCCTTCGTGAACGGCTTTCCTTCGTCTTTCAACCACGCCGCTTTCAGCACCATGTTACGGGCCAGTTCCACTTCCATCGCCATATCAGCCAGTTTGAACTGAATCGCCTGGAATTTTGAAATCGGCTCCCCGAACTGTTTCCTTTCCTTCGCATAAGCAAGAGCACGATCAAGAGAAGCCTGTGCAATACCGACAGCAAGAGCCGCTATGGAAATTCGCCCTCCGTCCAGTGTGTGAAGGAATTGGCCGAATCCTTTTTTCGGGTCTCCGAGTATGTTCTCTTTCGGAACTTTTACATCTTCCAGTACAATCTCTGAGGTGTTAGAGCCGCGCACGCCCATTTTGTCGTAATCACTTCGAATCGTCATTCCGGGAGTATCCTTCGGAACGATGAATGCAGAAATGATATTTTTACCGTCTTCTCTTTTACCGGCCTGGGCCGTAATAGTTATCGATCTCGCATATTCAGCGTTTGTAATCCAGGACTTCTCTCCGTTCAGAACGTAGTGATCCCCTTCCAGAACCGCTTTCGTCTGTGTACCGCCCGCATCCGACCCGGCGTTCGGTTCAGTGAGACCGAAAGACGCAAGCCCTTCACCTTTTGCAAGAGGTATCAGGAATTCCTGTTTCTGCTCTTCCGTACCGAAATAGTACAGGGGACTGGCACCAAGAGATACGGCTGCCGCATAACTTAGACCGGTGGAGCCGCACACGCGTCCGATTTCTTCGACCGCCAGCGCATACGTTACCGTGTCGCCGCCGCTCCCCCCGTATTCTTCGGGGAACGGGATGCCGAGCAGCCCCAGTTCTCCCATCTCTTTGAACAAGTCCTCCGGAAATTCAGAATTTTTATCTATGTCTATTGCCCGGGGTGCTATCTTCTCTTCCGCAAAATCACGAACCATTTTCCTCGTCATTTCCTGTTCTTTCGTCAACTCAAAATTCATCAGCTTCCTCCTTTTATCTCTTGAGACCGACTGGTTGGTCTGTATAGAGCGCTTTTATGAAATCGCTTACTTTTTACCGTAAAAAAAAGGGGGGCTCTGCTCCACTCCGGATACACCTCCGTGACCCGGCAAAAGAAAGTGAAGTACCAGATCCGTGAACACTTCAGCTATCTCTTCAATCGTATGGCTTCCCTCTCTCCGGTACCACTTATTCAGCCAGTTGACCATACCGAGAATAGCCATACCGGTAATTTCCGGAGGGAGTTCGTGACGGAATTCGCCTTCTTCCTGTCCTCTTTTTACGACGGCGATGACCTTATCCTTGAACTGGTCCCGTTTTCTGTTGATTTCGTCTTCGAAGGTTTCGTCGACGTAGTTACTTTCCTGGTAGAATACTGTGATGTGAGACTGGTATAAGTCAAACACGTGCACAAACGAACGTATAATTTCCTGTATCTGCTCCACAGGGGAATGGTGTGTTTCAGTAGCTGCCTCGGCTTCTTTCAGCACATATGTAATGAACGTGTCGTGAATAACGAACAGCAGCTCATCCTTGGATTGAAAATGGTGGTAGAAGCCACCTTTGCTGGTTCCCGCCTCTTTTACAATCTGATTGACACTGACGCGATGGAAGCCTTGAGCATCGAACAACTTAAGAGCTGTCTGAATGATTTCTTCCCTTAACTTCTGCATACACCATCCCCTTCGTAATGAATGTACGTTCATCTTATCATATAATTAGAAAATTACAAAATATGTGTAAAGAACATTTTCTTTCGTACTTTACGGCCTCCCCCGCAAGTAATGTTATCTCTTTCTTTGTTTCCCGTTACCGAATACAGGGAATGCTGCATTTTTAGAGGAGGGAAAAATATGCAGAAACGAAAACTTGGAAAGAGCAATGTAGAAGCCACCCGTATTGCCCTGGGTACGTGGGCGATCGGAGGTTCCGGCTGGGGAGGTACGGATGAACAGGAGTCCATCCGGACAATCAGAACAGCTATTGATAAAGGAATAACGATGATTGACACTGCCCCCGCGTATGGTGAGGGTCTTTCTGAAGAACTGGTCGGAAAAGCGGTCAAGGAGTCCGGAAAAAGCCGGGAAGACCTCGTTATCGCCACCAAGGCGGGAATCGACTTCGAAGGTGGAGCTTCCCGTGATTCAAGGCCCGGTAAACTCGAGAATGAATTGAACAGAAGTCTTCAACTGCTACAGACGGATTACATCGACGTCTATCAGATTCACTGGCCGGATACGGATGAGCCGATTGAAAATACTGCGAAAAAAATGAAAGAGTTTTTCGATGAAGGGAAAATTCGGGCAATCGGGGTCAGTAACTTCAGCCCCGAACAAATGGATGAGTGGCAGAAATATGCTCCTATCCATACGTCACAGATGCATTTGAATATGTTGCAAAGATATCTGATCGACTGGTTCGAGTACTGTAATCGACACGACATCGCAACGTTATCCTGGGGGTCTCTCGCCCACGGGATGCTTACCGGTAAGTTTACAAAAGATGCCGAATTTCCGGAGGGAGATCTGAGAGGCAACATCGAACTGTTCCAGGGTGACCGGTTCCCTGCGTTTCTCGATGCCGTAGAACAACTGAGGGATTTTGCGGATGAACGGAATCTTGACCTGATCCAGCTTGCCGTACGCTGGCTGATGGATCATGAACCCGGCGCTGATTTCGTTCTCTGGGGAGCAAGAAAACCTTCCCAGCTTGAAGGTGTGCAAAAAGCGGATGAAGCAGAACTGTCCAGTGAAGATTTGCAGGAGATTGATAACATTCTGTATAACCATGTCAGCGACCTGAACAATGGAGACCTGGATGAATACGGGCCGCCGCTTCGTTCCGAAAAATAATAATCAGATATGCGACAGGCTGTGCGAAATATCCGCACAGCCTGTTTTTTGTTTAACAATAAAAGCTTCACCATAAAATGGATATTGCTTTTCATATCACCTAATGATATATTTCATTTAATGATATATCATTAGGTGATATGAAAGGAGAAGAATATGGCCAGAAGAAATAGTCTCAATGAAAGGGAATTAACGGATACTTCTTTTTTTATCCTTCTCTCCCTGACCGAACCGAAGCATGGATATTTAATTATGCAGGAAATCGAAAAAATGACAGAAGGTGCTGTCAGTATCGGCCCCGCTTCCCTGTACACAACTATAAGGAAACTTTCAGAAGCAGGTCTGATCAGACCCGCACCCGGTACCGAAACAAAAAAGAAAACGTATCTCATTACAACAGAAGGAAAAAATCTGCTGAATGAAGATATCGTTCGGCGAGAACAGATTGTTCGGACTGCTAAAGATTATTTAAGTGAAAGGGAGAATGCAGAATGAAAAATACAAAATACGTCAGTTCAGGCGGACTTGCTTTTGAGGAAGAAAAAGATATGCGTAAACTGGAGCGGTATGCAGCCGAGGGATGGGAAGTCGATAGCTTTTCTCTGCTCGGTTATAAACTGAAAAAAAACGACCCCGCGGAACGAATTTATGCAATAGACTATTGCAACAAACCGGACGAAGAGTATTTCACTTACTTCAGGGAAGGCGGTTGGAAACACGTCGCCAGTCAGTCAAACTACATTCATTTATTCAATGCAGCCCCCGGTACAACCCCTTTGTATACAGACAAGACGACGGAAATCGATAAATACGAAGCTCAACAGCGGATCACCGGAAAAGCTGCCCTTCCGTTACTTATAATAGAAGTCTTATTACTGTCGGGGGCTTTTGGCGATTTCAGCTTTATAGCCCCGTTTATGAATAAAGTGTTTCTCGTTTTATTTTTCATCCTGTCGGTGCCGCTCGTGTTCACAGGACTGCCGTGGTTCGGATTTACGTACAGGTTATTCAAATTACGGCATTCGGGATAGCTGACGACATTAAACAACCTCCTTCTGCAGCTATTGTTGCGCAGAAGGAGGTTGTTTCTACTCGTATTATCGGCCGGCTCCACGGTCTGTTACTTCACTTCCATACCGAGAGCTATTTTAATATGGGCGAAGTGATGCTCTTCGTGCCAGGAAAGTTTTGCAACTTTGGTAGCTACCGTAATTTTACCGGTATCTTCGTGTATGAAATAACGCTGCAGCTGATCTTCCGTGAGACTGTGGCCGAGAGCTACGATTCGCTTGTTCATCCCTTCAAGCATTCTTATGGAAGGCTCCACAGGAAGTGAATTGTCCGCAAGTTCCAGCCACTTCTCCTGATCGAATCCCGGTACTGTCGGAGCATCGTCGGTCAGTGCAAGTTTTAATCTCTGGTACATATTCAACTGAGAATCCGCTATATGATGAACAAGCTGACGGACGGTGAAACTTCCCTCGCGATACGTTTTCGAAAGTTCCTCCTCACTCAGATTCTCCACTGTGTCTCTCAATCTGTCCGTATAGGTTTCGATTTCATTCAGCCAAGTCCTGATATCTTCAAGTGTCACCTGGTCCGGCACCTGCAATTCACCGATTGGAAATTTTACATTCATGTTCATTCTCCTTCCTTTGTAATGAAATCATTGTGTGAACGCACACTACATTAGTGACCGTTCATACACAACTTCCCCGCTTACGAGATTCACCGCATCCACACTCATTGTAAGCACTTCGCCCGTTTCCTCTTTTTTCGCTCCCCATAATCGTATATCACTGTTGAGATCGTCATCCTGATAAGTTATTTTTACGGTACGAATATCTCCGTCACTGCGCTGCTTCAACTGTATCACACATTCCTTGAAGAACAACGTCTCTTTCTGTTGCGTGAGTATATAGTCATTAAGCATCTGTTCCAGTTCAGGGAAATCGATACCATTATTTTGCAATCCTTCATTTTCAAATTCTTTCACATCTGTAAAATGGTGCAGCATTTTAGCTTCGTTTTCCACACTATCCCTCCGTATCTTAGAGTCATTCTACCTGTTTCCCTTTAAACGCCTCCGGAAAACGACGTTGCTTTTGAAAGTTTCCTCTTCCCTTGTAGTTTGTGCCTTCTCTTCAGGAGGAATATAATAATCAAGGAGGGGTTTTAGTTGAATAATTCAATTCCAGAACTTACATTGCGGGATGGTATGACAATGCCGGCATTGGGGTTCGGCACATACCGCCTGAACGGGAATGACGGAGCTGTCTCCATCCAAAGCGCTATTGACATGGGGTACCGCCTGATTGATACTGCATATAATTACGAAAACGAAGGAACGGTAGGAGAAGCGGTGCGCCGCAGCAGCGTTCCAAGAGACGAACTCAGAATCACATCCAAACTTCCGGGCCGTTATCACGAGTACAATAAAGCTGTCGCTTCCATTCAGGAATCTCTTTACCGGACCGGTCTTGAGTACTACGATCTCTACCTGATCCACTGGCCCAATCCGGAACAGGGGAGATTTACCGAAGCATGGCAGGCGTTGATTGACGCTAAGAAGTGGGGGCTCGTCCGATCCATCGGAGTCTGCAATTTTCTTCCGGATCACCTGGAGCAGTTAATGCGGGAAACGGACGTCACTCCGTCCATCAACCAGATAGAACTTCATCCTTTTTTCAATCAGAGGGATCAGCTTGCCTATCATAAAGAAAAAGGCATCCAGACACAGTCCTGGAGCCCGCTCGCCCGTGTGACCAACATTCTGGGAAATGAGACGATACAATCCATTTCATCCCGTCACAAAAAAAGTGTGTCCCAGATTATTCTAAGGTGGCATTATCAGTTGGGGACGCTTCCCATACCAAAATCCTCTTCCCCCGAAAGACAGCGTGAAAATATGAACATCTTTGATTTTGCGCTGGAGGAAGCGGAAATGAGAATTATGAATGAACTTACAAGAAGAGATGGCAGACTGAACGGGCAGAACCCTGCTACCTACGAAGAGTTTTGAAACAATTATGAACCTTCATTTCCCTTTCACAACAGGGTTTCACAGTTCCCGGGACAGGGAAGCTGGATAGCATCAGGCCATCAGACGGAGGGTAACCATGGAAGAATTAACGGTTTCAATTATCATTCCTGCTTACAATGAAGGAACTAATATAAACACGATCCACAAAGAACTAAAAAAAGAATTTAGTTCTCTTCGGTATGATTTTGAAATAATATTTGTCGATGACGGCAGTGAAGATGATACACTTACGAGAGTGCGTACGCTCGCATTAGAGTTTCCGGAAGTGAAATACCTTTCCTTCAGCCGTAACTTCGGCAAAGAACCTGCTCTTATTGCCGGTCTTCAGCATGCCAAAGGAGGATCGGTCATTATTATGGATGCCGACCTTCAGCACCCCCCTTCCCTTATCCCCGAACTTCTGGAAGGATTTGAGGAAGGCTTTCAACAGGTCGTCGCCAGGCGGAACAGGGTAAAAGAATCCAAAGTACGTTCTTCTCTCAGTTCCCTTTACTATAAACTGGTCAATAAACTGGCCCAGGTGGACCTGGTCGACGGCGAAGGAGATTTTCGTCTGCTTGGCAGACAGGCAGTCGATGCCATTCTCGCCCTCAGTGAAGGGAACCGTTTTTCCAAGGGGTTGTTTTCCTGGATCGGTTTTGATAAAAAGGTAGTGAAATTCGATAACGTACAGCGCGATGAAGGGAATTCCACCTGGTCCCTCGTTGACCTGTTTGAATACGGTATAGAGGGAGTGCTGTCCTTTAACCAGCGGCCTCTCCGTCTCGTGTTTTACGCAGGGTTTTTCATCATGGGTCTGAGCCTTGTTTATATTCTGATCATGTTCGGACTCATCCTTTCACGGGGGGTGGAAGTACCCGGGTACTTCACCACTATCTCCTCCATCCTGTTTCTCGGGGGAGTACAATTAATAAGTCTCGGGGTTATTGGGGAATATGTCGGAAGAATTTATATGGAAACGAAGAGACGCCCCCATTACCTGATCAAGGAAAGTAACACAGAAAGGGAGACCTATGAAGAAATGGAATAATGAATTCACCCGCTTCGTTCTCGTGGGCGGTCTGAACACAGCAAACTACTATATATTTTATCTGCTATTCTATAACGTACTGGAGTTTTATTATTTAATCTCCCACATACTCGCTTTTTTCATCAGTATGGTAATTTCGTTCTTCTTGAATGTGTATTTTACATATGGAGTAAAGCCGACCATTTCAAAGTTTTTACTGTTTCCTTTCACTCAGTTCGTTAACATGTCGGTCTCTTCACTTCTTGTTTTCGTATTTGTCGACCTGTTCGGTTGGAATGGAAACATCGCACCTCTGGCTGCTGTGTTCTTTACAGTGCCGATCACATTCGTAATAACCGGGAAAATTTTAAAAAGGTAGGTCAAAGGTAAGCATGACAAAAAAACAGCTGATCACGTTAGTAACCTTCAGTCTTGTCATTTCGGCACTGGCTCACGGATTCTTTTTATATCAGTGGAGTGAAGGCCACTACATGGTAGGACCGAATGACGGCCTGTCACAGATGGTCCCTTTTAAACAGATGCTTTACGAACAGTTCACCGGCGGGGATTTCTTCTATTCCTATCAATTCGGTCTGGGAGGAGATGTATACAGCCAGCTCGCTTATTATTTCAGCGTGAATCTTTTCTTCTATTTAACCGTGGCTGTTGTATTCCTTTTGGAAACATTTTCCGTCATCGGTGAACCGGATGTTTTGTTCTGGGCTCAGAGTGCGGTCTTTTTAAGTGTAATCAGAATGAGCTTCGTTATAATATCCACCACTTTTGTATTTCGTTACTTCACGAGCAAACTGGTTCCTTCCTTCGTGGGAGCTGTTTTTTTTGCCACTGCCGCGAAGTATTTTCAGCACGTCACATACTGGGAGTTTTTCGGCGATGCTTTCCTCTGGCTCCCTCTGCTTATACTGGGGGCCGAGAAAGTCATCAGGGAAAACCGGCCCGGCTGGCTGATCGCTGCGACAGCTGTCTCCTTTTTCGACAATTTCTATTTCGCTTATATCAACGGGTTCTTTATAGTCATTTACATTCTTCTCAGATGGCTGCTTCCTCTTCGTAAAAAGGAGATGCCGAAATTCAGCCAGATCAAAGTCTACATAATAGCTGTGTTACTCGGATTCTGCATAGGCGCTGCAGGTTTCGTTCCGGCAGTGAGGAGTTTTCTTCAGAACGTGCGTCCTCCCTATACCGATGAAATACCGCTGATTGAGAGTACTACGAACATTCTGTATGACAGCCTGTATTTAATGGTGCCTGCGTTATTTGTTCTAATGCTCGTATTAAGGCCCCTTTATAAAAATAAAAATTTCCGGTTCTTTGCGGTATTGGGTCTCATTATAATTGTCCTTCACTACATTCCGTATGCAGCCAGCTTCTTCAACGGCCTCTCTGCTCCGCAGCACCGCTATGAATATCTGGCCGCATTTGCAATCGGCGGGGCGATAGCCAGCGGCCTACCCGAACTACGGCACATCAAAGGTAAGAAACTTCTTACAGGTGGAGCATTTACAGTTGTATTATACGTGCTCTTCCTCCTAACGGATCACGGGCTTGCCTGGTCGGATGAATGGGCGCTTCTTTTCCTGACGTGGGCAGGGTTTACTGTACTTGCAGCTCTCGCAACGACCCGATATGGAAAAAAAGGGTTCTTTTTTCTCATTATCGGTACGATTACATTTCAGCTTCTTTCCATGAATATGTATCAATGGGACAAACTATACACAGGCGGAGAAGTGTACAAGAGCTCAAAAGATTATATTACGAGCGAAGACTACAGAGGGAAAGAACAGCGGGAATTGATTGAACGGACGATGAAAGACGCCGGTTTCTCCCGAATAAGCTGGATGGCAGACGGCAGGTACAACACACCGCTTATCCAGGATTTTTACGGGACGAGTGCATATTCAAGCATTTTGAACGGGAATTTACTGAATTACTATTATCATGATTTGGAAATTGATATGAAAAAAGAAAGCGTGAGCCGCTATGCCGGCTTCGGGGACCGGGCGAACCTGCACAGTCTGTGGCAGGGTGACTATTTTATGTACGAAAAAGATAGTGTAAAAAACGTTCCTTATGGATTCAAGCCTGTTTCCGAGAGCGACAACTACATTATTTACAAAAACACGAACAGCCTTCCATTCGTACAGACCTCCGGTACTATTTACAGTGAAGAGGATCTCGAGGAAAGTCACCCTCTTGCGCGTGAAGCAGCGATGATCGATGGCATGGTAATAGAGGGAGCAGACAGCACTGCCTCCTCCCCTCCTGTCCGTAACAATTATATCGAGAGTACGGAAATCACCGCCTCCGGGGCCACTTACAGCAACGACACACTCCACGTTAAGGAAAAAGAAGGCGGTATCGATTTAACTCTACCGGATTCCGTCATGAATTCCGATGCAGAAGACGTTTACGTTTCTTTTTATCTTCTTAACAACGATGAAGAAGCGCCGTGGTTCGCCCTTTATGTGAACGACTTCCGGACCTCTCGCAAATCGGAGGATTCCATCTACAAAACGGGCGTGAACGATATCACCATCCGTGTGCCGAAAGAAAAAGAAATATCGATCCGCATGCGCAAAGGAGAATATACTCTTAAAGATATAGGAGTATACGCTGAAGATTATCAGAAACTGGAAAAAGCTGCAGAAAAAGAGAAGGTCGGGAATGTCGAAATAGATGATAACCATATTACTATAGACTCCCTGGACGTGGACGAAAAAGGCTATCTTTCCATCCCCGTCCCTTACGAGGAAGGGTGGGCCGTAAAAGTGGACGGAGAAAAAAGAGAAACCGTCCAGGCCAATTACGCCATGACCGGGACTGCTGTCAAACCGGGAGATGAGATGGTTGAATTCACTTATCGCCCCCCTTACTTCAATCTGCTGATTATCCTTTCCATCGTTTCTGCAGCAATAAGCATAGGCTGGTTACTCATAAGAAGGAGAAAGATATAAGAACTCCCCGCATAGTTTGAGCGGGGAGTTTTTTCGACTCTTTCCTTACCTTCAATCTGATTCGACTTCTCTGAAAGGAAGGAAAAAAAGATACGGGTAGAACGGAACGTAATTCTTCCTGCTCACCGCTAAAAATAAAAAACCGGACTGGAGGTCCGGTTTTTCTTCGTGTCGACACAGTTGCCTGAGATAGTTCATTCGTTCTCAATATTATCATTGGACTCTTCTTTCTGTTCTTTCTCCTTCTTTTCTTTCTTCTCGGCCCGTTCCTCCTTGAGCTGAAAATACGCTTCGGCCACGCGGGCACCGATGTGATAGTTTGGGGATACATCTGCCCCGGAATCAAGATTAGGTACGATGACCGAAAAAGCGATTTCCGGATTCTCGGAGGGAGCGTATCCTACGAATGCTTTGTTCGTAAGCTCCACCCGGCGGGTGCCGTCCCCGGAGGACTTTTCCAGGTATTTGTCTGTCTCCGCGGTACCCGTCTTACCGGAGATGTCATACTGTCTGTAACGGTCGCTGTTAAAAACGCTCGAAGCGGTACCTCCGGGAGTCTGCGTAACCATTTTGAACCCTTTCTGGACTCTTTCAATGTACTCCTCATCCATGTGGAGACTGTTTTTTACATTTGGCGAGAAATCTTTGTAGATATCCCCGAGTTCTTTACCGGAGCTTGCCGGTTCGTGGATGGAAGTGACGAAACGCGGCTGCATGCGGTATCCTCCGTTAGCTATTGTAGAGACATACTGATTCAACTGCATCGCAGTATAACTGCTGTACTGTCCGATCGCTGAACGCATTACATCCGACCCTGTAGGATCGCTGCCTTCAAGACCCGTCGCTTCATAAGGAAAATCTATGCCGGTAGGAACACCGAGTCCGAACTGATGGAAATTGTATCGGATCAGCCGGTTCGCTTTCTCCTCATCCATCCTTAACGGCTGGTTCGGCTTATAGTAATAGTCTCCAAGGCGCATAGCGATGTTATACATATAAACGTTGGATGAACGCTGCAGAGCCTCAAGATCATTCACGTTACCGAGTTTTGAGTACGAGCCCATATCTTCGGAATCAGGGAATTCGAGCGGCCGGTCCCGGATCGTCGTGCCCGGATCGATGACGCCTTCTTCGAGACCTGTGAGCACTGTGGCTCCCTTCACTACTGAACCGGGAAGATAAGCATTATAGACGCCCTGATGGGAAGAATCCGTGAATTTCTCTTCGTCTCCGGAAGGGTTTTTGTTAACGGACTGGCCCGAAACCGCTAAAATCTCCCCTGTGTCCGGTTTCGATACTACAGCTACGGCATTTTCCAGATAAGAATTACCTGGTACAGCTTTCGCAAGCTCTTCTTTCACGATTTCATTTACACGCTTCTGGTATTCCATATCGATAGAAAGCACAAGATCTTTCCCGCTCTTTCCTTCGCGGATCACTTCGGTATCTACGACATTATTATTCCGGTCCGTCGTATGTCTTACTTTTTCTTTCACTCCCCGCAGTACTTCTTCATACTGCTGTTCAAGTCCCCTTGTACCTACGCGGTCATTACGGCTGTATCCGAGAGCGAGGAATTTTTCCAGTTTTTCGCGGGGGACACCCTGTTCACGGGTGGAAATGTTTCCAAGGTAGCTTTTGAACACTTCCCCGTTCGGGTAACGGCGTTCCCAGTCCGAAGCTACGTTGATACCCGGGAGTGACGGGAGATGCTCTGCCACCCGGGAGTATTCTTTTTCTGATATGTTTTCATCTTTCACGACATGTGGTGCGAGGGCATACGCTTTATTCAGTTCTTTATTGATGGCTATCACCTGCAGGGTTTCCCCCTTATAACCATCCACATCCTCTTCCGTGACGGCTGCCAGCTGAGCCTGATATACCTCACCCGAGTCGAGATTTTCCATATCCTTGTCCTCTATCCGCTCTTTAACCACGTCCGGATTTTTCAGAAAAAAATATTCTTTTTTATCTCTGAGACGAATTCCTTTAGTATCAAGCTCGATATATTCGCTTAATTTTTTTGCCAGTTTCAGTTTGTCCTCTCCCTGAACCCCTTTTGGCGGAGTATATGTAATCGAATATTTGGAATCGTTCTCGACTACAATTTCCCCGTTTCTGTCGTACATCTCCCCTCGTGGCACCGGGGTATTGGTGGTTACGTTTTCCGTGCGATCGATCTGATCCTGTGCCGACTCCCCACTGAGAATCTGTATAACACCGAGCTGCAGGATGAGAACGGCAAACAGTATAAAGACAACTAGAAATATAATGTTCAGACGGAATGATAAATGCTTTTTCTCTTTTTTACTCACGTATATATTTCCTTCTTTCCATGAGAGTCTTTTTCCGTACTTGCATAGTACAGAGGAGCCGGCAGAAGCACTTTCCGGCTTCTGTCGTCTATAGTATTCCCAACATATCTATCTGTCCTTCATTTTATCACGGAAGCCGACATTTTTCTTCCCGATTCCCTTTATTTCTTCTGTCCCGATCACTGTTCAAACAAAAAAACAGGCAGTGCCAAGGAATAGTCAGTTCCTTCCCACTGCCTGTTAAATAAAGCTACGTTTTCCTGAAGTATACGAATAATGTCACTGCATAGACCAGAAGCATAGACGTCGCAAGACCCATAGCTTCAACAACATCTGCACGATTATAGTGCCCTGACTGATTCATCAGAAAATAGAGTGGCCAGGATATGTAGGCGATCACTCCAATCCACATATAAAACTTCTTTCCTTCCATAATTTTTTCCTCCTTCATTTCCCGGTTCGAGACGCACCTTTTTATAATGCTTCCAATAAGTACCGGACCCCTTGAATCAGCCATTTCCCTGTTAGTACCATCCCCCGGATAAAGACGAGAATCAGCTCTGGAACCCACAACACGAGCTCGGTGAAGAAACGGCCGGAAGCACGAATGAACTTTCTCATCTTCTCAACAGGGCCGTCTTTATTTGTCATATGAACTCCCTCTTTCCCACTTTAAGATATAGATACGAAGAGTAACTTAAAAAGTTTCAACATCTATTTCTGCTTCAATTTATTACTCTTCCTTTCCAGGTGGAACTGCGAAGGAAAAACGTGCGTATGACCGAGTAGACAAACAGACTGATGAAAAACAGGAAATGAATCGGAAAAATCAGAGCATCCCAAAAACGGAAGTTCCCAATATCCCTCCAAAAACGGTACATCCATCCCGTCACAAAGGAATAACCGATTACAGAAGAACGTCCTGTTTTTTTCATTCTTGTAAGGAAAGAAACGACAGAAGAAATCCACGCAGCGTTCCACACTGTCATCCGTAAAGAAGCGGAAGCAGCTCCTGAAGCGAAGCTTTTGGACCATCCGGCTGCTACTTCTTTCATATCTGCCTGATACATACGCATCGACAGAACCCCTTTTCCGCTATAAGCGTAAACCGGGGCTCCCAGCGTCTTAGCTCTGCGTGAGAAAGCTAGATGCTCGGTAACCTCTCCTTTTATTGTCCTATGTCCTCCCACCTGATGATACATGGCAGTCGGGAGCGCCAGGCAGGGGCCGAACCCGCCCTGTACTCCTGTCTTTCTGCGACCGATCTTCGTGATTCCTGTAGAAGCGTATACTACGGAATGAAAAACGGCCGATAGTTTCTCAGGGAAGGACTCCATCACATGATAGGGGTGGACGGTAAGCAACGCCTGCTTCTCTTCCACAAATCCTGTGATTTTTTCCATCCCCCCCTTTTCCAGCCACGTATCAGCATCAAGAAAGACCAGCATGTCACCTGAAGCTTCCTTTGCACCATTGTGACAGGCCCATGATTTACCCATCCAGCCTTCCGGGAGTTCAGGAGCGCGGATAACCTTCGCACCCGACTGTTCGGCTATCGTTGACGTATTATCAGTCGACCCGTCATCAACCACTATCACTTCTCCCTGGTCCGGCAGAGTAGGTAATAATCTCTTAAGGTTATGTTCCTCATCCCGGGCAGGGATTATGACAGTGAAATTCTTCTCCCCCTGTTTCTGACGTTCAGGAAAAGAGACCCGGTGTCTGAACAGTCCCGCTGTCGTGAGCATTGCTGCAATCATCCAAAACATAAACACCCTCCTGTCTCAATGCAATCTATCTTTCTCCTTCCCTTAAATTGGTGTATATATGCTTACGACTGAAGAAATCAGGGTAAGGTAAAAAGAATACAGACAAAAAAGGCGGGATGAAGATGATGAAGAAAGCCGTAGCTAAGACTATGCGACTTTTTCCGAACAAAGAAAGAAAACAGACGATGGTACCCTACGAAGAAGTCGGTGATCGTAAAGATTTTCTCATCGATACTGAAATAACAGCCTCGGAGATTTCTATCTACTATCCGGCCATACACGAATACGACCCGCTTCCCGTGTACATAAACCTGCACGGCGGTGCATTCATCATGAGCGACAAAGACATGGATGACGCCTATTGCCGGCATATAGCCAACCATTCCCACTGTGCTGTCGTGAACATCAACTATCCGAAAGCTCCGGAACACCCTTTTCCATTACCACTCGAACAAATTTATGAGATCTGGCACTGGCTAAAGAGATATGCCCCTTCCTTGTTTCTGGATGCCGATCGATTTGCGGTAGGAGGACAGAGTTCGGGCGGTAACCTCGCAGCAGCTCTATGCCTCTATCTGAAAGAAAAGGAAGAGGAACAACCGGTGCTGCAGATGCTCGCCTATCCGATGCTCGATTTCGTCACGTCCCATGCGGATAAACCGGAACCGGACAAGAACCGCGCCAAATTTCCGCAGGCTGCTCATTTTCTGAACGAATCCTACATTCCGGATCCCGGAGAAATGGGAAACCCTCTCGCTTCACCCGTGTACGCCCGTAATCTTGAAGGCCTCCCTCCGGCGCTTATTCTTATTCCTGAATATGATGCTTTCAACCCTGAAGGAAAAAGATACGCCACCAATTTATCTCAGGCCGGGGTTATGGTAAATCTGCATGAGTTCGAAGATTGCTATCATGCTTTTACGCATCTCGGTCCGGAACAAAAGGCCGAAGAAGCCTGGTCTCTCATTGAAAACAGGCTTGCCCTCGCCTTTTATGGCACCCGCTGACGTTTAATATTCCAAAATCCGTGGTATACTGACTGTAATCATATGTAGGAAGGCAGGGGGACATTTGTGCAGAAACAGGATTTACCAATAGAAGAAATAGATAAAGCCGTTCCAGGGGATATTGTCGCATTTGAACGGGGCAATGAAACCTGGAAGGGTAAAGTAATCCCTTCCGGATGTACAAATTCTGTCGTCGTCGACCTCAGTATCATGGAGGAACTACCTGACAGAGATGTGGATTCTCACCTTACTTGTATCAACCATAGAAAATATACAATACTAAGTCGGGAAAATCAGACCTGACTAAAAAACTCTGCTCCACTTTGGTTATAAGTGGAGCAGAGTTTTTACATGTTGTATTTTTTCATAAATCGGGAATCAATGAAATGTTTCAGTGTAAAGCACCACTTCCCGTGTATCATCACATTGCCATAGGTCAGCAGACCCTGACGATTTCCAGTAGACAGGATTGCCATGTACTTTTTCGGCGGTCGAAAAGCAAGAAGTTCTTCGTTTCCGGCATGACGCTTGAGGTTCTCCCACAATACAGGAGCTTCTTTTATCGCAAACACCCCGTTTTTCGGAACTTCTTCCTCTTCTATAGTAACGCAGTCCCCGGCTCCGTAAATGTAAGGGTATTCGGGGTTTTTTAAATATTTATCCACGAAGAGAAATCCTTTCGCGTCCACCTTCAAATTCGATTGTTCAAACAAAGGAGGTGCTTCTGCCCCTGAAAGCCACAGCACACCCGAATGATGGACGTGACGTCCGCTGTCCGTCCGGAGAAACTCTCTTTCTATTCCTTCCACACGCTCCCCCGTAATGATGGAAAGCCCTTTTCTCCGGGCCAGCTTTTCTGTCCGCCGGGACGTTTTCGAACCGAATTCCTCCAGCAGATTTCCGGAGTCGATAAGTGTGACCCGCTGATGTGGCTGATGATTTTTTCTCCATGCGAGCATGGAGAGTGCGAGCTCCACCCCTGCTGCGCCTCCCCCGACCACTACAGGTGCAGGAGAACCCTTCAGTTCATCAATATTTTCAGTAAACACGTAGTTCGGTTTTACCGAATACACTTTTTCTGTAGGTTCCGGTATCTGTTTTACCCGGGAACCGACATCGAAAGAAATGAGATCAAATGGATAGCCGCACTCGTCGAGGACGACTTCCTTTTTCACAGGATCCACCTCTGCTACCTTTCCTTTTATAAAGGAAGCACCGGCTTTGATAGATAATTCCTCGAGGTTGATTGTGATTTCTGAAGCTGGATAGATCCCTTCCGTATAACCGGAAAACATTCCCGAGTAGTATTGATGCTCGGAAGGGGAAATCATCGTCACCTCGAAACCGGGGTTCTCTTTTTGAAGTGCCTTTAGAATATATACGTGGGCGTGGCCTCCTCCGATAAGCAGCAGCTTCTTCATAGGAACCACTTCAGATACCTGCGGGACAGTACGGGGGCTATGCCCGAAAATAACTTTAGTCTCCAGTATTGACCAGAGACGGCCTCCAGAGCGGCCGGGTGGTTCGGATACGGGTAAACCATGTCGGAGAGCTCTTTGATGTGTCCCCCTCTGTTCATGACGGCGACGACCGGCTGCATCCAGTCTCCGGCTCCCTTACCGATGGCGTGGGCTCCGATAATTTTCCCCTTCCGATCAGTTATAATTTTTACGAACCCTTCGGTCGCATGCTCCGCTACAAACCGGTCCACTTCATTGAGACGGGTTTCGTATACATATGCTTCCTCCACTTCTTCCCTGGTTTTACCCAGATGGAAAATTTCCGGGGTCGTGTACGTATTCCAGGGAATCGTTTCGTAAGACATTTTCCTTTTCAAAGAATAAAAAGCATTCTGCACCACCAGCTTTCCATGTTCGCCGGCTACGTGTGTAAAAGGCATATGGCCGGTTACATCACCGATAGCAAACACGTGGGGGTTCGCGGTCCTCATCGTGTCATCCACGTGAACAAACCCCTTATCGTCGAGAACCACTCCGGTCTCCGTCAAATTCATCCCTTCCGTATTCGGCTTTCTGCCTGCAGCGAGGAAGAGTTTATCTGTCTCCAGTGACTGTTCTTTTCCGTTTTTCGTGTAATAGACTTTCTTTCCGCCGTCGCTCACCTTTTCTACACGCGCTTCCGTAATAAACGTTATTTCCCGGGAAAGAATCTCCATAGCTTTATCTCTTATGGAAGGATCCTCCTTTTTCAAAATGGTGTTTCCACCTTCCAGCACAGTAACGTCACAACCGAGACGTGCAAAAGCCTGAGCGATTTCAAGACCGACGGGACCGGCACCTATGAAAGTCAGGGAACGAGGTAGTTCGGTCTGCTGGAATACTGTTTCATTCGTCCAGTAATCTGCGGCGTCCAGGCCTTCTATAGGAGGTTTGTTGACTGAGGAACCTGTAGCAATAACGATTTTTTTCGTTTCCAGGATATCACCCTCCACTTTTAGTTTCCTGTCTCCGAGGAATTCGGGTGCTCCTTTGTAAACATCCACCCCCATCGTCTCGAACCGTTCTTTGCTGTCCGATTCCTGAATCGTCTCCACAGAGCGATTCACTCTCTCCATTATTTTTCCAAGATCCACCTCTCCCGAAGCATCAATTCCCGCATAGGAACTATTACGTGCTATATGAATTTCGTTCGCCGCTTCTATCAGAGCTTTGGAGGGCACACAGCCATAGTGCAGACAGTCACCGCCGAGTGATTCTCTTTTCTCGATAAGAGCCGTTTTTGCACCAAGAGAGGCTGCTCCTGAGGCCACAGTAAGACCGCCTGCGCCACCACCGATAATTATAATGTCATACATAGATATCCCCTCCTTCCTTTAAATTTTTCTGCTACCGCAATATTCTTTTTGCTTCGAAGAGACGCTGCATTCCAGTAAAGGTCTCCACTGCAAAGTAGAGAAGTGTAATAAATAAAATCCACTGCGGCAGAAGAATCATAAGGCTGAACAACACGAATCCTTCCGTTCGCTCCGCTACCCCTGCCTGATAATAAAACGACTTCATCCCCTGCTTTTCCGACACAGTCCCGACTGTGAGAAACACCGTCATGGAAAAAATGATGGAGACACTGAGAAGCAGGAGCGGCCACAGCACTTCCGGGTGCACATAAGCGATAGCCAGAATGATTCCTATTTCAACAATACGGTCGAATGTTACATCCAGCACCGTTCCAAAAGGGGAAGTCGATGTCCGCCGTGCCATTGTGCCATCGACGGCATCCAGAAAACCCGAAAGCCATAAAAACAGCACTGCTGCCCACGGGGCACCGGCTATGTACCAGACAGCAGCACCTATACCTGTAAGGAAGGCAAGGACGGTTATTTGATCAGCCGTTCTTCCTTTTCTCAGGAACCAGTCGGCTGAATGCTCAATGAAAGGTTCTGCGTACTTCCTTGCGTGAGTATCAAGCATCTTCGTCCCTCTCTTTCCCGTCGGGCAAACCTGCCCAGCGCCGTACTTTGTTTCTTAAAAAATATATAACGATCATTAAAATGAGAGCACTGCCTGCTACCATACCCAGCAGCACAGGATCCCCGCTCAGAAGACTTGCGCCGACTGTAACATACATAAACGTCCCCGGGATGATTCCTATCATTGTCGCACTCAAATAAGAACGAAAACGAATGTTGAACCACCCCGACAGATAACTCAGCATTCCGAACCCTATCAAAGGTACAAGTCTCAGAACAAGCACGAATAAAAACCCCTGTTTTCTGACGATAATCTGAAGACGTGCCGTCAATTCAATATATCTGAGACTGGCCAGTCTCTCACCAAGGACCTTCCCGACAAGATACCCGGCAGCAGCTGCTCCCGTTGCCCCCAACCAGATAAACAGCACACCCGGCCATACCCCGTAAGTGATCCCTGCACTGAGCGAGAGTATGGAAGCGGGAAAGAAAACGAAGGGAGTCAAAATATAAAGAAGAATGAACAAAAAAGGAGCAGCCCACCCAAAAGAAATAACGAATTCCTTAATCTCCGAAGGCCCTATTTGCCAGCGACTGTTCACCCACAAAAATAAACAGACGAAAAGCAACACCACAACGGCCGTGCGTAATTTCCGCTTCATCTTTTCTCCCGGTTCTGCTGGAACGTTCGGATATTTGAGGCGTCTGTACTTACATATACGTTCTCTCCTGTATGGAAATCCTCAGGAGCAGGAAACATAATATGTTCCTCCTCATCATCGAGGAGAACTTCCATGAAACGGTACCCTTTTACAAAGCGTACACCTTCGATGACCCCTCTCCACTGAACTTTCTCCTCTATTTCTATGCGCTCAATGCTGAGGTTCCGCTTCGGGATGAATCTCATTTCGTCAATGACCCATGCATCACCGAAGAATCTGGCTACTTCAGAAGTTTGCGGGTTTTCATACACTTTTTCGGGAGAGCCGATCTGTTCGAACGTCCCCTCCCGAAAAACCCCGATGACGTCCCCTACCTGCATCGCTTCGTCCTGGTCGTGTGTGACAAATACGGCTGTAATGTTTTTTTCTTTCAACAACCTTCTCACCCATCGCCTCATTTCTTCCCGCAATTTCCGATCGAGACTCGAAAACGGTTCGTCAAGAAGTAGCAGTTTAGGAGATAGAATAAGACCTCTGGCCAGGGCGACCCGCTGCTTCTGACCTCCGGAGAGCTCACGTGGATATCTATTTTCATATTCGGGAAGTCCCGCGATACTAAGAAAATCATCGATGCGCTTACTTTTTTCTTTTTTGCTTATATCCAGAAATTTAAGTCCGTAACCTACGTTTTCCCTTATTGTCATATGAGGAAAAAGAAGAGGCTCCTGAAAAACGAGACTGACCGGCCGTTCGTTCGCTTTCTTATGAGTCATATCGTCTCCGTCAATGGACATCTCTCCGGCAGAAAAAGTTTCCAGACCCGCGAGACAGCGGAGTAGAGTGGTCTTCCCTCCTCCGGAAGGTCCTACGACACTGAATATCTCTCCTTCGTTCACTGAAAACGAAACGTCTTTCAGAACTTCTCCGACACCGAAATGTTTCGTTGCATCACGTACTTCTATCATTTTATTCAAAACAGTTCCCTCCTCCCGGGTTTTCTACGGTACGGTAACAATCGAAAAACTGCGCCTGCAGTTATATAAAAAAGAAGGGGGAGGACGGCGAACCAGATAGAAAATGCCGCAATCAGCGTAGTATCGGCAGAATCCAGAAAAGGAAAATAAACCATCGCAAGAGTTACCACAGTACCGCCCCCGATAATCGAAGTAATAACATACTGACTCAGACTGATGACAAAGGTGAGAAATATTACGCTCTGCACGGAGGGTTTTAGGAGCGGTAGTTCAATATCGAAGAATGTTCTTCCGGCAGATGCACCGAGTGTTTCCGCCTGTTCCTGCATCCTTCTTCCGAGACTCACATAGCCATTCCGGAAAATCCTGATGCTATAGGGGACCGTCGGAACCAGGTGAATGAGAATTACTCCGAGGCCTGTGTCAGCCAGCCCGATCCGTATCATAGCGATGTGAACCCCGAAAGTGATGGCAAGGATCGGTACGAGCAGAGGCATCACGAACAAGGTGTCCACCGCCGTTTTTCCGTGAAATGTATATAACGCCAGTGCCTTACCGGCGCTCATTCCTACAGCAATATTAATTACCGTCACGAAAAAGCCGATTGTCAGAGAAGTGCCTGTAGCTTCCAGGAGCCTTGTTGTTTCAAACAGCCCTCTCCAGCCATACAGGGAAAATTCCGTCCAGCTTCCGGGTGATGTAAAACTCTGGAGAACCAAAATCCCTACAGGGGAAATTATAAATAACATAGCGATGACCCAGAATAAGATTTTCTTCATACTTTCACAGTCCCTCAGTAATATTTCGGCGCATTTTGTTTATGAAATGAAACAATAGTAAGGAGATCAACCCTATTACTGTCGTCAAAAATACCATCGCTGCAAAAGCGAGCGGCCGCTCACTCCAGTCGCCAGAGTAGAACCAGTCGAAGGTAAGAATAGAAAGCATCTCCGGGAAAGTAGCTCCCACAAGCGCGGGGACTTCATAAGCACTGAACGTGAAAGCAAAAATGATGATTCCCGTTTCAATAAGAACCGGAGTGACAAACGGAAGCTCTGCATCGCGTATTTTAGAAATCCAGCATCCGCCGAGTGTTTCCGTTAAATCGTCATACAAACGATTTCTGGTCAGGTAAACAGGCAACAGCATCAAAATGACGAACGGAATTTCCTTTCCCATATACGTAAGAATAATTCCGACACCTTCCGGGTCATTGGCGTATGCCCGGTTCCCGGGCAGTAAACCGCTGACGAGACCCCCTTCCTGAAAAAGAAGAAGAACCAGGTAGGCCCACACAAAATGAGGGAAAACCATCGGCAGCCATACCGTCAGTCTGCCTCCGGTACGTTCAAGCATCGGAACGAATGCTCTCGTGAAGAACCATCCGATAAGCAGAGAGAGGAAGGTCGAAGCTGCCGCTATCCATAAACTGTAAAAAAAAGAGAGAAGAAAATCGGAGTGTGAAAACAGACGGACATAAACTTGACCGGTCAGCTTCCCATCCGGATAAACACTCAACCGGAAGGCAGACCATAGTCCGTACAATGGAAGGAGCAGAAACAGAAGAGCAGGGGTCAGCAGCAACCACGGTTTTATTCTAGCGGACAACTTCATCTTCCCACGTCTCCGTAATCCATTCGACATATTCCGTATCCAGTTCAGGCAGATACGTTTCCTCCAGTTTCTCTGCATCCGGCACTGTTTCCCCCCGGTCGAGTTCTTCAAATCGCTGTTTCGTCTCTTCGGGAAGCTTATCCGTATCGATGGTTGTATTATCTCCCCATGAAGAAGGCTTCATTTTCTGCAGCTGCGCCTCCGGGGAGAGGAGGAAATTGATAGCCGTTACAGCTCCCGGCACATTTGTACTGTTATAAGGAATAGAGAGGAAGTGTGTGTTGCCAAGCGATCCGGAGTCCATCACGTAGGTATCGGTGGATTCGGGGAAGACTCCATCATTTATGAGATGTTCACTTCTCGCTTCGTTGTACCCTAACGTCATAGATACTTTCCCTTCGCTATACAAACGATCCAGCTCACTTAACGAGGCAGGGTAATATTCTCCCTTCCTGTACAGAGCAGGCTCCCATTCTCTCAACTTTTTCCACATTCCATCTGCGGCTGTCTCTGCAGCGTTCGGGCTGAAAGAATCTTCCGCTAAAGCTTCGGGGTTCTCGGTCCCTGAAAGCATCATCTGCCTCAAAAATGCGTTGCCGGTGAATTCGGAAGGGTGAGGGTATGTAAATTCTCCCGGATTTTCTTTCACCCATTCGCTCAACTCTTTATAGGTTCTCGGCGGTTCATCCACTTTCGCACTATCGTACTGCAGAGCGAATTGGACTCTCCCCCAAGGGGCCTCCATCCCTTCTGTAGCTGTTCCGAAGTCGTGGGAATATTCGTCCCGGTCATAGTATTCATTGAAATTGGGCAGTTTTTCCGTAAATGCTCCGTAAAGCAGCTCATTATTTTTGGCGTTACGAAAATTCTCGCCGTTCAGCCACAGAAGATCCACCGTCCCTTCTTTCTTTCCAGCCTCACGTTCCGTTCTCAGTTTCTGTAAAATATCTGCGGTGGCCATCGGTGTTCTCGTAAGACTGATACCGAACTTCTCCTGAAGACGTGGGGCGACCCATTCATCGATGTACGTATTGATGCCGTCATCGCCACCCCACATGAACAGTCTTACCTCCGTACCTTCGGCCGCATCTTTGATTTCTTCAAAATTCCGATTCGCTATGGTGCTACCTTTCTCCTCCGTATCCGTAACACCGGAACACCCGGACAGGATGATCATTATGGCAATGATCCCTATTCTCATCTTCTCACCCTTTCCACATTACCTCCATTTTACCCTATCCCCGGTGGAACGAATACTTTGAAAGCCCCTTATGTAAGAAAGCTTACATTTCCCGGGGAATGCCTGGAAAGTGTAAACGAAAATTCCCCTCTCAATCATAGACAGATTTCAAAACTGCCCGTACAGGGCTGCCGTCCGCTTCCTCAAGTGCCAGGGGAAGAGCGCTTAAATCATATAGTCCAGATTCCACCTCCCGAAGATCGGCGTTCTCCAGAATATGCACTCCGCTTGAAAACAGAGCATGGTGAGCGTCGAGCGTTTCACTGTCCATCGGATCGACAGATGGAACATCGACCCCGACGAGACGAATGTTTTTTTCTTTAAAGAACTCAGCCACTTCCGGCTTCAGATAAGGAATCTCCTCCGGAAAAATCCTGGAATCAGGAAAGGCATCCGTCTTTATCAATACCCGTTCAACATTCTCGAGATCTATACCTTCAAAAGCTGCTGCACCTATCGCTTCGAAGCCCCGGCAGTCCACGACTTTCGTTCTGCCGATATAAACATTAATATCCAGCTCATTCACCCGCTTCCCTTCATTGTCGAAGTGGAAGGGGGCATCAATGTGCGTACCCGTATGAACACTCATCGTGATCTCTCCGATGTTTACGGAGCCACTCTCCTTTTTAGTCACCGTCCGGCGATACGAATACGGAGTATCCTCCGGCCAGGTGGAAATACGGTCGTTCAATGGTCGTGAGATATCAATCCATCCCATGTCGACACCTCCTAAGCGATAATATCGCGTTCGTTTTTGAACGCTTTGTACTTCTCTTTTTCCATGATCTCTTTCAATTTAGTCACTGTCTGAAAGCAGTCTTCAAATGTATTATAAAGGGCTGTCGGGGCTAGACGGATTCCGTTCGGATTTCTGAAGTCCGGTATAACACCTTCTGCTTTAAGAGCTTTCGTAATTCTTGCAGCTTCGGGATGTTCAAGATACACATGACCTCCCCTCCTGCTTTCTTCTCTCGGATTAGCGATGACAAAATCCCAGGATGACAGCCGGGAGTCGATCTGTTCCATCAGATACCCGGTCAATTTCAGTGATCTGCCACGGAGAGCTTCCATTCCCGCCTCCTCGAACATTTCGAGGGAGCCGAGCAGCGGAGCCGCACTTAAAACATGCGGAGTACCGAGTTGATATGCTCCGCTGTCTGCCACTTTGACATACGTATGCTCCATATCGAACTGACTGTTTTTATCAGAACCGAACCATCCCGTAAGGCCTGGAGTTTCTGAAAAATGTTCCCTGTTAATATATAAACCGCCGACACTTCCCGGTCCTGCATTAACATATTTATAGTTGCACCAGAAAGCGAAGTCCACTCCCCACTCCGAAAGTCTGTGAGGAAGCGCACCAATGGAATGGCTTAAATCAAAACCGATTGTAATTCCGCGCTCGTGAGCAGCAGCGGTCAGCTTTTCCATGTCCAGCACCTGACCGCTGCGGTATAACACACTCGGCAGAATAACGAGCGAGATATCTCCGGTCATCGCCTGAATAATGGTATCCTCATCGATCGTATGCCCGTCCGTACTCTCTGCCAGAACGAGGTGCGACTCATCATACCCTTTCAGCGAAAGCTGACTTTGAAGTGCATAAATGTCCGTCGGAAAAGCAAGAGCATCCGCAAGTATTTTCGTTCGTCCTCTCTCCGGACGGTAGAATGTAGCTGTCAGCTGATGAAGATTGGACGTCGTCGATCCCGTCACCGTCACTTCTTCAGGAAAGGCTCCGACGAGTGGTGCCATGCGATTCCCCAGTCTTTCCGAGAGCGTGAACCACGGGTCTTCCCCTTCCGTCCAACCGTCAATCCCATACTTTTTCCAGCTGTCCATTATTTCTTTCACCGCTTTTTCGGCCCGCACGGACATAAGTCCAAGCGAGTTCCCGTCCATGTAAATTTTTCCTTCCGGAAAGTAAAACTCGTCGCGAAATGTGATTTCTTCCATGTTCCTTCCCCCCTGCTTTTTTCACGTCATAAAAAAAAGAAGATGATGAGTGCGATCAGCACAATACTTACATCCATGACTATCCCGAGGATGCCACAAACCATTCCCGTTACGGCATACCACCGCTTCGGATTATCATAAGAAATGGATTTCAGCGCCGGCCGTGCGTATGCGACAGCAAAAATTCCGAGCAGCCAGCCTATAAGCGGCACAGGGAGAGAAATCAGCCCGAGAACCATTGACGTTACAGCCTTCGATTCATGAATTTCTTTCACTATTACACCTTCTTCTCCAATACAGTCTCTTTTATTCTCCGCTTCGCAAATCAATCAGAAGCTCTCACTGTTTTCCCTTAATCGGACGTTTCAGGGCTTCCAGATCTTCTTCAATCGACATAATCTTCTGGTTCATCATCTCGGATGCATCCGCTACTCCCTGGTTATAGAATGGAACCGCCAGTTCTTCGGCAAAGAAATGTAGCCAGTTCTCTGCAGCGAGCTCCCCGATTTCTTCTCCGTGCTCTTGATATATGTAGTACTGTATCCGTTCCTTCATCTCCTGTTTAAAGTCCCGAGGTATTTCCAATTCGTCCCCCCCTCTCAATTTAGATAATCACAATTATGGTCATTCTTCGAAAGGCCGGGCCGGTGGTTACACGAACCTCGCTTATCTTCTCCCGGCCAGCCGCAGATCATAAGAATACCAAACACGCCGGGGTGCCGGTGAAATCCGTCCTCAAAACGCGCAGTTCTTCAGATCATCCGTTTTTTCTACGGAAAAGAGCCATCGCTCCCTCTTTCTCCAGAGGTAAATGTTTCATTCTGACCTTCCTCATCTCTTCCGGCTTCTGCAGTTCTTCATATATTTCGCCACCTTTGGAAAGTCCTGTCTTTTCCGCTTCTTCTTTTGATTCCGCAAAATAGATATCCTGTATGCCGGCATACCTCATCATAGCGTAACACATAGGGCACGGCTCTCCGCTTGCATACATCGTACAGTCAGACAGATCGAGTCTGCCAAGTTTCTCCTCGACCTTTCTGACAGCGATCATTTCGGCATGTCCGCTGGCATCGTTCTGGAGATGAAGCTCATTCACTCCTTCACCAAGCACTTCCCCGTTTCTTTCTATAACGGCTCCGAAGGGCTGCCCTCCTTCCTCTACGTTTTTTCTAGCCAGTTCAACCGCTCTGTCCATGTACTGATTCATATTCCCACTCTCCCTTTCCCGGATATATTACCATTCCTCGTACGTTTCACCCCCGCCTTTATCCCACCATGTCTCCGGCTGCATATATTTTTCCCGGATCATTTTAAGGACTTCCTCCCTTTCGTTTTCGTCCAGCTTCTCGAGCTCCGCCAATATTTTCTCTTTCCTGTCCATTGTTACACCTCCTGTGTCTGTCTGTTTATCATTTCGTTGCGGGGTTATAATCAATATACCCTTTTGATCTTTCACCTATGCTCCCGTTCATTTCTCAATAAAAAAACTCCTTCTGCTATTATCGCAAAAGGAGTCCGATTTTTTAAGTTTTTTCAGTTTTTTCAGTCGGTTATCGCCCGTTCTTCCTTAATTTCTTCAATAGACCATTCTTTATTATAAGTCGAATGCTTCTCCAGTCTTGAAACCACGATTTCCGCCTCCGCGTACGTGCTGAATCTCTTCGTATCCGTCCGTCCAGAAGATGTAAGTTCTTTTCTGACTCCGTTCTCTGTGAAAGTAACTTTATACATCAGGCTTTCATCTCCTAACTGCGGTCCTATGCCCGCAATCACAACATTCGTTTCATCGTCCGCAGAAGAGGGGGTCTGGAAATTATTCCTCCCTTTTCCCGCTGCGTCCACACCGTCCCCGGCTCCTCCATTTGATATTAAAGATGTTTCCTTATACAATTAGTCATATCAACTCAACCTTAAGAAGAGTGGGGACTGCATATGGAAAATCAAGAAAAACCTAAAGCACTTATCGTAATCTTCGGAGCTACCGGGGACCTGGCCAAAAGGAAACTTTTCCCTTCTATTTACCGCCTGTATCAGAATGGAAAAATTGGTGAAGACTTCGCTGTAGTTGGAATCGGACGCCGTTCCTGGAGCAACGAGCTGTTCCACACGAACGTACGAAATTCTCTTGGAGACGATGTTTCCGGGAAAGAAGCGGAAGCCTTCGTGTCCCATTTTTACTACCATCCGTTTGATGTATCGGATTCGTCTTCCTATGAAAATCTCGGCACACTGCTTAATAATCTGGAGTCCGAGTATCGTACGGAAGGGAATCGCATCTTTTATCTTGCGATGGCCCCGCAGTTCTTCGGCACGATTGCAAATAACCTGAAAAAACATAACCTGAAAAGTGAAACGGGCTGGTCACGTCTCGTTATCGAAAAACCGTTCGGTCACGATTTCGAATCGGCAAAACAGCTGAACGACCAGATCACTTCGGCTTTTGACGAGAACCAGATATATCGGATCGATCACTATCTCGGAAAAGAAATGGTCAAAAATATAGAAGTGATCCGCTTCGCCAACGGCATTTTCGAACATTTGTGGAATAATCGGTTTATCGCAAACGTACAGATCACATCCAGTGAATCGCTTGGTGTGGAAGATCGGGCGAATTATTACGACTTGTCCGGAGCTACGAGAGATATGGTCCAGAACCATATGCTTCAGATGGTTACTCTACTGGCGATGGAGCCTCCGATCAATCTGAACCCTGAAGAGATACGCTCGGAAAAAATCAAAATTTTACGCGCCCTGCGTACTATCGACGAGAAGAATATCGATGACTATTTTGTACGTGGGCAGTATGGTCCTGGCAAAATGCATGGAAGGAAACTTCGCGGCTATCAGGAGGAAGCGGAAGAATTGCAGAATTCCGATACTGAAACGTACGTCGCCGGTAAAATCATGATCGATAATTACAGGTGGGCAGGTGTCCCTTTCTATATAAGAACGGGCAAACGCCTCGCGGAGAAGTGCACGAAAATAGTCGTGGAATTCGAAGATATTCCTTTGAATCTTTATCAGGAAGAACAAAGCGAAAAATCTCCGAATCTGCTGGTTATCAATATCCAGCCGAACGAAGGGGTGACCCTGTATCTGAATGCGAAAAAACCGGGGGTTAGCTCCTATTCGGAACCTATAAAACTGTCTTACACACACGAAGCCGTCAACAGTGTGAACACCCCCGAAGCCTATGAGAAATTACTTCACGACTGTATGATCGGGGACACCACGAACTTCTCGCACTGGGACGAAGTTTCCCTTTCCTGGAAATTCGTGGACCGGATTTTAAACAGGTGGTCCAAAGAAGAACCGGACTTCCCTAATTATGCCGCCGGTTCAATGGGACCGGAAGAAGCGGATAACCTTCTTAAAAATGACGGCTTCCACTGGTGGCCGGTGAATAACGAAGAGGAGTGAGGAATTTGGCTATATACGACGTGTCTATGACCATCCGGGAAGGGATGAAAGTCTACAAAGATAAAGAAGAAAAACAGCCGCAAATTACGACCAGCACGAACGGTCACGTTACGGAATCACGGATAGATATGGATCTGCACACGGGAACCCACGTCGATTCCCCGCTCCATATGATCAACGACGGGGAAACGATGGAGACGATAGCTGTAGAGGATCTGGTAGGAACAGTTAAAGTTTTCGACCTCTCAGACTGTGGGGACAGCATAGATAAATCGGACGTTGAACTGCTTGATATAAATAAAGGGGATTTTATACTCTTCAAAACGAAAAATTCCTACCATGAAGGGAACGACTTTGATTTTGATTTCACCTACGTTACCGGTGAAGCAGCGGAATTGCTGGCAGAAAAAGGTATCAAAGGTGTAGGAGTCGACGGTCTCGGCATTGAACGCAGTCAGCCGGACCATCCTACCCACCGGACACTGTTCACTCATCGCATTATTATCATTGAAGGTCTTCGATTAAAAGAAATTTCTGAAGGGAGCTATTTCATGATGGCCGCTCCTTTAAAGATCGAAGGTACAGATGCCTCCCCTGCCCGTATTCTGCTTATGGATGAGTAAATAAAAAAGAGAGCCGGCGCTTCCTGAAAAATGGAAGGCCGGCTTTCTCTATGCTGCTCGTGACAATTTCCTTTTTTTCCTGCCTCCAAGTACCTGAACGACGATAACTCCGGCAAGTGCCACTGCCCCTCCTATGAGTGACAGACCGCTCGGCCATTCCCCGAGCCATATCCAGGCTGTAATTACAGCCACCGCGGGTTCCAGATACATCATACTTGTCACTTTACTGGCGTCCCCGAGGGATAAGGCTGTAGACCATGTGACGTAAGCAATCGCGGCAGGAAAAATTCCTGCATAAACGGCAGAAGCGTTCGCCTCTGTCGTTGCTTGTGTCACCGTATCCACTACTCCCGGAGAAAATATCAGGAAAGGAATAGTACCCGCCCAGCTGAAATAAGCTACAAGTTCGACCGGTTTATACTTACGCAAAAACGGCTTTTGTCCTGCAAAGAACACAGAAGTGGCTATGACGGATATAAGAACATAAACGGCTCCGACAGATATAGAAAAGCCTTCCGCAGTACCGAGAGTAATGAGTATAATTCCCGCAAAACCGATTCCCATTCCCGTCCAGCCTATACCTCCCAGTTTCTCTTTAAGAAAAAGTACGGCTATGATTGCAGTCACAATCGGTGCCGCTCCGATCATCATACCGACCGCGCCTGCGGATACCGTCATCTCACCGAAAGTGATACCGGCATGATACACGCTTATACCAATAAAACCAAGCAGCGCAAGCAGAGGGATATCCTTCCTGTCCGGCATCCTTATTTTTTTGCCGGGAAGCATAGCCACGAGCACAAAAGCAAAAGAGGCCACACTGTAACGGACAAGAATAAGGTGTCCCGGCGTGTAACCTCCGAGTAAAGATGCCCGGATAGCGGCGAACGTGGAACCCCAGAGAAGAATAGTTGTGAAAGCCAGTATCCACACTTTTCTACTCATCCGACTCCCCCCCTTTTTTGCTATAGTCCTTCCTATGTTAGAGCATCTCTCTTCAAAGTGCAAAACTTCCCTGTCAATAAAACTATCCCCTTTCATTCGGAGAGAGGAATTCCTTCTATACGGAATAGTCCTTACCAGCCCTTCACACATTCCTGTGGGACATGAAGGTCACTATTAAAACTTAAACGGTACCTTCCTCCAGTCCTCAGGGAAAGAACGTTCCCCTTCTCTTCCACTCTCCTCTGCTCCCCTGAACGGAAGAAATAGGGAGATATCAAATTTTTTCAGCTACAGAAAAAATGAGACCGGGCCACAGGACCCGGTCTCATCTGTACAAGTAAGATTCAAAAGACTCTTACGGTTATTTATCTTTGCGATTTTTATCTTTGTTCATCAATTCTTCAAGTGCTTCAAGAATTTCGTTTTTGGAGTATTTCTCCTCTTTTCCATTCTCCGAAGTATTATCCTCAGTGTCATTCTTTTCTTCAGATACAGGAAGTTGATCAGTAGTACGTTCCTCTTCCTCTTTATCTTCTCCTGAATTCAGGAAATGATCATTTGTGCTTTCTTTGCGTTCCTGATGATTTTCTTCAAGGAGATCACGTTTGTACACGACTCCCCCGTCCGGTGTCATATACTTCTTGTTCATATCACGCGTGGATTTATCAAAGAAAGTATAAATGACCGGGATGACGAACAGAGTGAGCAGAGTACTGCTTACAAGACCGCCGATAATGACGATCCCCATCGGCTGAATCGTCGCCGAACCTTCCCCTATACCAAGAGCAAGCGGAAAGACACCGAGAATCGTAGTAATACTGGTAATCAGGATCGGACGTGTCCGGTCTTTTACGCCGATGACCAGAGATTCTATGACATTCATTCCTCTGGCTCTCTGTTGATTGACGTAATCAACAAGTACGATTGCGTTATTGACTACAATACCCCCGAGCACCACTACACCTATGAGAGCCATAGCACTGATCGGTTTCTGGGTTACTGTAAGAGAGAGCATAACCCCGATAACGAGCAGCGGTACTGTAAACATGATGATAAATGGATGCTTGAATGATTCGAACTGAGCACTCATCACTAGATAGATGAAGACCAGCCCGAGTACGAATGCCAGGGTAACATCTGCAATCAGATCGTTCACCAGTTCCTGGTCACCCCCAACAACGAATTCAGCTTCCTCGGCCAATTCAATATCATCGATGGTAGATTCGACTACTTCTGAGACATCACTCAAATCATTCGACGGGTTGAACCTTACCGTAAAGTCGGCGCTCCGTACCTGATCGGCACGATTTATGACGCTTGGAGCCCCGCCTTCCTCAATATTTGCCACATCCGAAAGCTTGACATAGCCGCCCTGGCCGTCAGCGATCGTAATGTTTTTAAAGTTCTCCCGACTGTTCAATATATCCCCTTTATATTGAACGCTGATTTCATACGTATCATCAGAGTCCGTCGTTATAGATCCTGCATTTGTGCCACTTGTAGCGGAACGAATGGACTGCGCTACCTGAGCGGGAGCCATACCATTCTCTCTTGCTGCTTCTTTATCCACCGTAGCCTGCAGTTCCGTCACGGAGTCTTCTTCGGAACTTGTAACTTCTTCGATAATGCTGTCATCTTCCAATTCATTAATCAGTTCCTTGCTCGTTTCTTTCAAACGGCTTACGTTCGGATCTTCAATAGTAAAGGAATACGTATTCGGTTCTCCTCCAAAACCTGAAGATGCGGCATTGGTCATCTTAATATCTGCGGAGTCATCAGTCTCTTCTGCTGTTCCTTCGAATTCGCTGATGAACTCCGCAGTGGACCTATCCCGCTTCTCCTGATCTTTCAAAGAGACGAATATTTCAGCTATATTACTTTCCGAACCGCCTCCCATGCTCGCGCCCTGGGCGGTTGCTCCAATCGTGCTCATATAGTTAGCAACTATTCCTTCATTGGCCAGTTCATCTTCGATTTTCTTAACCGTCTCTTCTGTACGGCTGAGACTTGTTCCTTCTTCATGCTCCACTTTTATCATGGCCATGCCTTCATCGTTAGTAGGCAGGAATTCCACTCCTGTAGTTGTAAGACCGAGCGCTCCGACAATAAGAGTTGCAGCAGTGATAAGCAGAACGAGAGCTCTTCGTTTCAAAGACCAGCGGGAGGCTTTTTCTATTCCCCTCATAAAGCGGGAGTTCTTCCGTTTGTCTTCTTCTATAACTCTCGGAGCTTTCAGAATACGGCTTGCAATCATCGGTACTACCGTCAGTGCGACGAAAAGGGAAGCGAACAGACTGAACGACACGGCTATGGAAAGCGGTGCAAACAAGTCACCGGCGATTCCTGAAATGAACACTACCGGCAGGAATATGGAGACGGTAGTCAATGTCGAAGCAGTAATAGCTCCGGCTACTTCCCGTGTCCCTTCAGATGCTGCTTCCTTCGGTGTTTTACCCATCGCCAGATGTCGATAAATATTTTCCACGACGACGATGGCATTATCGACCAGCATACCTATACCGAGAGCAAGACCCCCGAGCGTCATCATGTTGAGACTGATGTTCGTAAAGAAAAACAGCGCAAACGTCACTATAATGGAAAACGGTATGGCGATACCTATAATCAGTGGCGTTTTCAAGTTACGGAGAAAAGCGAACAGTACGAGCATAGCCAGAATACCACCACTTACAAGTGCGGTGATTACACTATTGATCGAAGCCTGTACAAACTCTCCCTCGTCGTAAATGCTGACGACCTGAAGATCGGAGTATTCATCTTCTTTTAAAAGCGTATCAATTTCATCGTTGACGGCAGTCGAAAGCTGGGCCGTGTTGGCATCTGATTCCTGCGTAACTTCGAACTGAATCGCTGGTTTCTCATCAACCCGTGTGATGACATTCTGTTCTTCAGGACTCAAGGATACATCCGCGACGTCGTCAAGTATTACGTTTCCACCGTCCCCGTTCTGGCCTACGGTTATTTGCCGAAGTTCATCGGTGGAAGTCAGTTCACTCAGCACTCTTGTAGAGATAGTCTGCTGGTTGTCTTCATTTACAATGACGCCCCCTGGCACTGTGGCCTGTTGAGATTGTATAGCCTGCACAACAGTATCCTGATTCAGCGTGTTATCCTGTAGCGCCTGCTGGTCCAGCCTTACCTGGAACTTCTCCGTTATCGTTCCTGTTTCGGAAACATCAGCGACACCATTTACTCTTGAAAGTTCCTGATTCAGATCGGCTGCCGAATCCTGAAAATCGATAACTTTATCTCCTCCTGAAGATACGGCGAGCTGCATACTTGGAAGTGCGGACGGATCGAATTTAAGAAATGTTGGAGATCCCGCTTCTTCGGGCAGATCTGCCTGATTCATGGTGGAGACGATTTCCGTTTCAATATCATCAAGATTTGTTCCTGACGAAAATTCCATAATGAGTATGGCAGACCCTTCCATGGACTGCGACGTTAAGTTTTCAAGCCCCGAGGTGTCCGAAAGTTCTCCTTCAAGTTCTTTCGTTACATCACTCAGCACCTCCTCAGGTCCTGCCCCTGGGTAACTTGCTGTAACTGCCGCTGCAGGTGCCTCCACGTCAGGGAAAAGCTTGATTGGCAGTCGTGACAGGGAGACCGCCCCAAGTATCAGTAGTACGAGCATAATGACGATAGTAAATTTCGGTCGCCTTATCGATAAGTTCCAAAGTTTCATATTGCACGTGCTCCTCTCAATCTTCTCATTTAAAAAGAAGATAATTTATTCCTCGGTTTTATGACTGTACAGTCATAAAATATAAATGACTGTCCGGTCATTTTCAAGGAATAACTCTTACTTCACGAAACGTTCACACAAAAGAGAATAATTTTTAATAACACAGGTTTCTTTAAGATAAAGATAACACTTTAAAGTTCCATAAACGATTTATCCGCCCGTAAAACTTTTCAATAAAAATAATTTGACCAATTAGTCATAAAAAATCACAATCGACTGTGAAGTCAACTGTGATTCTTTATCACTTTTCTTTTTTCTCTTCGGTTGCCTGCTTTTTCTCTTCAGCAGCTTTCTGTTCTTCTTCCTGGCTCTCTTTTTTAGCTTCTGCGGCTTCTTTTTTCGCTTCTGCCGCTTCTTTTGTTCCATCCTGCGAACTCTCGCCGTCTCCCGAGCGACTTTCCTTTTTCTCTTGGGCAGCCTCTTTCTTCTCTTCTTGAGCTTCTTTCTTCTCTTCCTGTGCCTCTTTCTTTTCTTCCTGTGCACTTTTCAGCTGATTATAACGCTGACGCTGACGGTATCCGTAAGCTGCAGAAAGAACGACTTCTTCATTTTCAAGAGCTGAACCGAGTGCGCCGATGATCGTAGCAATACTTGTAGCCGTCCACGCAATGTAAACATAGTTGACGTAGCCGACTTCAGAAGAGACCTGGGATTCCAGCATACCCATCGGAATCAGAACGACCACTGCGATAGAAAATAGTATAAATAGCAGACCATAATACATGAGTACTGTTAAAAACAGGGTCGAAATCGTAGCCAGGTTGTATAACTTCCTCAAATAGTTTTTGGTCGCCTTACGTTTCGACTCCCACAACTGGTGGGCAAGCGTTATCCACAGCACCATGGCCGTAATGGCTACGACGGACACCATGACCATGCGCCATATGCCATAATTGCTGCTCAACATCCACAATGTCGGAAAAACGAGGGCATAAGCTCCGGTAGCAAAAGCTACGACAATTAACTTCATAAAAGAAGGAAACATCGCCCAGGGCCGGTTCGCGCGAATCATTCCGGCCAGTATTCTCAGTGCTCCGACCCATTTCGATCTGACTGTGAACCGGACATCTATGTTCGACTCTTCTTCATCCGGAGTTTCCCTCTGGATGGGAGAGAGACGGTCAAGGAATCGTTTTCCGACAAGTCTCTTTGCGTCTTTATTTTTAAGTTCCTGGTGCTCCCCATAATCTTCCTGATCTTTCTGCTGAATACGTTTTTCGGCTTGTTCCCTATCCTCGTCGGACGTACCGTAGTACATTTCGTTGATAAGCTGCACCGTCGATTCACGTATACGTTTAATAAGGGGAGTGACCCCGAGAGCCGGTATACTTAACAGAGCAGTATTCTGTTCAACATAAGCTTCCGCCACGATCGCTTTCTTTCTTTTGAATAAAGGTAAATCCGTAAGGGATATAACGTAATCCCATTCATGCTCTTCTTTCTTATCGAAAGTAGCGCCAAGAATCTCCGATGAATTCTCGGTGGCCCCTGTGAGGGCATCAGTTTCATATTCCACTTCCCATTCGACCCGGTCGTCCACGTAGTAACTGAGCAGATCAGGAAGGGCGTGACTCAAACCTTCACTGATACGTTTGGCATACCCCGGCGCTGTGATCAGCCCGACTCTGAATTTATTATTACTCATGATTTCTCCCCCCTTTTCTATTTATGATGACAATATTATTGAATATAACCGAATATCTTCTCTTTAAACCGTGAATTTTGCTCCTATGGTAACTTATTCCCTATTTTTTAGAGAAAAGCAGCCTGCAGGATGTGTGAGTTCGAGTAAAGTGATTGCACTGCCCGGGCCCCGGGTATCATCAGTCGCGTTCACTGATGTAATCGATAAGCGTTTCTAACAGCACGGGTATTTCTTGAAAAGCATTTTTCTTATGCAGTCGTTCCGTGCGTTTATGGGCGTCTTTTCCGTAAGGTCCCAGATTCATTACCGGCGCCCTCAGCTTCTCCATATCTTCAAACGGAATGGTATAACGCTCTCCCCACACAGGTGAGTTACGTTCAAATGCTTTCCATCCTTCCGTCTCCCCGTTGTAGTTCACATAGCTCAAGTCGGAGATGCCGTTAAAATAGTGTACCTGAGTAACAGTAAGATCAAAGGCCTCTTTTGCCTTCTGCTGAATTACGTCCACTGCTCCCATCACCACCGGGTCCTCTGACGAATTGACAGCAGGATAATAAGGAGTAGCGAAAAGAAGGATTATGACGGGTCCCAGTTCCTGGCAGTGCAAAATAAGCTTATCTACAATACGCACGGCCACTTCCCGGTCATCCTGTTCTTCTTTCTCCATCACTTCTTTAATGTATATCCGGACCATGTCTTTTCCGAGTTTTCTTTCGGCATAATGCAGAAGCTCCCGGTACTCCATGACTTCCACCTTCCCGAGCGGCTGTACGTCTTCCCGTCGGCACACTTCTTCATATGAGCTGTTGCAGGCTTCCGCTGCTTCTTCGGCAGTTTTCCGGAATAGTTCAAAAATATCCTTCGCCGAACGTTTGAACAGGAATGCATTGAACAGTACCTGAGCACGGTACGGTGTCTGAGTCGAGTATCCCGTGCCCATCAGATCTTTCTGACGTAAAGATATCGGTAACGGAGTGCTCTCTCCCATTTCCGTTTCACGAAATTCGGGATTCCATTCCATTTTCTGTGTTAAAAACGTCGCCATATAATTAGCAGTCAGACCGCTCATCGGATTCCCGACGTGCGTTTCTTTTCCGTACAATAATGCTGCAGGCATGATTTTTCCGATAGAACCCGAATACATATAAAAATGTTCGTCTCCGAGCTCCTGAAAAGTAGGTTCGCTGTTCAGAAACAGAGTTATATCGAGGTCATACCGGTGTTGTATATCGCGGATGGCAGGTACTGCTTCTCTCATACCTGCAGAGTCTACTTCTTCATCCGGCACTGTCACGAGCAAAATGTTCACAGGCCATTGTTCTTCGCTTGCTCTGGCAATAATACTCATATGCAGAGTGAGCCCCATCTTCATGTCCATAACTCCGCGACCAAACAGATACTCTCCGGATTCAAGATCCCCCCTCGCTTCTTCCGGAAGTTCCTCTTTATAATCATGAAGAGTCTCCGTGAGCCGTTGGGGGTGAAAAGCCAGATTCTCCAGGTGACCGTAATCCTCCGTGTTCACCGTATCAAAGTGGCTGAGAAGGACGATAGTACGGCGGGATTTCCCTGATAAATACAAAGCATTGACCCCTTCACGACCGTCCGGCGTTTTGAAGAACGTCAGATTTTGACTGTTTTCCCGGAAGTAAGGAACGTTTGTCAGTTTATTCATCAGATGATGGGGGAATATCCTTTCCCCTTCCGTCCAGGAGCGACTTTGCCAGCTCACCAGTTCAGTAAGAAGCTGTTCGAGTTCTTCCGGTGTCTGCCATTGGGCCATACTGCAATTCCTCCTCTTTTTTCCAATATGTATCGTCTAATGTAGTGTAAATTAGAGAGAAAGGTTTGTAAACGAAGTCTTTCAACAGGAGAAGACGATAATCCTCCGTTAACATTTGGATATATATAAGATATGATTGACCATGGAGGAGGTGTTCGCCGTGGAACGGAACATACGTGATCTATTAATACTTATCGCCGGCAGTTTTATACTTTCTATCGGCATCAACTATTTCGTCATACCGAACCAGCTTTCCGAAGGTGGAGTATTCGGTATCACCATCGTTACTTATTATCTGTTCGAATGGTCACCCGGTATCGTGAACTTCGTACTGAATACTACTCTCGTCGTTATAGGGTACCGATACTTCACGAAAAGAACTATCATTTATACAATTATCGCAATTATACTGAACTCCATATTCCTTATTATCACTGAAGGGTGGGGAGAGGCGATGGATGACCGCCTCCTCGCGGCTCTGTTTGCAGGACTGGCCGTGGGTCTCGGTATCGGCATGATTTTCCGGGCCGGCGGAACGACCGGTGGCACAACGATTCTTGCAAATATGATGAATAAGCTGCTCGGCACAAGTGTAGGATCGGCCATGCTCGGGCTTGATATTCTTGTTATTGCGGGAAGCGCATTCGTCATCGGCCGGGAAAGAGCTATGTATACTCTTATTTCCGTATATATCGGTGCTAAAATAATCGACATGCTTATCGAAGGTGCGGAAGAAAGAAGTGCCGTTATGATTATTTCCGAAAAAAACATAGAACTGCTTAACGCAATTCTTGTCCAGATGTCCCGGGGTGTAACCGTAATGGAAGCAGAAGGGGGTTATACCCGGGAGAACCGTGATATCCTTTATCTTGTCATCAACAAGCGGGAAATCGTCCAGCTGAGAAAGCTGGTGGAAGACATCGATGCCGATGCCTACGTAACGGTACACCGGGTGCAGGAAGTGTTTAGAAGTGGATATAAAGGCAGAAAAGCCTGAGGAATCTTACATTAAAAAAGTCCGTAGAGGCAAAATATCTCCGGACTTCATCTTTATTGTCAAGCTTTCACCCATTCAGGGATCATCTCTACGTCAGCCGCTTCCAGAGTGGTAAACACAGGACAGCGACGATCCACTTTCTCCTGAAGCTCCTTTACGCGTTCTTCTGTTTCACTCGTGTGTACTTTAGCATGAACGCTAACCTTTTTGAAATAAGGACGAATTCCTTCTTGTCCCATCATACCACGCGGGTCCATTTCTCCGTCGATTTCGAAATCTATCCCCTGAAGATCGAATTCCATTTCTTTTGCGACAAAATTGGCAATGGCGTTTTCACACCCTGCAAGCGAAGCGAGTAGTGTACCAAGCGGGTTGGCACCTTCGTCCGTACCCCCCATGTTCGCCGGCTCATCAATAACTACGTTATGCCCTTCCGACTCCGCTTTCGTATTCATACCTTTTGAGATTGCCGTAACCAATTCATGCTTCTCGGCCATGAAAAATCATCCTCCTGTTTTAGTAGTCATACCAGGTGCGCTGGTATAAATCAGACTTTATCACAGCTTCTATCCGGTGAACAAAAGACCACTCCGGAGGTGTAAGCCAGCTTACATCCCCCATTCAATCAAGCTCAAGTTCTTCATCAATCTTACGGATCATGAACTCCGTCGATTTTTTTGACGTTTCCAGCCAGGAAATCCTTTCTTCTTTTTCTTCTTTGATTTCCTGCAGCAGTTCGAGGCTTTCCGTCAAATCTGTTTTTACGTCTTCTGCCATATCTTCTTCGGTCCACTTTCTCAGTCTTTCTATCTGTATATCCCTCAGTTTCTGTTCTCTCCGGTATTCTTTTCTGAGTGTTTGTAACTCTCTGGTCGTATCATCCAGATCTCTTCTCAGTGTACGTTTCCAGTCTTCCAGATACTCTTTCGTTTCCATTACGGACATCCTCCTCCGGTATTCTGTTATCAGTTACTCAAGTCCTCCGCCATATACTGATTTTATCATTAACAAGAACCCCTCTGCCTGTACAGGGGGGTCTTGTCGCACTATGACGGTCGTGTGCTACCGGATAGTTCTCAGAAGTTCATAAGCTTCTTTATCCGATTCGGCTTTCAACAGCTGTTCCCGGTAGCTCTCATCCATCAGTTTTCTGGATAACATCTGCAGTATTTTCAAGTGATCTTCTCCTTCCCGACCTTTCGGAACGGCGATCATAAAAATAAGTTTTGCTTCTTCTCCATCGGCACTGTTCCAGTCGACACCGTTACTCTGCCTTCCAAACACTACGGCCGGCTCGTTTACTGCTTCGGATTTTCCGTGAGGGATGGCGATTCCCATGCCAAGACCGGTACTGCTCTGTTCTTCCCTGGCTATAATAGCTTCCCGGAATTCCGCCTTTGAACTCAACAACCCGGCTTTATCAAGCATATCGATCATTTCATCCACGACTGATTCCTTCTTCTCTCCTTTGAGAGAAATAGTTGCAAGTTCGGGAGTCATAATATCCTCCAGCTGATGAATCGGTTTGTTTTCATTCCGGCTGATTGTTGTTTCCTGTTCTCTGCTTCCGGTATCAGCTACTGTAATATCAGAAGATTCTTCTTCAGACATATCTGTTTCAACAGCTACATCTTTCTTCAGAAAGTTTATCAGCAGGGCTGTCACTATCGTACCTGCGATAATGGCTACAAAGAACATCAGTACGTTATTGACGGCTCCCAGTATGGCTACGATCGGCCCTCCATGAGCCACACGGTCTCCGACACCGGAAAGCATAGCTATTACGGAACCTGTCATCGATCCGGCAACGATACTCGGAATGACGCGGAGCGGATCCTGGGCTGCGAAAGGTATCGCTCCTTCTGTAATTCCGAAGAAACCCATGGTGAAGGACGCCTTGCCGGTCTCTCGTTCAGCCTGATGATATTTTTTCTTATTCATAAATGTTGCCAGTCCCATACCGAGCGGCGGGATGGCAATAGCCGCGGCGATAGGCCCCATTATTTCATAGTTCCCTTCACTGATCATTGCAGCTCCGAAAAGGAAGGCGACTTTGTTGAAAGGACCACCCATATCTACGGCAATCATGGCACCCAAAATCAGGGCGAGAACTATGGAACTGGCCCCCTGCATGCCTTCGAGCCACTGGGTCAGCCCTTCGAAAATGCCTGCTACCGGTGCCCCGATGACAAGAATGAAAAGGACCCCGACAACCAGTGATGCAAGAATCGGGATGAAAATGATAGGCATGACAGGCTGTACAGATTTAGGAACTTTAATCTTTTTAATACCGAGCGCTACATACCCTGCGAGGAAACCGGCAAGGATACCACCGAGAAATCCTGCTCCCGCTTCACTTCCATAAAAACTTCCGTTCGCTGCAATGTACCCTCCGATCATACCAGGTGCAAGACCGGGACGGTCTGCAATACTTACAGCTATAAAGCCTGCAAGAATAGGGACCATAAAGCTGAATGAAGCCGCTCCGATATTTTCAATCTGTTTCCAGAAAGAATCCTCGGGCACCTGCAGTCCTCCCGGAGTCTGGTCACCTCCGAAGGCCAAAGCGATGGCAATCAGCAGTCCGCCCACCACGATAAACGGAATCATGTACGATACTCCGTTCATCAGATGTTTGTATACCGGGTTCTCTTTATCTTTCTTTTTCGCTTTCACTGTTTCCGCATCAGGCATCGCGCCTTTGTATACGGGTACGTCACCTTCCATAACGCGTTCGATAAGATTCTTCGGCTCACGTATTCCTTTTTGTACACCGACCACTAATAGCGGCTTGCCTTCAAACCGTTCTTTCGATACTTCTTTATCACTGGCGATGATGATACCGTCTGCTTCAGCTATATCTTTCTTCGTCAATTCGTTTTCCACTCCGATGGAGCCCTGAGTTTCCACTTTGATATCTATGCCTAGTTCTTCTCCGGCTTTCTGGAGATTTTCAGCTGCCATATACGTATGCGCTATCCCGACAGGACATGCTGTGACCGCAAGTACCTTCATATCTTTTCCTCCTCTGATCGAGTTCTGTCTTAATTATAAATGCGCAAAACTAAAAAATAATCACTTCTTTTACCGGTACTGCGGCAAAGAAAGCGATTATTTTAATACATCTTCTACCATTTCGAATGTTGTTGCGTTCTTCAGCTGTTCCAGCAGATGCGTTTCTGCTCCCAGCCTGGAGATCATATTCATAAGCGGTTTCATACTTTCCCGGTCTTTATTGGAAATAGCCAGAAGAAAAACGACAGAGACCTTCTCTTTTCTCCATAACACCGGTTCTTTGAAAACTGCGAGAGAAACTGAAGATTGATAAACTTCTTCAGGCGGGGCGTGGGGGATGGCTATGCCATTCCCTATCTCTGTCGCAGACATCTTCTCCCTCATCACCGCCTTCGCAGGAAACTGTGACGATACCTTCCCTTTTTGAACCAGTTTTCTGCCCAGTTCTTCTATTAACTCATAGCGATGAACCGGGTCAATCCCCAATTCTATCTCCCCTTCTTCGAGCCAGGCGTTTATGGAAGGCGAATCTATCGGTCCTGTTTCCTTCACGTGAAGGAACCGGTCTATTTTTCTGCGATCCTCCGCCTTCAATAAAGGGGATATCACTACTACCGGAAGACGGGGCTCTTCAAGTTCCCTCGTAGATATAATGAAATCAACGTGATGATCAGTAATCATCCCCTCCAGTCCCCCCGTCCCTATACTTCCGACGACCTCCATATCCTGGTAGGATTGTTCAAGTTTCGCCTGCAAAAGATGAGACATTCCGATACCAAGTTCACAAACGATCACCACTTTTTTTCTGGCATCCCGCTTTTTGTTCAGTCTTTCCAACGAAGCCTGGAAATGCAGCACGAGATAGGCAGCTTCATCTTCCGGAACGGAAAGGGAGTGACGTTTATTCACTTCTTCCAGCGCCATGACAACCATACTGAACATATAAGGATACATATTTTTGATTTCCTCAAGCATCGGATTTCTGATGGTCAGACCATTGGCGACCCGGTGGACAGCAGAAGGGAGATGTACATGAAGCCCTTCCTCCAAAATGTCGTCCTGGTCGAAAGGCACTACAGTCATAATCTGCAGCTGATTTGTCAACTGTGCTCCAAGTTCATGTACCAGACTGTCGATGTGCTCATCTTTTTGAAGCGAATCTCCTGCAGAATAGCTGAGTAGATGAAGAGTAAAGTATACTTTCTCTGACACCGGAAGAGACACCTTCAGTTGATCATTGATTCTTTCAGACAGCTCTTCTGTCATGGTATACTCCCGTGTCCCTCTCACCTGGACTACTTCATCATTTTTCATCAGGATTGCAGAGGACTGCCTGACCCTTTTTAGTATGATCAGAAGGTGAATCAAAAGGTTCTCCTGTTCATCCGAAGAAATTTTCCAATTCCACTCATCCATAAGGTCAGAGATCTTCTTATTGACGTATGTCACTTCGTGATCCGGGAATAACATCAGAAGCGAGCGGGGCGTGCCTGATTGCCGGGAGCTCAGTTCATATAAATGGGCAAGAGCATTCCTCCTGCTGAGTTCCTCCCCTGTGACAGTCACTCCACGTCGCTGCCTGGATATCAGTTCAATATTATAAGAGATAAGCCAGTCGGAAATAATGGACAAGTCTTTTTTGATTTCTTTCACAGAAACAAAAAATTCCCTGGTCAACCTGCTGACAGTCAGCGGATTCTTTTCCACTAACAAACGATAACCGATCTCCTGGCGCCGTTTTGTGTCTTTGTCGGAACCGGTGTGCAACAGCTTAAAAATACGTTCTCTTTCTTCTTCCCCGACTGACACCTGGACACCGGCTCCCGGCTTCCTGATCAGTTGTGCGCGGGAATGTGTTTCAAGAAACAGACCGACTTCTTTCAAATCATTGCGAATCGTCTTCTCCGAACAGCCAAGCTCACCTGCCAGAGCCTTTATATAAGTAAAATCACCCGATTGAAGTAACAATTTGTGTAATAGATCCATTTGCCTGTCGTTCATCTCGAATCAGCCTCCACTACTGACAGGGGTCCCTTCCATTTTATCCGAAACGGGTGGGGTGTCAACTTTCGATACATAAAAAAACTCCCCGGATATTGTTCCGGAGAGCCTTTCATCCAAAATCCTAACAGAATGTATCTTTCGGTTTCGGTACCGAAAGACCGAAGAATGGGCGCAGGAATAATGCGACGAATGTACCGGCAAGTGCCAGTATCCCCCATATATATCCGTGCAGACTGAAGGACGCAATACCGCCGAAATAAGCTCCGATATTACATCCGAATGCAAGACGCGCCCCGTACCCGAGCATAAGACCACCGATGACTGATGCCATGAAATTCCGCAGCGTAATTCGCGTAAACCGGAACAGACCGCCCGCAGCGGAAGCAAGAAATGCCCCGAGAATAACCCCCAGATTCAACACTGTAGTAGAATCTGCAAATATAGAGGACTGGAGCACTTCGGCGTTGGCCCCCTGCCAGTATCCCCAACTGCTTACATCAATACCGAAGAACATAGCCGCTTTTGACCCCCATAAGGCAAAAGCACTGGTTACGCCCCATGGAGATCCGCGCGTCATAAGCGTAAGGGCGTTAAGAACCGCAAGTATAATTGCAGCGGCGAACAATGGCCACGACCCTCTGAGGATACGCTTCCATCCTCCCGCTGAAGGTACAGGGGCCTGTTTAGGCGGACGTTTTTTCTTCTCCAACCAGAGAGTGATCAGTGCTACTAACCCGAATATTGCGAGAGACAGCACCCACGCCCCTCCGTAACCGAGTCCGGTCGAAGTCGCCAGGGAGACCGGTTCAAATGAAGGCATCTCTTCGGTCCAGAAAGGAAGATGATAAGCTCCGACGGTGGAACCTATAATGAAAAACAGAAGGGTGACAAACATAATAGACCTGCCGCCACCGACAGCGTAAAGTGTGCCCGAAGCACAGCCGCCACCGAGCTGCATTCCTATTCCGAACATAAAAGCCCCAACGAACAGACTCACTCCGACGGGAGATACATAACCTGATACTTCTCCTCCGAAAAAAGATACTCCAAAAGCGAGTATAGGAGCGAATAATGTAACGGCGACCGCAAGCATTACCATGTGGGACCTGAGCGCTTCCCCGTTTCCAACAGCCATTAGTTTACGGAAAGCGGAAGTGAAACCGAACCTTGCATGGAACAGTGTGTAGCCGAGTCCCAACCCGATAAGCAGAAGAATCGGCTGGGAAATCGCTTGAGTAGCAAAGAGATAAATGAGTAAAGCTGCACCCACTGCTGCACCCCCGGCTATAAGATTCGTTTGAGGACTGTCCAGTGCTCTTTTTTCCTTTTCTACAGGTTCTTTAACTTCTTCGACAGGCTGTACTTTTACGTTCATTTATAAAACACCCTTTGCTGATTAATTTACTTGGTTTTATTACTATAAAATATAACCGCTTATAAATCAAGGGATTGCCCCATTGTTCTCTGATCTTAAAGGTCTTCCTTTATCTGTTCCTGCATCATTCATGATAAAATAATGTATTATCTATTGCTGACAAAGGGAGCCTGTTATGAATAAATTACGTTTACTTTCGGAAATCAGCCTTTTCGAAGAAATGCCCGATAATAAATTAAAAGAAATAGACATGATCACACAAATGACCACGGTGAAAAAAGGTACATTAATCTACACGCCTGACACTCCTGTGGAAGTGCTTTATTTCCTGAAACAGGGACAAGTTCGTCTTTACCGGGTGAATGAGGAAGGTAAACAGTTCACTATAGATGTGCTCGTTGATTGAAACCTTTTCGGAGAGACTTCTTCTCTCAGTCTTTCGGACGACGCCACTTATGCGGAAGCAATGACAGATTCCTATATCTGCGTCGTAAAGCAGGAAAATATGGAAGCATTTCTTGAAGACAACCCCGCTACCGCCCTTCGGCTTATCAGTCTATTAACCGAACGATTGAAAGAACTTCAGAATTTCTCCGAAAAAATGGCTCTTTCCGACGTGAAGCACAGATCCCTCTACCTTCTTCTTATCTTAAGCGAGAAGACCGGGCATCGTCAGGGCGAATGGCAGACAGTGGAAGCTGAGCTCACCCATAAAGACCTGGCCCACATGGTAGGATCGACAAGAGAAACAATCAGTTCCACTATAAGTACATTAAAAAAAGAAGGATATCTTCACGGGAAGACACCCTTCTCTGTGCATGCAGTGCAAGCTGAAGCCTTTCTGGCTAACAAAACTTTATGAATCTTAGCCTATTTCCACTCGAGCAGCCCTTTCAGGTCGTCGTACTCCACCTCAGGCTGGATGTCGAATTCTTCTCTCTGAAGTCCTTTCCGGTTTATCCAGGCGGTATGGAACCCGTAACTTGAAGCGCCCGTAATGTCCCATGGGTTGGAGGACATAAAGAGAATCTCCTCCTTCTCGAGCTCGAGTTCCTGCTGAGCATAATAATAAGCTGCAGGAACCGGTTTGTACTGCTTAATACCGTCCGCACTCAACACCTCATCAATGTTACCGCTTATATCCGAACGACCCACAAGCGGGTCTATCATGCCGGGAGAGCCATTTGAAAAGACGACAAGCCTTTTGTCGTTCAGCTGTGACAGAATTTCTCCCACTTCTTCGAAAAGCTCCAGGTTCAGATATGCTTCCATTAAAGCTTGTTCCGATTCTTCTGTGAGCTGCGCTCCGTTCGCTTTGCAGGCGTATTTGAGAGATTCCCGCGTTATCTGGTCAAAGGGCTCGTACCGTTCCATCAACTGTCTTAAGAAAAAGTAATTCAGCTGTTTCTCCCTCCATGTTGTACTGATGGCATCCCCTTTTTCCGGGAACCATTTATTACACTCCTCTTTGACCGAATGCACGTCAAAGAGAGTACCATACGCGTCGAACACAAATGCTTTTACCATAATCGTTGCCTCCTTGAACAATCTCTTCCCGTACTTCCCTCGGGCAACGAAAAGAAAACATCAGAAAACACGACTACTTTTCACTGACCTGTTGTGTTACAATAACCAAAATAGATATCCGGGAGGGGTTTTCAGTGGCAGTAAGAAGGAAAGCATTTCCTCAGCAAGAAGGAGACGCAGGTATCGAACTTCCCAAAAACCTTGTGGAAAAAGCAGGATTCTCTGAAGAAGACGTTCTGGATATCGGCATTGAGAATGGAAAAATCGTTCTTAAGCCGAAGGAAAAAGAGCGTTAAGTACTGGAAAATCACCGCAGATCCCATCGCAATAAAGACGCTGATTTGCTTGAGAATCATTCACAAGTACGCTATACTGGAAACAGATTATATTATGAGGGGAAGGAAGAGTTGTACCTCCTCCTTCCGGTTAGGTTTTATGAAGACTTTCGCTTGTCCGAGCGGAGGTCTTCTTCTTTTTTTGACCTTTTTCTGGATCGAACTCTTTTCCTGAAATCGACGAGCGCCGTTAACAGATTAATGATCGCAGCGGCCAAAAACACCCATTCCGTCATAACCCTCACCCCCTTTCTGAAAGGGGCTGTTTATATCATAACATAGCAGAGCCTGTATGAGAACACACGTTCTCATTATTAAGAAAATCCAACCTGAATTCACACCTTTTTTCTGCAATTGTCTGTTCCTGCTATTAAAGACATAAGTACCGCCTATTAGATTCTTCGTCTGGAAAGACGGTCTCCCTGCGTAGTAACAATAACACCCGCGATGACTGTAATTGCTCCGCCAACTTGAGTGAGAGTCACATCCTCGCCTAGCCACACACACGCTCCGGTCATCGTAAATACCGGCAGCAGATTCAGAAATATAGAAGATTTGGAAGCTCCCACTTTATCGACCGCCGTATTATACATAGAAATCGCAAGGAACGACGGAAACACACCCAAATAGAAAATGCCAGCTATATTACCTGTATCGAACACAGGAACACCGAGGATAATCCACTCCAGTATCACAACAGGCAAAAGTACCAATACTGAAAGGCCGCTCATCACGAGAAGAGCTCCGTAATTTGGAAAAAGCGGCATATACTGTTTTACAAAAATAGAATAAATCGCCCACGTAGCAATAGCTCCGATCATGATCGCATCGCCAATATTCCACTCTATGGCGGCTAGTTGATAGATGTTTCCGTCCATCACCACCCACATTGCCCCCAAAAGTGAAACGAATACTCCGAGCCACTGGATTTTGTATATCTTTTCTTTCAATATGTAAGCACTCAGAATAACTGTTACGACAGGTATAATCGTTTCAAGGACCGAGACGTTGGTTGAGGTCGTAAACTGGAGCGATGCATATATAAAGGTATTAAAAAAAGTAATACCTGTGAGAGTCATAATAAGAAAAGGCTTTTTGTACGTGAAAAAAGTTTCTTTATACTGACGGGCTGAGCGCAGACCGATAGGTAACAGAACGATAAAAGCGACGACAAGACGCAGGAAGGCTATAGTGTAGGGAGGAAGATCATTAATGGCTTTGCCGATTATAATATTCCCTGAAAACATTATTACTACGAGGATCAACAGAAAATAGGGCATCAGTGAATCTCCTTCACACGACCCACCTGGCCATCTTCAAGACGTACTTTGATACCGTGCGGATGCTCGGGAGACTTTGTAAGAATATCTTTCACTACTCCCTCGGTAAGTGCTCCGGAACGCTGATCTTTTTTCAACACGATAGATACTTTCTGACCTGCTTTTATATCTTTCCTCATATTTCCTGCCATATATATCACCCCTTTTCTATTCCACTTTAACACATTTCAGCTGCCTTGAATTCAAGAATTTGGTATACTGTAAATCAGAGGTGAAAGAAATGAAATTAGCATCCATTCGCGACAAGCTTACAAGACACACCCCTCACTATATTGGACGGGCCAGGCCTGTCAACTTCTCAGTCCTCCTCCCTCTCGTAGAGAAAGAAAGTGAACTTCACGTCGTATTCGAAGTCCGGTCTTTTCATATGCGGCGTCAGCCGGGAGAGGTGTGTTTCCCCGGAGGGATGGCAGATGAGGAAGACGGCCATCTCAAAGATACTGCTATAAGAGAAACGTGTGAAGAACTCGGCACCCGGCCGGAAGAAGTTACAGATATATGGAAAATCGGCACTTTATTCTCTCCATTCGGTCCAAAAATTCATGCTTACGCAGGGTTTCTCAAGAGAGAAGAAAAGTTCACCGAGAACCCGGCCGAAGTTCATGAATCGTTTACCGTCCCTCTGTCATACTTCCTGAATAATGACCCGGTTGTACACTATATAGATATAGAGGTACGTCCAAGAGAGGGCTTTCCCCACGAAGATATTGCGAATGGGAAAACCTATGAGTGGCAGACAGTTCCTTATGAAGAGAACTTTTACTACTTTGAAGATAAAGTGATCTGGGGGCTCACCGCGCAGATTCTGAAAGATTTCGTTTCCATCATCAACGAAGATCGGGATAACACTATTTAAAGAGGCCATGAAAAAATACCTCCCTGCCTACGCGGCGGGGAGGTTTTACTTGTCTCTTTATTTATTTCTGAGAAGTCTCATACTGTTCAATATAACAATCAGAGCCGCACCTGTATCACTCAGCACAGCCATCCACAATGTTAATATTCCAGGGAATATGAGGATGAGCGCTGCGGCTTTCGTCAGCAGAGAGAACCAGATATTCTGTTTGATTATATTCAATGCTTTCTTACTGAGACTAATCGTTTCAGGAAGTTTTTCAAGGTTGTCGGCCATCAGAACAATATCTGCCGCTTCCATGGCAGTGTCCGTACCGGCACCCCCCATAGCAATTCCTAGGTCAGCTGTCGCAAGAGCCGGGGCGTCGTTGATACCATCCCCGACCATGGCTACCTGTTTTCCTTCATTTTGAAGTTTCTGGATAGCTGTCACTTTATCTTCAGGCATAAGTTCCGCAAAATGACGGGTCACTCCGGCTTCTCCGGCGATATTCACTGCTGTACCTTCATTATCTCCGGTCAGCATCACCATATCTTTCATGCCATTTTTCTTCAGACGCTCTATCGCCCGTACCGTAACCTCGCGTATGGTATCTCTCACGGCTATGACTCCGCTGATACTCTCGCGCGTACCTACCAGGACAAGGGTATTTCCTTCTTCCTGAAGCCGGGAAATCTCATCCTGAACATTACGGAAGTCTGTATGCATATCTTCAAAAAGTTTCGGTTTCCCTACGAAAACCTCCCGGCCTTCAATGACACCTTTCGCTCCCTGACCGGCCATCGTCTGGAAATCTTCCCCTTCCTGCAATGTAATTCCTTTGCCTTTTGCGTACGTAAGAATCGCTTCTGCAATAGGGTGCGAGGACTGGGACTCTATAGTCGCAGCCTGTGAAATGAGCTCTTCCTCATTTCCACTGAAGACAACCGTTTTTGCCACTTTAGGCTTTCCTTCAGTAAGCGTTCCTGTTTTATCGAATGCTATTGATTTAACGGCTGCTGCCTTCTCAAGATACGTACCACCTTTAATAAGAACTCCTTGTTTTGCCGCATTTCCGATAGCCGAGACGATCGCTACCGGAGTAGAGATGACGAGTGCACACGGACAGGCTACCACTAATAGAGCCAGACCTTTGTAGACCCACTCGCCCCAGGTTCCAAAACCTGTAAGAGGAGGTACTACCATGACGAGAAGAGCCAGAATGAACACAACGGGAGTGTAAACAGCCGCGAACCGGTCGATCAATGCTTCCGTAGGAGCTTTTTTCTCCTGAGCTTCTTCCACCATATGGATGATTTTTGCAATCGCCGTATCTTCTGACAAAGTGCTCACTCGGATTTCGAGAGCCCCGTGTCCGTTAAGAGTACCTGCGTAAACGACATCCCCTATATCTTTATCGGAAGGGATGGATTCCCCTGTGATCGGAGCTTCGTTAATACTTGTCGTACCCGAAATCACTTTCCCGTCAATCGGTATCTTATCCCCGGGGCGGACGACGAGCACCTCTCCGACTCCCACGTCTCCAACATTTTTCTCTTCTAAGCCGTTTTCCGTTTTCACAAGAGCCTTGGCCGGCGTCAAATCCATCAGACTCCTTATAGAGTCTCTCGTTTTTTCCATGGAACGGTCCTGAAGAAGGTTGCCGACCGCAAACAGGAATACGACCATGGCTCCTTCGAACCACTCGCCGATGATGGCTGCTCCGATTGCAGCGGAGGCCATTAACACGTTCATATCGAGCGATTTGCTTCGAACGGCGTAGTAAGCTGATTTTACCGGTTTGAAACCTCCGGTGGCAATAGAAATTGCATACATCAGGGTAACCAGAATAGCCGGAACACCAGTAAACGAACCAATGAAGCCGAGCGCCAGAAAGACACCGGAAATGACGGTTACGAAACTTCCTTTCTTCCAGGCGGGTGTTTCTTCTTCAGGAACAGATTCCGGATAAGCTTCGAATCCGGACTTTTTCACTTCTTTCAAGATTTGTTCCTGCGTTAACCCATGCAGGACCTGCATGTTACCGGTAGAAAAGTTCACCTGGACGTCCTCTACCGAAGAGAGACGGCCCATATGCTTTTCTATCGTCATAGCACAGGAACCGCAGTCCATTCCGGCTATCCGGTACGTCTCGTACCCGTGATCCTGCCGGGCCGGAACTGCTTCAAACCCCAATTTCTTAACATCGTCCGGAATTGTTTTATACACCGCGGGCTCGTATGCGCCCACCGCAAGCTTTCCGGTGCCGTAACTCACTGTGGCGGCTCGTATGCCGGGATTTCTATTTAAACTTTTTTCAACAGTTGCGGCACAGGATGGGCAGTCCATACCGCGGATATAAAATTCTCTCGTTTCACCTTTTTCGGATGAAGCAAACGGCGTTCCTGCAGAAGAAGCTTCTCCACCACTACAGCAGGCCGTACCTTCGGATACTTCCTCCTTTTTGCCTGAACAGCAGACGTCTTTTTCTTTTTCCTTCGTAATCATGAAGGAACCTCCTCTTCCGAATGGGCAAGCGCTATAGATACTAATTGCCTTACGTGTTCATCTCTTAGGGAGTAGAATACGAGCTTTCCTTCTTTTCTATGTTTGGCCAGATTCATTTTTTTCAACTGACGTAAATGATGAGAAGCGGTCGCCGTAGTACAGCCTATAATATTGGACACATCACAGACACATAATTCTTCTTCGAGCGTAAGAACATAGACGATTTTCACACGTCTCTCATCGGCAAGCGCCTTGAAAATCTGCTCGACACCGGAGATTCTTTCCACCCGGGGTTTGAGATCTGCTACGAGCTTTTCGTCGTAACAAAACGTCTCGCACGTATCATTCGTTCTTTTTTTTATAGCTTCCTCTGCCATTACAGCCACCTCATTCAAAAGTTGATTTGATTATACCATATTCTTTTCGGACACAAAATTCAACCATTCAATCAAATATATATTTGATTGAATGGCTTTAAGATTGACCGAATCAAAGAGTCATAAAAAACAGCCCCTGAAATTCAGGGGCTGTTCGTAAAGATTTCACTTACACTTCTTTTTCAATTTTCCCTTCGAGACTGAGCGCAATCCGTGAGCCTACGCGGGCGTTGTGTTTAACAAGGGCAATGTTTGCGTCCAGGCTTTTTCCGTTTGTAAGTTCTTTGATTCTTCCAAGCAGATAAGGGGTGCTGTCTTTTCCGGAGATTTTATCCGTTTCCGCTTCTTTGACGGCCTGGGAAATGATTCCGTTGATGTATGATTCATCCATCGCGTCTTCTTCAGGGATAGGGTTAGCAATAACGGCCCCGCCCTGAAGACCAAGGTCCCACTTGGCTTTGAGAGTTTCTGCTATCTCCTCTTCCGATTCGGCACGGAAGCTCAGCTTGAACTCACTCGTTCTTGTGTAGAAAGCAGGAAGATACTCCGTCTGATAACCGATTACAGGTACGCCTTTCGTTTCCAGATACTCCATCGTCAGTCCGAGATCGAGTATGGATTTAGCGCCGGCGCAAACGACAGCTACATTCGTCTTTGCCAGTTCTTCAAGGTCGGCAGAAATGTCCATCGTCTTTTCAGCTCCGCGGTGTACTCCTCCGATACCACCGGTCACGAACATTTCGATTTCCGCCATTTCAGCACAGATCATCGTCGTCGTTACGGTCGTAGCTCCCAGTTTCTTCATAGCAACGACGTTTGGAAGATCGCGCCTTGAAACTTTGGCTACCCCTTCACTATTCCCGAATTTTTCCAGTTCTTCATCACTTAAACCTATTTTGATTTTTCCGTCCATAATGGCTATCGTCGCCGGTACCGCTCCTTCGTCACGTACAATCTGTTCAACTTCTCTGGCCATTTCCACGTTCTGCGGGTAGGGCATACCGTGGGAAATGATTGTGGATTCGAGGGCTACTATCGGTTTATCGTTAATTTTAGCGTCTCTTACTTCCTGCGAGTATTCAAGATACTGTTCCATTAAAAAATTCCTCCCTGTCCTGTTTTAGTTGTTCTTCAGACAAATCCTGTCTCACTGTCGTATTTGACATAATCGTTTTGCGGGCATTCACAAGACCGGCCTGGAGACTCTTCCGGAAAGATTCCTTCTGCAGCCATGAATAAACGACTGCGGCACAAAAAGAATCGCCGGCTCCTGTCACATCTGTTACTCGTGTTTCCAGTGATGGAAAGAAATAAACTCCTTTTTCGCCCCCTGCCATAACTCCCCGTTCTCCTCCTGTTACTATTACATGAGCTGCACCTTTATCCATCCATCTGTAAACGGACTCCTCCCAATCTTCATCAGTGTCAATCTTCGTGCCGAGAGTCGTTTCGGTCTCGTCCTGATTCACAATCAGCCATTCCACCCCTGTAAGATCGGAAGGGAGACGATCCATCTTCGGAGAAGAGACGGGAATGATAACGAAAGGTATACCGTTTTCCAGGGCAAAAGATTGTAAGAATTTCACGGTTTCCGCGGGACAGTTCAAGTCTGCAATTATACATGCCGCTTTTTCTAAAACCGGAAGTTCCCCGGTAATCTTCTCCTTAGTCAGTTCATCGAAAACGTCCATGTCCGCATACGCACAGGAAAGGTTGCCGTCAGATTCAAGTACGGCAGTGTAAGAGCCTGTGGAAGCATCGGGGATTTCGAAAACATAATCCAGGTTCACGTAATGGCTGCATTCTTTATCAATGGCCAGCCACTCTGCGTCGTTTCCTTTCGTTGTAAGAAGAACGACTTCCTCTCCTATTCTGCCCAGGTTTTCTGCTATGTTCCGGGCTACCCCGCCAACGGAAGTCGAAGAAGACACAGGGTTTGAAGTCCCGGGAACGATTTCATTTTTAGCATAAAGTTTTTTATCAACATTGGCGCCGCCTACACAAACGATGGGCCGGGCCGACTGACTCATGTAATCGCCTCCTCTTTAAACAAAAGTTTAACACAAAGACAATTGTTTGTAAAAGAAAACATTTATTTTTGTACATTTAGTAATTTCGGTCGTTAATCAGATTTATGCTGTTTTTATTGTGATATCATCGTCAGTAACAATTCCCTCGGAAAGGTCCGATATAAATGACTATGTTCGAAAAAATATACACGCCTCTTATTTTAACGGCTGCCCTGCTAGGCATCTCTTTTAGCCAGGTCAGTTCCGTCAAACACATCGCCGGCCACGCTATTTTACCCTTGCTGATGGTTATGCTGACTCTCACTTTCTTTCAGGTTCCCCTGCGTGAAGTGAAGCAGGCTTTTACCCGCACCACCTTTACCCTGGCCACCCTGGTAATCAACTTTTTATGGTCACCTCTGTTGGCCTGGGGGCTGGCTTTTGTTTTCCTTTCCGATCACCTTTCTTTATATATAGGATTCATCATGCTTATGATCACCCCCTGTACGGACTGGTATCTCGTATTTACCGGTATTGCTAAGGGAGACGTAGCATTATCGACCGCTATTCTTCCCGTGAACCTACTGTTGCAACTGTTACTGCTTCCGGTGTATCTGTTTCTTTTCGCCGGGACAGGGGGGATGGTTCAACCTGCTTTTCTTATAAAAAGTGTGGTAATGGTACTGTTTTTACCCTTTCTGATTGCGATTTTATTCAGACTTCTGCTGAAAAAAACTCCCCGCATGATGAAAAGTCTTCAGTCAGGGGCCGGCCCTCTTCCGATCGTTTTTCTGAGTCTGGCTATAGCCGCCATGTTCGCTTCGGAAGGGCGTGTCCTCCTTGAGAATCTGCATGTTTTATGGATTATTTTCGTGCCTATTGTCCTGTTCTTCCTGATCAATTTTTTCATAGGGAGATGGGCCGGCAACATCATGAACTTCCCCGAATCGTGGAGGACGAGTCTGACCATGACCACACTTGCGAGAAATTCTCCCGTGGCGCTTGCTGTCGCAATGACCGCATTTCCTGACAGACCTCTTGTCGCACTGGCACTGATTACAGGACCTTTACTCGAACTGCCCGTGCTCGCGGCAGTTTCCCAGATTCTTCTCTATATTTCCCGGCACAACCGGTAAAAAAAAGAAGCACTGCGGATTGCTCTCCGGTGCTTCTTGATGTTAAATCTTTTATTTTGATGTAGAGGCGGCAGTATTCTGCTCTCTTTTTTCAGAGCGAAACTCCTCCAGGAGCTCCCGCACTTCGTCTGTGGATTCCGTGCTCATCAGTTTGTTCCTCAACTCACTGGCCCCACGGAAGCCTTTGACATATATTTTAAAGAACCGGCGGAGCGGCTTGAATATCCGCGGCTCCAGTTCTTCCGAATATTTATCATGAAGATCGAGCTGCAGATGAAGAAGATCAAGCAGTTCTTCGCTCGTATGCTCTTTTTTTTCCATTTCAAAAGCAAACGGGTTATGGAAAATACCGCGGCCTATCATTACTCCGTCCACTCCGTATTTCTCTACGAGTTCCAACCCTTTCTGCCGATCCGGAATATCTCCGTTGATCGTAAGCAGGGTATGAGGGGCAACTTCATCCCTCAGTGCTTTAATCTCCGGAATCAGTTCCCAGTGGGCATCGTAATTGCTCATTTCTTTTTTTGTGCGGAGGTGGATGGACAGATTGGCTATATCCTGTTCCAAAAGGTGTTTCAGCCACGTCTTCCACTCATCCACTCTCGTATATCCGAGTCTTGTCTTGACACTGACCGGCAAACCTCCGGCTTTCGCTTCCTGAATGATTTCTGCTGCGACGTCCGGGCGCCTGATCAGCCCGCATCCTTTCCCTTTTGTCGCTACATTGGGGGCGGGACACCCCATATTGATATCCACCCCTCTATAGCCCATTTCAGCCATACCGATGCTCATTTCACGAAAATGTTCCGGTCTGTCCCCCCATATATGAGCGACAATCGGCTGTTCGTCTTCGGTGAAAGTCAGACGGCCGCGTACGCTGCTTTTTCCGTCGGGATGACAATAGCTGTCCGTATTAGTGAATTCAGTAAAGAAGACATCCGGCCGGGCCGCTTCACTGACGACGTGCCGAAATACGACATCCGTGACTGCCTCCATGGGAGCAAGTACGAAAAAAGGTTTTGGTAACTCCTTCCAGAAATTATCTTTCATAATATATCCGAACCCTTTCTTTCCAGCACTATTCATGCTGCACTAGAGAATTATATTTCCTGTTTCTTTTACGGTTTTTCTGAACTGAATAATATTTTAACATTATATACTCTAAGGGGAAGTGTTTCAAAGTGCAAGAAAAAAATAAGCACCGGTAAAATACCGGGCTTATCGGCCACTTTTCTCCAACAGCACTGCCGTCTCCACATGATAAGTCTGAGGAAACATATCCACCGGGTGGATCTCCTGTACTTTATACCCGTGTTTCTTCAAATAATGAAGATCTCTCACCTGAGTTTCCGGGTTACACGAAACATACACTACCCGCTCAGGTCCGAGTTTCACGACGCTCGACAGAAAAGCCTCATCACTGCCGCTTCGCGGGGGATCAAGAATAACTACGTCCGCTTTTTTGCCTTCCGCAGCCATTTTCATCATAAAATTCCCGGCATCTCCCTCGTAAAAGCGGGCGTTGGTCACTTTATTGTGCCTGGAGTTGCGGATGGCATCTTTGACTGCTCCTTTATTCATCTCTACTCCGATCACTTTACCCGCCTGTTTGCTGGCAAGCAATCCGATAGTGCCGATGCCGCAGTAGGCATCGATCACTGTCTCCTTCCCGGTCAAACCGGCAAGTTCCACTGCTTTTCCATACAGTTTCTCCGTCTGTACCGGGTTGATCTGGTAAAAAGATTTTGCAGAGATTTCAAACTCCATACCTCCGATTGTATCCGTGATATACCCTTTACCGAACAGAACTTTTTCCTGTTTACCAAGTACCATGCTGTCGCTGCGCGTATTGATATTCTGGATAATCGTTGAAATTTCCGGATGAGCACGCCGAAGAGCTTTGAGGAAATTATTCTTCCCTTTGAATTCGGGAGTGCCGGTGACGAGTACCACCATCACTTCTCCGCTTGTTTTACCTGTTTTTATCAGTACGTGACGGAGAAACCCCCGATTTGTATCTTCATTATAGGGCCGAAGTTTAAAAGAGACCAGCAGTTCCTTGATGGTGGCAATGATGGCGTCCGCTTTCGGATCGTGGATCAGACAACGATCGATTTCGATCAGATCATGAGAGTTGGCCGCGTACAGTCCTCCAATAATCTGACGTTTCCTGTTTTCACCGAAAGTCATCGTATTTTTATTGCGATAATCAAAAGGGTGGTCCATAGTCATAATCCGCTCAGGCTTCCCGAACGGCTGCATAAGCCGGTCGACTATACTTTGTTTAAAATCATTCTGGGCAAGCGGAGTCATATGTTGTATCTGACACCCGCCACACACGTAAAAGTAAGGGCAGGGAGCCTCCTGTCTCACTTCGCTCTTTTCTGTCACCCGGACGACTTCAGCCGGTCCTCGCTTTGGAACGGCCACTTCCGCTTTTTCACCCGGAAGGAGGTGCGGAATCTCGAGACGTTTTCCCTTCCACGTCGCTATCCCTTTTCCATCGTCCGTAAGTCCTGTACAGGTCACTTCCGTCGTTTTAGGCTGCTCCTGTTTCAATGAATGCGGTTTTCCGGAAGGGGCCGGTCTGTTATGAGGTTTCTTCCGATTCTTCTTTTTATTTTTAGCCAACGCATGATGCCTCCTATTCAATCTTCTACTTTTAAGGGTACCATATCTTTTTTTGAAAAAGACAAAATAAAGCGTGGAGCTTTGTCAGGCTCCACGCTTTGATACTATTATTCAGCCAGTTCCAGATCTTCAATGGACTCGATGTCCATATACTCCGGTACCGCCAGGCCAATTTTTGCTCCTGTGATGGCTTCATTTACCTTGACGAGGTTATCTTTATGTTCCTCGTAGAAACTACCGTGCGTTTTGGGCAGCCAGGCAGCTAGAGTAGCGTCGGCATCTCCCTGAGCTAAAGCTTCAAACACGATAGCCGGATCTACGGGAGTCAACGTCACTTCATACCCCTTTTGTTCAAGGACACGTTTTGTCATATTACCTGTCAGTCGCTCAGAATCCCACGGAGTCATGACAAGTTCCATCGACTTCCCTTCGCCTTCCGGTGCTTCGGCGATCCACTCATCGACCTTATCCTGATTTTCATCAACCCACGTCTGAGCTACTTCCTCAATAGGAGTTTCCTGTGCTTTAAGCATCAGTTCTTCAAGAGTTGAAATATCCCAGCCTATTTTTTCAAGAATCTGGTAAGCGCCCGGGTACTCTTCTTTAAAACCTGTCCGGGCCAGTGTAGTAATCTGTTCTGACCCGCCGTAAGCCCCCTCCGGATCTTCAAGGTACTTCAGATCCCATTTTGCGAACATGTAGTGAGGTGACCATCCGACCACGACTACAGGTTCTTCCGCTTTGATAGCATCTCCGAGAGAAGTGAGCATAGCCGCTGTCGAAGCTGTTTCATGTTCCCAACCGTTAAGGGAGTCATAGGTCTCCACGGCCTCTTCGGTAGCTACCGTTGCACCTGCTCCCGGTTCTATTCCGACAATAGTATGTTCCACTTCTTCACTGACGTTTGTTTCACCGCCTGAAGAAGCTTGTTCACTGTCGCTTCCACAGCCCGACATCAGCAGGGACACAGACAGGAAAGACACTATTCCTACGTTCTTTCTCAAAGATTTCCACATACATTTTACAGCTCCTTTAATAAACGATCCTTTTTTGAAACACAATTGTAAATGTACGCGTAATCCGAAGTCTTATCAACGTGTAAATCCCTTCATTATCAGGAGCAAAACCTTTCGTGTTACTTTCTGACCAAAACGAAATGGTAATGATACCGATTTCCTCAATGATACTCGAATTTTCGGAAAATATGGATGTTACAGATGTTTTCGTTTATCTCCAAAAGGAAGTACAGTTCTTTTTTTCAGCTATGTTATATGAAATCATTCGCTTTAAAAGATCATAGTCTACAGGCTTTGACCAGGGAATCTGCAACAGCATTTTCGTATGTCTATATCCTGCGTCTTCTATCGCTTTCGAAAAATGGATAATGCCTTCTTTCTCCGGCGAGACAGCCATATGTTTTTTGGACGCACTGAATCCGATGATATATGTGCCGTGATCTGTGAACATAGGCTGGTTCCACGCGATTCTTCCATTAAGCTGCGGAAATTCTTCCCTAACCCACATGAGCACTTCTTCTATCCGCTCCCTCGCTTCAGGTACGGTGAGCGTTTCCAGGTATTCTTCGAACGTTTCCATAAGTCTCTCCCCCTAACTTTGCAGTTGATTATACAGTTTTTCCTTGGAAAGAGCGGCGACGGTTTCTTTACTCTGCCACGCCTCGGCAGCCGCCGCCATTCCGAGCAGAATCGAATCGCGAAACGATTCCTCATGGGTATAGCCGAAAAGCATGCCGCTGATAAAAGCTTCCTTAACCCCGGTACCATCTTCCACAGTATGCGGGTACGGTGCCGCGTACTCTTCTTCCCCCGTATCCGTTCTTACAAATACTCCGTCCGTATCAAGGTGGATGACAACCTTTGAGACACCACGTCTGATCATGAGCTCACAGGCTTCCCTCCATTTTTCCTTCGTTCCTCCATGCACGCCCGTAAGTTCCGCTGCTTCTTCCCGGTTGATGAATAACACACCGACTCCGCTTAAGTCTTCCGGCAGTCGCTTCATTTTCGTCGTAGAAACCGTATGTATCCAAAGGTGACGGTCTTCTTTATCTGCCCGCTGAATCAAATAGGAAAGTGTGGCTTCTGGCAGGTTCGTATCTGCAAAAATCACTTCCGAAGAAGCAATATGCGGCCACTTCGCTTCAAGAAGCCCGGCGGTGAAGCGGTCATACAATTCCATATCTGCCACTGCCAGCACCAGTTCTCCGGACGAATCGAGGATAGAAGTGTAGGCTCCTGTTTTTTCTCCATTCAGAGCAAATGACTGCGAAACGTCCACTCCCTGCTGTTTCGTTTGTTTCATAAGCCATTCCCCGTCCTGGTCTTCTCCGGTAAGTGCAATAAGAGAAACATCACAGGTCAGCTTCCCGAGGTTTTCAGCCACGTTTCTGGCTACACCCCCAAGGCTCTGAAGAGAGGAAACAGGGTTGGAAGTTCCGTATTGCACCTGTGAAAGCGTGCGGTTCTTCCGGTCGATATTCGCCCCTCCAATACAGAAGATTTTCGACTCCTCTTTCAGAACATAGGCCCTTCCTACAATCTCCCCTTTTTTTGTAAGCGTTGAGATGTATCCGGCTACTGCCGAGCGTGAAAGATTTAATTTTTCCGATAGCTGCTGCTGGGTGATGAACGGATTTTCTTTGATTAATTCCAAAATACGCTGGTCTTTCAACACAAACGACCCTTCCTTCACCAAATTTATTTACTTAACATTATACCATACCTTCTCTTAGGAAAAGGGGGTACAAATATCCCCCTTACCCCGTTTGGCGGTATTGCCTCACGTACTATGTGGTTGAATGAAAAACTGAACGGGAAATAAAAACAGAGGACCGTTCAGGACGGACGGAATATGTAACAGGAGGGATTTGAATGATGGAAGAGCAGCATAATACAGAAGAACAGAAACACTATGGCTTGCCGCGTATCGGTGAAAAAGCCCCTGACTTCACTGCTCAGACGACACACGGAGAGCTTTCTCTCGATGATTACGAAGGAAAATGGTTCGTTCTATTTTCCCATCCGGCAGATTTTACACCTGTATGCACGACAGAATTCGTAGCGTTTCAGGGGATTTATGATCAGTTGCGGGAAATGAACACAGAACTCCTCGGACTGAGTGTGGACAGCATCACTTCCCATATTGCCTGGATACGGAATATTGAAGAAAATTTCGATACGAAAATCGAGTTCCCGGTAATCGCCGACCTTGATAAACAGGTGGCTACCAAGTTCGGTATGATTATGCCGGAAAGCAGCGGTACTGAAGCTTCCCGTGCCGTTTTTGTGATTGATGACAAAGGAACAATCCGTTCTCTCATATATTATCCGCTCACTACCGGCCGGAATATGGGTGAAATCGTACGGCTCGTCGAGGCTCTCAGAACTACCGACAAACACGGAGTTTCCACTCCGGCTGACTGGACGAAAGGAAACAAAGTTGTCGCATCTCCTCCAACAACAGTTGAAGATGCCCGCGCAAGAGAAAACGACGATTCCTATGAGTGTGTAGACTGGTACTTCTGCAAAAAAGACTTAAAAGAATAATGTTCATAAATAATACGGGGCCCTCAGCGGGTCCCGTATTGTCATGCGGTTCAGGTTCGCAGCTCAGCTTTTTCTTCCCGCTGTTTCTTTCTCGCGGCAGCCGTTCTGTTCAGTTCTTTCTCTTCTTCCGTTTCCGGAATGACGTGGGGGACTGGTTTCGGGCGCCCTTCTTCGTCCATTGCCACCATTGTAAGAAATGATTCGGTCGTCATTTTCTGCTCTCCACTGAGCAGATCATCTGCGAATACTTTCACATACACTTCCATAGAAGTCCGACCTGTCTTCGTTACACAGGCTTCAATCGTCAGAGCTTCTCCCACTCTGGCAGTAGATATGAAATTCACGGAGTCGATCGAAGCCGTCACTACGATAGCATTGGAGTGTTTCATTGCGGTAAGGGCAGCAACTTCGTCGATATATGCAAGGACTTTCCCTCCGAAAATCGTTCCAAGATGGTTAGTGTCCGGGGGAAATATAAGTCTTGTCTGGGTTACTTTTGAACAACGTACAGGTATCTGATCCATCGTTTCTTCCTCCTCTTTTATCGCTGCGATAACGACCACAGGAAAGGTCTCTTTTCACCTTGACTCCATTAAAATACCTTCCCGTCAGCTAGCAGGAAGGCGGATAAGAAAGTATCGACGGTCCAGGCCCGTATCGGCGTCCCGGTTTAAGATATTTCACGTAACATCCTCCTATTCTCCCGTAGGATTTCATGTTCTTTCCGGTGGCAGGTCTCCTGACTCAGGTTCCTCACTCTGTACGCCTTCCCGTCTTTTTCAGACAGTGGATTGATACGAAGCTCCCCTTTACAGTGGCGGGACCGTGCCGGATTCTACCGGGCTTCCCTTTTAACACAGATGTTGTGACCACCGGACGTATTCAGTTGTTGAGGGGAGATCCCCTCCCTTCCACTATCCTGCAAACGATTCGATCTGTCAATCAGCATTCCCGCTTTTCGATTCTCGACTCTCCATGAAATTTGTGCATAAAAAAAGAGAGATGTGTTCAGACATCTCCTCTTTTTTTTATAATCCTTAACCGAGCGCAACATCTAGCGTCATCATAAGGGCGAAACCGAACATTAGACTCATAGAAGCAATGTTGACATTCCCCTTTTCATGGGAGCCCGGGATAATTTCTTTAGCTACCACGAAAATCATGGCTCCAGCCGCAAAGCTTAAGGCGTAAGGCAGGACCGGTTCTATAATTATAACGGCAGCCGCCCCCACTACTGCGGAAATAGGTTCTACCATTCCGGAAAACTGTCCAAACATGAAACTTTTCTTTTTCTTCATACCTTCCCGGTAAAGAGGCATGGAAACTGCCGCTCCTTCCGGGAAGTTCTGTATACCGATACCAATCGCAAGAGCTATCGCTCCACCGAGAGCCGCACCGGACCCGTCCGAAGCTACAGCACCGAAAGCCACACCAACCGCTAATCCTTCCGGGATATTGTGGAGGGTCATCGAGAACATTAGCAGTGCCGTACGACTCTTCGCTCTTTTATTTTTAATGTCGTACATGTACTTATCGAGGTCTACAAATGGTATGACACGATCGATAAAGAGAAGCAGAAACCCACCGAGAAGAAAACCTACGACAGCAGGAAACCAGGAGGGCAGCGGACCTTCCGCCCCTCTCTCTATAGCCGGAGCGAGCAGCGACCAGTAACTGGCTGCAATCATGACTCCTCCTGCGAACGCGAGCATACTGTCCAGAAACTTTTGACTCGATCCTTTTATTAAGAAAACGAGGGCTGCTCCGAGAGCAGTCATCCCCCAAGTGAATAAAGAGCCCAGCAAAGCCAGAATCACGGGATTTATATTACCTAATTGTTCAAAAATATTCCTCACCTCATCATTTTTGCCCTCAGGCAAATTTCATCGATATGGTTATTCTACTTTTTTTGTTTCCCCGAGTCAACTTTTAATGTGCAATTCTTTTTGTTTAATGGCTTTACTTGCGGCACGTTTGAAATTTCCTTTATTTTGTCTTAAGATAAAACTCCTACTGTTGCCTCCCTCCTTTAGAGAGGAGGCATGTAATGAAAAACTATGAAATAGGCAGCCGCGTCCATGATCATTGTCTGAACTGTTTCAGTAACGAACAGAAAGTCGTCGAAGTAGTTTCCAAAGAATTCACTGATAGAGTTGTGGAAACTCTCTGGCTTCAATGTATAAACTGCGGAAAGCTTCACAGTCGTCTGGTCCAGCACGATTACTGACTAAGACAACACAAACGCCGAGGTTGAATAACCTCGGCGTTTTCATTTGACCGGTTTGAACAGTTTCTTCAATAATTCTCTCATTCCTTTTTTCTGCTTTGTTTTCTCTTTCTTTGCAGATGTACCAGTGTCCACTTTTATCTCTTCTTTTTCCAAAGGATAATCCACGGTTAAAACAGCTCCGATTTCCGTTTCTTTCTGCTGATCCGATACGGATTTTGTATGCACACCGTACTTACGGGCGAGCCGGGAATAAGGTTTTCGAAACCTGTAACTTATTTTCCCGTTCAAAAGTAGCGTCGCCCTGTCATAACTCCGCATTTCTTTTTCAATTTCCGCTATTCCTTTTTTCTGCATCACCTGACTTTTCGTCAACACAAGAACGATTCGTTCACGAAGAGTACCGAGGTATCTCCTGCGTTCCCCTGGTTTTGTTTCCGGACTCCCGTATATACCTTCCTGCACGTAGTCTTCCACTTCTTTTTTACTCATTGTCTTCACCTCAAACTTTATTTATTAGGACATCCTCTGTATAAGTGAATAATATGTCGTTGTACACACTTTTTGCAAAACTTTGGCACCGGACGTTTCATAATACGGCCGAGTGTTACGTTTATCGGCCGGACGGGGATGTTGTCGACGACATTTGGTACTAAAATAAACTGTTAATATTTTCTCATGCAATTTACCCGTAAATAAACGAGCTTGCCTGTTTTCTAATAACTGTTTATATGAAAGAATGAAAACGACTTCAAATAAGCGACCGTCCTTCAAAAAGTACAGAAATAGAAACGGAGAGAGGACAAATGAAGCTCCTCTTAGAAATGAAACAGACCAATCAGCTGAAAATGACACCTCAATTGCAGCAGTCCCTGCACCTGTTGCAAATGTCCTCCCAGGATCTTAGGGAATATATTGAACAGGAAGCCATGGAGAATCCGTGGATTGATCTGCGGGAGCCTTCCTATGCCGCTTCCCCTCCCGGTGACTGGAATAATTACCCTTTATACAAATACGAACCGGAGCCTTGTCTTCACGATTATTTACTGCAACAGCTCCCTTTTCTCCCCTGTAACGAGAAGGAAAAAAAGCTGATAAGACACTTCATTTTTCATCTGGATGACAATTGCTATCTACAGGAATCATCAGATGACCTTGCTGTGGAATACAAAATTACTGGAAAGTCCGTCGAAAATTGCCTCACTCTGCTGCAAACGCTGGAACCCGCCGGTATCGGAGCTCGTACATTGCAGGAATGTCTATCACTGCAGGCGCGTCGCTTTTTTCCGGAAGACAGGGAACTTTCCATTCTCATTTCCCGGTACCTCCCTTATGCTGCCGAAGAGCCCGCACGTCTCAAAACTCTATTGAACCTCGATTGGAGGCAGCTGGACCTGTGTCTCGACCGGCTGAAATCCCTTCATCCTAAACCCGGGCTTGCGATCGGGTCTGCGCGGTCAGACGTTCTCATTCCCGACATCTATATCACGAAAGAGGACGACTACCATATTTCTTTGAACCGGCAGATCGTGCCGGAACTGAATATGAATGAGGAATACAAACAAATGATGAAGGCTCATAAAGAAGCCGTTTCTTTTCTTAAAGAGAAATACAGAACCTTTCAGTGGCTCAAAAAAAGTGTGGAACAGAGACAATGGACAATACTGGCAATCGCTGAAGAAGTTTTCCGGTGTCAGCCAACGATGGTTTCCGAGGGCACCAGGTCCCTGTCCCCGCTCACGAGGAAAGAAGTTGCCAGCCGGCTCGGCATTCATGAATCTACGGTGAGCAGAGCTGTTCGCAACAAAGTGATACAAACGCCCTCAGGAACTTTTTATCTGGAGGAGTTTTTTCCTTCCCGGACGAAATTGGGCTCGTCCTCAGCCGCAATTAAAAGCAGCCTTCAACAATTCATAGTAAAAGAAGACCCTCTCCGCCCTCTTTCCGATCAGAAACTGGTACATCTGCTGGTAAGGGACGGATATCACGTTTCCAGGCGGACGGTAGCGAAATATCGTGAACTGTTGAATATCCCCCCTTCTGTCAAAAGGAAAAAAATTTCACTAACCTGTCAGTAATAGGAATTAAGAAATATCTCACCATTATTTTCTGTATAAAAATAGTTTACGCACCGGATCCTGGGAGGAATCCGGTGTTTTTTTAATATTGTAATCTGCAATAATTAGTGATACTATAATTTGTATTAGTATGACACAATTTAATAAAAATACTTATTAGTGTGTCATAATCACCACGACAAACTTTCACTATGCATAGCTTATCTGTAATTCCATATTATCAGGAGGTATCGTTGACGATGGAACAGAAATTTGTATTTATGTTCGACCATGAGAAGGCAGTCGGAAAAAAAATGCTGGGAGGAAAAGGCGCGAATCTTGCTGAAATGACCCGTCTCGGCTTGCCCGTCCCCTACGGTTTCACTGTTACCACGGAAGCCTGTAACGCTTACTACGAAGCGGGCGAACAGCTTTCGGAGGCGGCAACGTTGCAAATCAAAAGATCTATGGAAAAGCTGGAAAAAAGGACCGGAAAATCCCTCGGAGACACGAACAATCCTCTGCTCGTCTCTGTACGTTCCGGAGCCGTTCATTCTATGCCGGGAATGATGGATACCGTTCTGAATCTCGGGATGAATGACGAGACAGTGAAAGCAATTGCAGACCTTACTCATAATCCCAGATTCGCTTATGACTCCTATAGACGATTTATTCAGATGTTTGGAGATGTCGTGCTCGGGCTGGATAATTCTTTGTATGAGAATCACCTTGAAAACTACCGCATGTCCAGCGGCTACACCTCTGATGTACAGATGACAGCCGGGGACTGGAAAGAGATTATCGAAGCGTACAAAAAAATCACCAGGGAAGCTGCAGGGCGCACTTTTCCCCAGGATCCTTACGAACAGCTTTTTTTAAGTATCCGCGCTGTGTTCGATTCATGGAATAATAAGCGTGCAGTTCTGTACCGTCGTCTGCACAATATTCCGGGTCATCTGGGGACTGCGGTGAACGTGCAAAGCATGGTGTTTGGAAACATGGGAAATGATTCCGGTACCGGCGTAGCTTTTACCCGCAACCCGTCCACCGGTGAGTCTGATTTGTATGGAGAGTATTTGATTAACGCCCAGGGAGAGGATGTAGTAGCAGGAATTCGCACCCCGCAGCCGATAAATGAACTTAAGAGAGAAATGCCTGATTTGTACGGTGAACTGGTGAAAATGTGCAATCTCCTTGAGAAGCATTACAAAAATATGCAGGACATCGAATTTACCATAGAAAACGGTGCACTCTTCTTCCTGCAGACGAGAAATGGAAAAAGAACGGCCCAGTCGGCTGTTCGGATAGCAGTAGAAATGGTTAATGAAGGAATAGTGAGTGAAGAAGAAGCGCTTCTACTCGTGGACCCTGATCAGCTCAGTCAGCTGCTGCACAAACACATTGATCCCGAACATACGTCACAGAAGCTGGTCACCGGACTGCCTGCTTCCCCCGGCGCCGCTACGGGAGAAGTCGTTTTCGATGCGGACAGAGCCGAACTTCTGAGTAACGAAGGGAGAAACGTCATCCTTGTAAGACCGGAAACTACTCCGGAAGATATTCATGGTATCGTAGCTGCCAAAGCTACCGTGACCAGCCGCGGTGGGATGACCAGTCATGCCGCTGTTGTGGCCCGCGGCATGGGTAAAGCCTGCATATGTGGCTGCGGGTCGATAAATATCGATCTTGAATCCGGCCGATTCACCGTTGCAGATACTATCGTTGAGGAAGGAGATGTTATTACGGTAGACGGAGCTTCCGGAGATATTTATCTCGGGGAGATCGCAACCATCGAGCCGGAGATGTCTGACGTATTCCGGCAGCTTCTCGGCTGGGCAGATAACACTTCTACTCTCGGCGTGCGGACGAATGCCGACACGCCCGAGGACGTACGAAAAGCCGTGGAACTCGGAGCGGAAGGAGTCGGTCTCTGTCGTACAGAACATATGTTCATGAATTCTGAACGGCTCCCTGCCGTACAGAAAATGATTCTTGCGGAGAGTGAAGAAGAACGGAACAAAGCTCTTAATAGACTGCTCCCTATGCAGCAGCAGGATTTTGAACGTATTTTCGAAACGCTTCGCGGACGCCCGGTCACCATACGTCTGCTTGACCCGCCGCTCCATGAGTTCCTTCCTAATGTCGAGGAACTGCTTGTCGATATCACGCGACTGGAACTTACAGAACCGGAAAGCGTAGAACTTGGAAGAAAACAAAAGCTTCTCCGCTCCGTACGTCTGCTGGAGGAATCCAACCCGATGCTTGGGTTACGGGGGTGCCGCCTCGGTATGGTGCATCCCGAAATATATGAAATGCAGATCACTGCCTTATTCCAAGCTATGACAGGTGTGCTGAATAAAGGTATCGATGTAAATCCGGAAATCATGATTCCTCTTGTCAGTCACGTGGCAGAGCTCCGGGAAATGAGCGGACTTGTGCATAAAGTGGCTAAGGAAATCGGCGGGAGGAACGGAATTTCCCTCAATTATCTCACCGGTACGATGATTGAGACACCAAGAGCTGCATTAACTGCTGATGAAATCTCGTCAGAAGCCGATTTCTTCTCATTTGGAACGAACGATTTAACGCAGACCACGTTCGGCTTCAGCAGGGATGACGCAGAAGGGAAGTTTCTGCAATACTATATTGAAAACGGCACCCTCCCCGACAACCCGTTCATGAAGCTCGACCAGGAAGGGGTAGGTAAACTGGTGGAGTCAGGAGTGTCACTCGGTAAACAGACGAATCCTCAGTTAAAAACAGGAATATGCGGAGAACATGGTGGTGACAAAGATGCGATCCGGTTCTGTTTCGACAAAGGTCTCGATTATGTAAGCTGTTCCCCGTTCCGTGTCCCGGCCGCACGCCTTGCCGCTGCCCAGGCTGCTCTTTACAGCAGACAGGAACGCAAATCGGTACTGCAGCCCGGTTGAAGAGAATAAACAAAAGAAACTTGTGAATAGTATGACTACTGCCGGCAGAATATAAATTCTGCCGGTTTTTTAGCTCGCAGACATATTTTCTCAGTTCGCGGGCGACACAAGTTCCGTTGTGATACGGTAAGGTCAACGTCATTTTGTACAGAAGGAGGGAAGAAAATGCCGGTTTCTCTTATTATTCTGATCCTTACAGCACTATTTCTGGGCGCTCTTATGCGCGCCACATTCGGATTCGGCGATGCTATGGTAAGCATGCCTCTTCTGGCTCTGCTGCCCATAGATCTATCTTTGAGTATCTCACTTGCAGGTTTATCAGGACTTACTGCAGCAGCCATGTCGTTATCCGGGAATTTTCAGAATGTCGATAAACCTGTACTTTTCCGTCTCGGAATTATGACGCTTTCCGGCATTCCTGCGGGGATTTTCCTTATCCTTTTACTTCCTGCCCAATCGGTTAAGCTCGCTCTTGGTATTTTGCTCGTTGTATATATACTTTCCCTTAAAGTACTGCCGACCTCCGCTTCCCGGTTCGAGCATCCTTCCTGGGCTCTCCCTTTCGGCTTTTTATCAGGAATGCTTGGAAGTGCCTACAACTTCAACGGCCTCCCGGTAGCTGTATATGCCACACTGAGGAAAATGGATCCACTGCAGTTCAGAAGTACTCTTCAGGCTCAGTTCCTGTTTTCAGGTTTCTTCATTGTAATCGGTCAGGCTCTCGGCGGGTTGTGGTCCCGCCCATTGTTTATGCTTTTCCTGCTGAGTCTTCCTGTACAGGCAGTTGCTGTGTTCACAGGAAACAGACTGTTTGAGCGGATACCGGCTCATCGTTTCAGTTTTATTGTCTATACCCTCATTTTCATCCTCGGCGTATTACTGATTCTTGAAGCAAGATGAGGGTTCCGCTTACTCTTTCTCTTAGTATTTGATACCATATACTAGTAACTATAAAGGATAAGGGGGAGAACGATGCTATTAAAAAATGCCAAACTTTATAAAGGGGAGGACTTGAAGGACCTCTCTCTCCGGGACGGTACAATCCGTACCATCGCACCTGCCGGTAACGTGACCGGCTCGAGAGAAGAACAGGTGATAGACCTCGAAGGGAAGCTTGTGCTTCCGCCTTATGTCGAACCTCACATACATCTTGATTATGTACTGACAGCCGGAACGCCGCGCTGGAACGAATCAGGATCTGTGTTCGAGGGGATCGAAATTTGGAGCGAACGTCGCAGTCTGATGAAAGAAACGAAAGAAGATATTAAGATACGCGCCAAAAAGGCGGTTGAAATGCAATTGCGCCACGGTATTCAGCACGTGCGCACGCATGCGGACGTAAGTGACCCCGAACTGACAGGCCTGAAAGCATTACTGGAACTTAAGGAAGAAGTTAAGGACTGGATGGATATGCAAATCGTCGCTCTGCCTCAGGAAGGCATGTATACGAAAGAAAACGGAGAAAATCTTTTACGTAAAGCACTTGATATGGGCGCGGATGTTGTCGGCGGCATCCCTCATTACGAATTGACCCGTGAAGATGGTATCCGGTCACTTGAAACTTCTATAGCTCTTGCGAAAGAATACGGAAAGCTCGTTGATATCCATTGCGATGAAATCGATGATGAACAGGCACGGTACCTGGAAACGCTGGCTGCCCTGACCATCAGGAATAGCATGCAAGGAAAAGTTACGGCCAGTCATACGGCTGCGATGGCTTCCTACAACGATGCCTATACTTATAAACTGTTCCAGACTCTGAAGAAAGCAGACGTCCAATTCATCGCTCTACCTAAAGCGAACCTTCACCTTCAGGGACGTTTCGACAGTCATCCCGTACGCCGGGGGGTCACAAGAGTTAAGGAGATGTGGAAAGAAGGGATCAACGTATGTTTCGGGCTGGATTCAATTATGGACCCGTGGTATCCGCTTGGGAACGGGGATCTTATGTCTGTCGTTGATATCGGTCTTCACGCCTGCCACATGACCGATTATGATCATATTACGAAGGCTCTTGACCTCGTTACCGTGAACGGAGCGCGGACTCTGGCCCTCGGCGATTACGGTCTGAAGGAAGGCAGCGACGCGAACCTCATCGTTCTCGATGCCTTCTCTGATTACGAAGCGATCCGTACGCAGGCAGGAGTCTTATATTCCATAAGGCACGGAGAAGTCATCGTGGAGACGAAACCTGCCGTTACAGCCATGAATATTTCTCTTCATTGAAAATAAGACAAACTTCGATAAAAAATCCGATAAAAGAATCGGGAATTAATAAAATACTTTTATTTTACAAAACCTGGCTGTTTTTCAGCCGGGTTTCTAACATGTTGTAATAAAACTAACAGTGGTCTGAGCGGTTGCGGCACAAGCTCGGAGAGATGATATAAGCATTAACGCCCACGACTTTCCATTCACGTAAAATTACAACTTCGTCACTTCCTGTTAAACAATCATAATAGAACTGTAACCTTCTCATAACCTATAAGGGTATGCAGACTGATACAATGTTAATTGGCTTGAAGAAGTTGTACATACGCTACATCTTGCTTCATCTAAAAACATTCAAATGGAGGAATCAGACATGAACAAACCAGTACATCCGCTTAGGAAGTACGTTGTTTCCACAGCTCTTGTCACGTCTTTGGCTTTGACTCCGCTTGTAGGATCCAGTGTTTCGGCACAGTCAAATGCTTCTACAGATAACGGATCATCCGTTCAAATAACAGAAAGCAACGTTCTTACTGCAGGAGATCGCGGCCAGGCCGTTTCTTCTCTACAGTCCAAACTTGCATCTTACGGCTACTATGGCTATAACGTGGACGGCAAGTACGGACCGATCACGAAAAATGCGGTTATTGCATTCCAGAAACAGCAAGGTCTGGCAGTAGACGGTATTGCAGGTCCTAATACGCAAGCGAGCCTGGCTTCCGGTTCAGTAGCTCCGGCTCCTGATACTTCTTCTAACAATGAAACAGAAGAGACACAGTCTGATTCAGACGATTCGGAAGAAAGAGCAACAGCAGTAAAAGCTGCTTCTGCTTCCACCGCTTCCACGGCATCCGCTTCGACCGGATCAGCCAGCAATGCGGACATCGTTAACGCTGCGGAAAGCCTTATCGGTGTTCCTTACCAGTACGGCGGAGAAACACGCGCAGCTCTTGGCAGCAGTGGTTTCATCAACCTCGTAATGGAAGAAGCGGGTACGGATGTAAACCGTACGCACGCCGGCATGTGGGCAAGCGACGGTGTTTTTGTCGACTCTCCTAGCGTCGGAGACGTTGTATTCTTCGAAAACACGTACAGCGTGGACAGAGTTGCCACTCACAGTGGTATCTATATCGGCGGAAATAAAATGATTCACGCCGGCAGTGACGGAGTAGAAGTTTCAGATATGGAGGACGATTACTGGGAAAACAAGTATATCGGCGCAAAATCCATTCAATAGTAGAAAAAACCTTCCCCCCATCAGTAATTGATGGGGGGAAGGTTTTTATTTTGACCGGGTTCTTCTCACGACAGCTTCACTTCTCGCTTCTCTTTACTTTTTCCACGAATATCTCGAGAGCTTTCGAGCGGAACAGAGATCTTGAAATTAAGGAAAATTTTCTTTGTACGGGTAATCCTTCCACATTCACAATCGCTAAGTCTCCGGCTTTCACTTCTTTTTTGAAAGTCCAGCGGGATAGAAGAGTAATGCCGAGCCCCGCCTCCACCGCTTCTTTTATAAGCTGTGTGCTTCCGAATTCCAGACGGGAGACCGGCCGGATACCAACGGAACTGAAAAACTTCTCTGATATTCTCCTCGTTCCCGACCCTTCCTCTCTCACGATCCATGTCTTTCCCTCCAACTCTTCCGGAGAAAAGTTTCCTTCCCTTAAAGTTAATAACTCGGGAGAAGAAACAACGTAGAGTTCATCCGTTTCAAACGGTTCCACCGTAATATTTTCATCTTTCACCTCCCCTTCCACAATTCCGATATCGAGCCGGTAATCCGAAATCAGCTTGCAGATCTCTTTCGTATTACCGATCGTTACGGACGGGGTTATCTCCAGAGCCTCTTCTTTCAGTCGTTTCAGAACTTCCGGTAATACATACTCCCCGTAAGTATAGCTTGCTCCTATGGAAATCGTGCCGCTTGCCTTATTAGTCAAATCATCAATAAGAGCATGCATACTCGTATAAAGACCGATAATTTCTTTCGCATGGTGATACACTATCTTCCCTGCCTGTGTGAGGCGGACATATTTGTTGCTTCGGTCAAAGAGCCGGGCATCCATTGACTTTTCCAGCACTTTTATATACTGACTGACCGCCGGTTGAGTCATATGCAGACGTTCTGCGGCGCGTGAAAAATTTTCCAGTTCGGCTACTGTGACGAATACCTCCAGTTGACTGTCCACACTACTCTCCTTTCGATAAGTAGTAACTTATCATTATAATTAAAAATCATTATTTTTCTTATCATAAAAGAAAAAGTAAGCTTTAGAAAGAACTTTTTTTAGAAGGGGACGTTACGATGGTTCAGGTACAACTGCTTCATAATGAAACGAATTACAACAAAAATTTCAAAAAGAGCTGGCTCGCAGGTGTAGGGTTTACGTTTCTGATTGCAGCTCTCGGTTATCTTCTTGCGCTCGTACCGGGATTTTCACTCGTAGGACCTTTGGCTTCCGCCATAGTAATTTCTGTTACGTACAGACACTTTCTCGGTTATCCTGAAAGTATTCAGCCGGGGATCGAATTTTCCTCGAAACGGCTGCTCCGGGCAGCAATTATTCTGTACGGGCTTAAGCTGAATATAGGTACCGTCATTTCAGACGGACTCGGCCTTCTTCTGCTGGACATCGGCGTAGTGATTTTTGCTATTTTATTCACTGTATGGATGGCGAAGCTTTTGAAAGCCGACAGTTCTATTTCTCTGCTTATCGGAATCGGTACCGGAGTATGCGGTGCCGCCGCTATCGCCGCGACCGCTCCGATTGTGAAAGCGAAAGAAGAAGATACGGCTATAGGAGTAGGAATCATCGCTCTGATGGGAACTTTTTTTGCAATTGTTTATACGATACTGCGCCCCGTACTCCCTATGTCAGATATCGCTTACGGAAGCTGGGTAGGTGTAAGCATCCATGAAGTGGCCCAGGTGGCACTGGCTGCTGCTCCTGCTGGAGAAGGGCCCCTTGCGATGGCCCTGCTCGCGAAACTGGGCCGTGTCTTTCTGCTTATCCCTCTCTGTCTCGTTCTTATATATGTAATGAAACGAAAATATAAAGGAGAAGACACCGGAGAAGCAAAAGTCACTTTCCCCTGGTTCCTGCTCGGTTTCATTATTATGAGTATAGTCGGAACTTACGTAATCGGACCTGTTCTCCCGGTATCCGATGGAATACTGAACGCAACAGACGTGCTCACCACTTTCCTTCTGACGGCTGCCATGGTAGGACTCGGATTGAAAGTGGACTTGAAACAGCTGCGAAGAAAAGCCTGGAAACCTCTACTGGCTATGACTGCCACTTCGGTAGTTCTGTCGGTCATCACTTTCCTCATTTTCGTGTAAAACAGGCTACCCGCTTTTCACGGAGGAGGAGACTGGCAGACCCATCCGTGAAATAACTCTGCTGAATAAGTTAAAATAACTTCAGGGGGAGCATTTTAATAGAAAGAAGTGTACAATTGAGGAAGATTGGATTTGCAGAAAGGAGAGTTTCCATGAATAATCACACAACAACTGCCGAAGATGTAAAGAAAAGAGAGGGAACGACTACGGACGTTATCCTCGTGGGGGCAGGGATCGTCAGCGCCACACTGGCTACGATTCTTCACAAACTCGAACCCACGTGGAGTATTACCCTGTTCGAGAAACTGGATTCCGCAGGAAATGAAAGTTCCAACGAATGGAACAACGCCGGAACCGGTCACGCAGCGCTCTGTGAACTGAACTATACTCCTGAAGATGAAAACGGGGACATAAGTATAAGAAGAGCTGTAGAAATAAACGAACAGTTCCACACCTCCACCCAGCTGTGGTCATACTTAGTTAAGAACGGTGATATACAAAATCCCGAAAAATTCATACGCTCCCTCCCCCACATCAGTTTCGTCCACGGGGAACGGAATGTGAACTTTCTGAAGAAACGTTTCGATGCGCTGACGCAACATCCCCAGTTCACCGATTTGAAATACTCGGAAGATCCCGAACATCTCGCTGAATGGATTCCTTTAATGATGAAGGAACGCAGTGAAGAAGAGCCGGTAGCCGCGACCAAGTCGGACAAGGGGACAGACGTAAACTTTGGAGAACTGACCAGAAAAATGCTGGAAAACCTTTCTGGTAAAGATAACGTAACCGTGCATTATAATTGTAACGTGAAAGACATCAAACAGAGAGAAAATGGAACGTGGGAAGTAAAAGTCCGGAATTTCAAACAGGATACCCTCGAAGAGCATGCTTCTTCCTTCGCGTTCATCGGAGCCGGAGGAGGCGCACTGCCATTGCTTCAAAAAACGGGGATTCCCGAAAGTAAACACATCGGCGGCTTCCCGATCAGCGGAGAGTTTCTCGTCTGTGATAATCCTGAAACAGTACAAAGACACCACGCCAAAGTTTACGGAAAAGAACCGGAAGGAACTCCTCCCATGACGGTTCCTCACCTGGACAGAAGGCATATCGACGGGAAGGACACCTTACTTTACGGGCCATTCGCCGGATTTACACCGAAATTTCTGAAGGCCGGATCTTATCTGGACCTTCCCGGTTCCGTGAAACCGGATAACTTAATAAGCATGCTTGCTGCAGCTTCGAAGAATATGTCTATGATCAAATATCTGGCCGGACAGCTGACAATGTCCAAAGAAGAACGGGTGGAGCAGTTGCGCGATTTTGTTCCTACGGCAAAAGATGAAGATTGGGAACTTCTCGTGGCCGGACAGCGGGTGCAGCTTATTGAAGATACCGAAGAAGGCGGCAGAGGTGCCCTTCAGTTCGGGACAAAACTGATCCACTCCGGAGATCGGACTCTCGCCGCTCTCCTCGGAGAATCTCCGGGCGCATCCGTATCAGCTTCTATCATGCTGGAGGTTATAGAGAAATGTTTTCCTCACTACCTGGAGCAGTGGGAACCGAAAATCAAAGAAATGATTCCTTCATATGGCATTGATCTTGAGGATCATCCGGATCTTCTTGCTGAAATCAGCGCTGCAAGTTCTGAGGCTCTCCTTCTGAATTAAGTGCAGTTTGCTTACTGACTTCTTATCAGAAATATGAATAAAAAACACCACGACACCGAACGTAAAGTTCAGCGTCGTGGTGTTTTTCCATTCTTTCACCATTCCTCTTTCAGGTAGTCATTAATAAAGTTTATGCAATGCATCTTTACTGAAAGCTAACAGGTCGTCTGTTCTTCCTTCCTGTACTTTTTTCACCCATTCCGGATCCATCAGCAAGGAACGACCGATAGCTACAAGGTCGAATTCTTCATTATCGATTTTATCAACCAGACCGTCGAGATTCGCTTTTCCTGCACCGGAGAAATCCGTAAATACTCCGTCTAGCCCTACGGAACCTACGGAAATGACCGGTTTTCCGGATAATTTCTTCGTCCAGCCTGCAAGATTCAGATCAGACCCTTCGAATTCGGGTTCCCAGAACCGGCGGGTCGAACAGTGGAAAATATCCACCCCTGCTTCTGTAAGTCTTTTCAGGAAACGATCGAGTTCATCCGGGGTATCAACCAGTTTTGCCTTATAGTCATTCATTTTCCACTGGGAAAATCGGAATATGACAGGGAAATCTTCTCCAACTTCCTGTCTGCACGCTTCTACGATCTCCACGGCAAACTGCATCCGGTCGGTAAAGTCACCTCCATAACGGTCGGTGCGTTGATTCGTCTGCTTCCAGAAAAACTGATCAATCAAATAGCCGTGTGCCCCGTGAATCTCGATAGCATCGAAACCGAGACGTTTCGCTTCTGCTGCCGCTTCCGCGTAAGACTGGACGATTTCTTCCACTTCCCCGATAGACATAGGTTCATTCACCTGTTCTCCGTCCAGATTCAGACCACTCGGCCCGACAGGCTCCGCCTCTTCATTCGGCACGTCCCCTTTACTGCGCGTCATTCCTACGTGCCAAAGCTGCGGAGCGATCTTTCCGCCGGCTTCGTGAACTTCCTTCACTACTTCAGCCCATCCACTCAACGCTTCTTCTCCGTGGAACAAAGGAATCCCCGCACCCGAAACGGAAGATGGATGATTAATGCCTGTACCTTCTGTAATAATCAGCCCCACCTCATTTTCTGCACGTCGGCGGTAGTACGCAGCGACGTTTTCGTCAGGTACATTACCTGGCGAGAATCCCCTGGTCATAGGTGCCATTACGGTACGGTTAGGAAGATTCAATTTATCACTATTGAATGTTTTAAACAATGGTTTTGCTGTTGACTCATTCGTCATTTCTTTACCCCCTAAATAAGCGATGCCTATGATTATCACAGATTAACAGGGAAGAAGAAAGAATTCTGTTTGAGAATCCCGGACCTCTATATTTATAATGTCCTGCAGCCTTAACGGACAACATTCTTCCTTGCCAAAAAGAAAAGAAGAGCTGCTACCAGCATTTCTGCAAGCGGCAGGGAAAGCCATACCGCAGAAGCTCCAAATAATGCAGGGAGCGCCCACAGCAGAATCACTATAAACACAAAACTGCGCAGCAGTATAATGATCATGGCAGAGCGGATATTGCCGATCGACTGATAATAAGTCATATAGACGAAGTTGAAACCGATAAACAGATAGGCGAAAAAGAACAGACGAATCCCTTCGATCGCCAGTTCCCTCACGTCATTTGACTCCAGCCCGAAGAGGGATACGAGTGCCGGAGCTGCAACCGCTCCGATGCCAAGCAGAAGTACGCCAAGAACGACCGAGGTTTTCTCCCCGATTTTCACACTCTGTCTTATTCTTTCTTTTTCTCCGGCTCCGTGATAAAAACTGATCATCGGCTGCAGTGCCGTTTCAATTCCGAAGAAAGAAAGGAACATAAATCCGTGCAGGTAATTCACTACGGAAAAAGCGGCTACTCCTTCCGTGCCGAGAAGCTGGACTAGAGACAGGTTATAACCCGCTACGAATACGAGCATCCCTGCTTCTGCCGTAAAACTCGGAAACCCTATATTGAATATTTTTTTGAAAGATGCAAAGGACCAGCCGAAAACAAATCGACTCAAATTCGAATTCTTATTCAGAAAGTGTATAAGTAAAACGAAAAGTCCGGCGACACTTCCAAGAACCGTGGCCAGTGCCGCTCCAAACACGCCGAGGCCGAGTATAAAAATCATATAGTAATTGAGGATAATATTGACGATTGCGGTTACTCCAAGAGAAACCATCGACAGAATCGGGCTCCCATCGTTGCGGACGAAAATACTTAGAGCTTCATGAACCGCTACAACCCATCCGAACAGCATAAGGACTTTCAGATATTCCATCGTGTGAAAAAGAGTATCTTCATTAGCGCCCAGTAGTCGTGCGGTTTCCTCGATAAAAAAGTACCCGACGCTTCCTATGAGACCGAGAATGAGGAGGAGAGAAACGACAGATAGAGAAAAAACGCTCCTCGCCTCTTTCTTCTCTTCTCTTCCCATATGTACGGAAAACAATGTACCTCCTCCGATACCTATCCAGAGTGCCATGGAAAATATGAGAGAGAAGACGGGCATCGAGAGGTTTACTCCGGCCAAAGCTTCCTCTCCTACTCCGTTCCCGACAAAAATCCCGTCAGTTAAAATATTTACTGACATAAGCATCATGCCGGCAAGAGAAGGGAAGAAATATTGAAAAAAAACATTCCGAACCGGTTTGTTCATTAGTGCAGGATGGGAATCTGCCATATGTATACCTCCTTCTACTACTTATGTTTCATTCGATGATATGGACTTCAAGATTTCATTTTACCATGATTTGTATGTATGTTTACGATGAAACGCTTACTCTTATGAACCGGGAAAAACTTCGGTGCTGTCATTGTATATCAACTTTACTGAAAGGCGGGTTTATAGTCCCGAAAATGTGAATCTTTATCCTCATTCTTCCATTTTATCGGCGTTTTATGTTTTAGCTGAAGGTTCACGAGGAAAACTTTAATTACGAAAGGGAGTTGTCCTGATCGGCATTATGTTTCTCCCCCCTAGGATTGTCATGACGCCGACGTTCCCCCTTTCGCCTGGAACTTAATTAAAGGAGGGACAATTGTTGACACTACTGTATGTAAAAGCGCGCGAAGGTTTCGATGAAGATTTCAAAAAATCTCCGGTTCGAAACAATGAGCAGCCAAAAACAGACGTGAAACAAAAGAGAAGCGGCAAGCTTTTCACTAAAAAGAAAAATTCCAAAAAATAGAATACAGTAGCTACAAGTACAGGTTCTTTGAAGAAATGCGGGAACAGTCAGTGTCATGGCCAGGAGCCACGATACTGGCTTTTTCTTTTGGAAAAAACCATCTGAAGATATTTCTCTATTAAAAAGCCCCCTTAGCAGTGCCAGGGGGCTATAACCATGTATTACATATACGATTTATACAGGGGCCTTCCACGGACAATCAACCCTTCCAAGAGGACTGTCTGCAAAAATTACAGTATAGATGAGTAACCCTGTTTTCCTGAAAATGAGCAGCGGGATAAATTTTTTGGCATTTTCGGCACTTTCTTTTCTTCACACGTTTAGTGGGCATAAGCCTCCGTTCCCTTCCTTGCTGGCATAGTTAATAAATTCCCCCTGCTTAAAAAAGAAAACGTACGGCCGCCAATAAAAAGAAAAATCTTTTATTGAATTCCTTATTAATGTAATAAAGTCTCCCTGTTATCCATTCTTTCTTGCTTCCCTTTTCTCCTGAATTGCTTCCTCTTTCTCTTTTTCAGCCTCTTTTTTCTCCTGTTCCGCTTCATTTATCAATTCGTAACGCTGGCGCTGCCGGTTTCCATATGTACCTGACAACACAACCTCTTCGTCCTCCATCGTTGTTCCGAGAGCTCCTATGATTGTCGAAATGCTTGTAGCGGTCCAGGCAATGTAGAAATACCCGATATTATTCATCTCCGAGTTCAGTTGACTGTTTATAGCACCGATCGGCAACAGTATGAGAACGAGCAGCTGAAAGAAGATCAATAGAAGGGTATAATAGAAACTGACCGCTGTCAGCAGAGTCACAATGGTCGTGCTATTATAAAGCCTTCGAATATAGGCGCTTGAATGGTCACTTTTTCGTTCCCACAGCTTGTGTGCAGCCATAATCCAGAACACGAGGAGAACAATGGCAAAAATATTAATCATAATCATCCGCCAGAGAGAATACTGGTTACTTACCTCCCACAAAGTCGAGAATATGATGAATCCGAAAGCCCCGGTCGTGAATGCTACTGCCAGTATTTTTAAAAACTGTTCAAATAACCTCCATGGACGGTTCGCTCTCACCATTCCGGTGATAAGCCGAAGGGCTCCCCGCAGTCTCGAATCCACCGTAAACCTTACCTCCGACACTTTTTCGGATTCCGAATTCTCCCTGACAATAGGAGAAAATCTGTCGATCCCCCGTCTTTTCACGAGTTCCCTTGCATTTATTTTTTTTCTGCCTTTTCTACCGGCTTTCAGCTGAACTCTATCCCTGTCTTCATAAGAAGAACCGTGATGCATTTCACTCAAAAGCTGCAGAATGGACTCACGGATGCGTTTAATCAAGGGAGCCGCACCGAGTCCGGGCAGGCTGAGAAGACCGACTCTTTTCGCAGAATTCGCTTCGGCCACTATCAGTTTTTTACCCCGAAAAAGCGGGAGGTCCGTTAAACAGACAGCCATATCCCAGCCGTGTATCTGCTTCTTCTCCAGGAGGGCTTCCAATACTTCCTCCGGTTCTTCTGTATAGCCGGTCAAAGGACTTTCCAGAGACTCCACTTCCCACGTCTCTCCTTCATCGACGTACTCTCTCAGCAGTCCGGGTAGGGAATAATACAGTCCTTCCCCGATTCTTTTCGTATAACCCGGAGCAGTGACTATCCCTATTTTCTTTCCGTCCTGATTCACATAGCAGCCCTCCTTTCCTTCCGTTCATTACAGGTAGCATTTTTCGGCCGGGACGGTTCTGAAATCTTTTCCCGCTGTGGACGTAACGGAAACGCGAATTTCCTTTTTTTTCAAAAACCGTTAACACCGCTCTTTCCCGTTCAGCTCATCCCTTCAGAGGAAAGGTTGTTGTTCTATTATTTTATCCATTTATACCCTACTCCCCACACGGTCTTCAGATGATCGTCGACGGGAAACCCGGCTTTTCTTATCTTTTCCCTTACATTACGCATGTGAGAATCCACAGTACGGCCTCCCGTATCCGAATCCACCCCCCAGACAAGATCCAGAAGATCATTACGATCATAAACGTGGTTAGGTCGTTTTAGCAGAAGACCTATTATTTGAAATTCTTTAGGAGTAAGCACGATCGCTTCTTTTCCATACGATAACTCGTAGTTTTCTTCCTTCCAGATTAAACCATTCATCTCTATGGAAGCCGGTGTGTTCCTCCGAAGAAGCGTTTCGATGCGGGCGACCAGTATATCTTCATCGAATGGTTTCGTAACGTAATCGTCTGCTCCTATCTTCAGTCCTTTCACTACATCTTCTTTCTGATCCTTTGCTGTCAGCATAAGTACAGGAAGATCGCTGAAAGTCCGGAGCCTCCGACACGTCTCAAAACCGTCCATCCCTTCCATCATGATATCGAGAAGAACGAGATCAAATGGCCTCTCCCGCAACATCCGGAGCGCCTCCTGGCCGCTTGAAACTTTCGTAATCTCGTACCCGTGAGGACGGAGATACAGTTCCAAAAGATTCAGCATCCGTTCCTCGTCATCAACCATTAGAAGTTTAGCCATAGTTTTTTTCCTCCGGTAATTTAATAAGTATTGATAATCCGTTATCATTGAAAGCCTGGACCGTACCTTCATGTTTCTCTATAATTTCCTTCACGATCGAAAGGCCGAGCCCACTGCCTCCATATTTCCGAGATCTCGCTTTTTCCACACGATACAGTCTTTCAAACAGATAAGGCAGAGTTTCTTCCGGAACTCCGGGCCCATTATCCGCTACAAGAATATGTACCTCTCCCCGGATGACAGTGACGTTTATTTCGACTTGAGGGCTTTCGAAACCATAAAAAACAGAATTGTTCAGCAGATTGTAAAAAACCTGTTTTAATCGCACAGCGTCTCCGTAAACGAAAACTTCTTCCGGGACGGAAATAGAGAGCCCGGCTTGCCTTTCTTCAAAAAGAGGCTGCATCTGACTTCGTACATCCACGAGGAGGGTGGTGAGTTCTATCACGGAAGGATCGATAACGAACGAATTTTCTTCCATTTTTGCAAGTTGAAACAATTGCTGCACAAGGGAAGTCAAGTGGTATATCTCTTCCCTTATAATAGCAAGATACTCTACCCGTTCCTCATTACTCGTGCCTTTTCTCGAAGCCACTTCGGCATAGCCTTTAATGTAAGTAAGAGGAGTCCTCAATTCGTGAGCTATTGAAGAAAGGAAGTTATTGCGATCTTTTTTCAGACGTTCAAGGTCTTCGGAAAGGCTATTTATAGACACAGCAAGCGAGCCGAGTTCATCGTTGTGCCTCTCATCAAGTTTACGATCCGCTTTCCCTGCACTCAGTTTTTCGGTCACCTGCTGCATTCGGATAAGCGGTCGGGTGATGATCTGGGATAAAGCAAAAACGACTACGAGGGTAACGGCTCCTATCAGCAACATTACCAGTAAAAACTGCTCGGAGAGGTGAGTGAGCGTATCTCTGATCGTCCCTGAAGGAGAGAACATAAATACTTCACCCTTGTGGACGCCATCTACAAATATCGGAGAGACGGTAGCTACATAAGGCAGTTCCGCCCATTTTTCCTCTATAATCCGATCTTCATTATCTTTCACAGGGGCAATATCCCGGACCACGCTACTCTGAAATTCTACGTCTTCCTCTGAGGAACGACCTTTGATGTTTCCATTTTCATCTGTAATGATAACGTCTGTAGAGGCTTCCGATTCCATCAGTACGACGTGCTCAAGTGTAGTGTAATCGTAGTTGTTTTCGAGTACGTCCCTGTGACCGGCCCCGCGGGCGAGGAGCCCTTCCATCACTTCCGAAACCCTGTGGTTTGATATCGTAATATAAAGAATGAAGAACAAAGCTATTTCAATAACGAGCATCAGTACAAAAAACAACAAACCCAGTTTTACCGATAATTTTCCCCTCATATAAGTTCTCCACACCCCTGTATATCTTCGAAAACAGCTTTATTCATATTCCTGTGGCAGTTCCGCGGAACAGTCCTTTTAGCGGGTAACCGTCCCTTCTTCAAGAAATTGTTTCCACGTCTCCCCTTCTTCTTCCGTACTGTAACTGCTTCCATTCATTGTATATATTACTATAACATCCTCCCCGGGAGAGAGAGCAGAATACAGTACTGCATCTTCTCCAAATTCAGGCAAAGGTACCGTTTGCATTTCTTCGGAAGCAAGTCCGTATTTTTTAAAAGCGGCACCATTCTGCAGTAAACCGAAGTATAAGCTGTTTTCCGTAAAAGTAAGACCGGAAGCCTGACCTTTTTCAGAAATTCTATTGAACGTCTCCCCCGCATCTTCACTTAAAAACACTCCGGTTTTCGCTGCGGCAGCCACCACTTTTTCCCGGGTAGGATGGACTGCCAACTGAAACAGATCTTCCGGAAGATTTTCAGCTCGAAACGGTTCAAATGTCTCTCCTTTATCAAAACTGCGATAAAAGCCTGTGTCAAGTTCCTCGTCCGGTCTGTCATTCATCAGATAAACCGCTTCATTCACATATCCGACTCCGAGCAGATGAAAGTCACTTTCTCCCTGGAAGCCAAGGTTATCAAGGCCTTCTTCCCCGGCTCTTCCTTTTTGAAGACCGACAGGATTAGGCAGATCCGATGTTTCTCCCGGGTGGCCGGAGACATACATTCCTCCTTTAACGGCGTTAAATCCCATATAATCGTTTTTATGGTAGGGAGTTTCCCACCATTGTCCTTCCCTGTAGATTTTCAACCCCTCGTGGGATGCAAATGTCACACCGTCTACATCCGTGTAGCCTAAACCGTGAACATGTTCCACAGTACCCTCAAATTTTTCTAGCTCCCCCTGCTCTGATTGGTCTTTTTCACTTTTGCTGTTTTCCGTTTCTGATATCCCTTCTTTCGTTTCTTCCCCTCCGCAGGCCGAAAGAATGAATGTCAGTCCTAAAGCAGTCAGAAATGCAGTGATTTTTTTCATAAACTTTCCCTTCTCCCATCTTTGATTATAGTTCGAAAACCTATGTTACCTTCATACACTATACAGGGAGCCTGGGGATCTCTCCCCAGGCTCTCTTGAATACCTTTCCATTCTATATACCACCTGACTCTATTGTGGTGCTTTCATCATTTTGGCATTAACAGCTACGACTACCGTACTCAGACTCATAAGGACCGCCCCGATCGCCGGACTGAGCAAAATACCTATAGGGGCAAGCACTCCGGCAGCCAACGGGATAGCGAAAATGTTATACCCGGCAGCCCACCACAAGTTCTGCACCATTTTCCGGTACGTATTCTTCGAGAGAGAAACTATCGAGACAATATCTTTCGGATCACTCTTCACAAGAACAATATCGGCCGTTTCTACCGCCACATCGGTACCACTTCCGATAGCGATACCCACGTCAGCTGTGGCGAGAGCGGGCGCATCATTAATACCGTCACCGGTCATTGCTACTCTCAATCCTTTTTCCTGAATTTCCTTCACTTTTTCCGCTTTATGATCCGGCATTACTTCTGCATGGACTTCATCTATTCCGATTTGTCCGGCCACCCAGTCAGCCACTTTACGGTTATCTCCGGTAAGCATAACCGAACGTATCCCCTGTTCTTTGAGATCCGCCACGGCATCTTTCGCTGATTCTCGTACCATATCGGCAAGAGCGATCATTCCTTTGTATTCTTCATCTACGAGCACGAATACTACAGTCTTTCCTTCTTCCGACATACGTCCAAAAGCTTTCGTATCGTATTCAATTCCATACTCCCTCATATAGCCCGGGCTCATAACCTGGACTTTCCTTCCTTTTACCTGACCACTGAGACCGCGTCCGGTCACCGATTCGAAATCCTCTGCGTTCTCAAGTGTGATGTCGCGCTTTTCGGCTTCGCCGACTATCCCCTGGGCGAGAGGATGCTCGGATTTCTGTTCAATACTTGCCGCCCAGTACAGGACCTCTTCTTCTTCCGTACCATTCGCTATAACTTCCGTAACACCGAATTCTCCTCTTGTCAACGTACCCGTCTTATCGAAAATAACAGCATCAACGTTTCTGGCATTTTCAAATTGAGTACGGTTTCTTATAAGGAGACCGTGCTTGGCGGAAATGGAAGTGGACACAGCGACTACCAGAGGTGCTGCCAGGCCAAGAGCGTGCGGGCAGGTAATAACCATTACAGTAACCATACGTTCTATCGCCATATCTATCGGATTTCCAAGTGCCAGCCAGACTGCAAATGTTGCAATCCCCGCACCGAGTGCCAGGTAGAACAGCCACTTGGCAGCACGGTTCGCAAAATCCTGAGCCCGTGATTTTGAATTCTGTGCTTCTTCCACAAGTGTAATTACTTGTGACAGGTAGGAATCTTCTCCCAGTTTTTTCACTTCAATCGTCAGGCTGCCTTCTTTGTTGATAGACCCTCCGATAACTTCTTCCTCCGTACCTTTTTCGACAGGGACGGATTCTCCGGTGAGCATCGATTCATCTATGGCTGATTTTCCTTCAATTATCGTACCGTCCACCGGCACTTTCTCCCCCGGTTTTACCAGGACATGATCTCCATGTTCAAGCTGCCCCACTTTTATATCTTCCGTTGAACCATCTTCATTTACTTTATGGGCCTTGTCGGGCATCAGTTTCACAAGTTCCTCAAGAGCATTCGAAGCTCCCATCACTGATTTCATCTCGATCCAGTGACCGAGAAGCATGACGTCGATCAGGGTAGCCAGTTCCCAGAAGAAGTTTCGACCTTCAAAACCGAAAACGACCATGGAACTGTACACGTATGCTACAACGATAGCAAGCCCGATCAGCATCATCATACCAGGACTCTTATTCTTTCCCTCATCGATAGCTCCTGTTATGAAGGGCCATCCCCCGTAGAAGAAAATAAGAGTGGCAAGTCCGAACAGCACGTACTTATCAAAAGGAAATGTAATACTGAAGCCAAGAAAATCCTGGATCATCGGTGATAACAGTAAAATAGGCAGTGTAATAATGAGTGAGATGTAAAACCGTTTTTTGAAGTCTTCCACCATGGCTCCGTGGTCATGTCCGGAGTGATCGTGACTATGCTCTTCCCCACCGCTGTCATGTTCATAATGCTTATGCTCTTCATTCATGGAATCGTGGTTATGTGCAGTCAATCCTCTCTCCCCTTTCCGTGCGAATTTTTGGTAACTATTTTTCTCAGAGACACTACTCGTCCAGTTTCTTCTTCAACCTGTCATACTCTTCCTCGGAGATTTCTCCCCGGGCCAGCCGGGATTTTAATATGTCCTCATGATTACGTCCGGAGGTCTGATCATCGTCGCTTCTCCTCCCGGAAGGCCTTACCATCCAGACCACAATAAGAATTACAGCTATAATCAAAAGCAGAAAAATCAGCCCGAGTCCAAAAAAGCCTCCCCCCATACCGTATCCGTTCATCATTCCACCCATACTTCACACTCCTTTCCTGTCTTAAGAGACTTTCATATGAAATTTATAACTTTACCCATTAATACTTTACCTGCCTTTTGTGCAGAATTTATGAATATTTCCATTTAATCTAAAAAAGACCGGCCAGGGACCGATCTTTTTCTGATATATATTTTGTTCAGGCAATTTTACGGCATTCTTCCGCGCACTTACGACAAGCCTCAGCGCATTTCTGACAATGATCGTGATCGTGTTTTGCACATTCTTCTGCACAATCATCACATATTTTCGCACATACGGAAGCAAGTTCGGAAATATAAGGTGAATTTCTTGAGATAGCTGCTTCGAGATATCCACACATGTCTGCACATTCGCGATCCAGACGGATGCACCCCGCCATCATCTTCACGTCGTCTTCCTTCAGACAGGAATCGAAACAGTAGTTACAGGCTTCCATACACTCATGAAGAGCTTTCATTGCGTTTTCGTAATGCTTTTCAGCCATTCGTTATTCCTCCTTTAAATTTAATTCAGAGCACTTATGGAGAGGCTCTATGAACTTTTATAACTTTACTTTGTGCAGAAATTGTGAAGATTGAATATTTTTTATTTTATTTCATTTCCATTACATTTTACTTGTTGAAGTTTTAACTTCTCCGGGTAAGGAAATTTGAAAACAAAGGAAATTTTAAGGAGGTAATAGAAAGATATGAGTAAGGAAACACGGTACAAAACCGGAGAAAAAGCACCACTGCCCGGCACTTATAAAATCGACGGGCTGGTAAATGGTTATGTTTGTGAAGACAATGCCATGGTCGAAATGGCCCTCGGGGACACATTTCCCCCGGCGCCTTCCGAACAGGAAGCCGCCTATTGGGTGAAAGCCTCATAAAGTAACCCCCCCTCAGCGCAGGGGGTTCTTCGTTTATAAACCTTTCTTCAGGGAATGAACAGTTACAGAAGACGAAAAGGAGAGATTAGATGAGTAAAAGGACAGGAGAAATAATGACCCGCCAGCTTCTGGACTGGGGAGTGAAACATATTTACGGACTTCCTGGGGACTCTATTAATGAGTTGATTGATGATATAAGAAAGGAAGATGAGCTCGGGTTTATACAGGTAAGACATGAAGAAACCGGATCACTTGCCGCTTCGGCAGAAGCGAAACTGACTGGCAATCTGGGCGTCTGCCTTTCTATTACTGGTCCTGGAGCCATTCATTTGCTGAACGGACTTTATGATGCAAGGGGGGACCACGCTCCGGTTCTTGCCATTGTGGGACAGGTGACCAGCACCTCTGTAGGGACAGATGCTTTTCAGGAAATCAATTTGGAACGTATGTTTGAAGACGTAGCCGTATTCAATAAACGTGCTGAGTCCGCAGAACAAATTCCCGACCTGCTGAACCGGGCTATCCGCACTGCTTATACAGAGAAAGGGGTCTCCGTTTTAATTGTTCCCGACGATCTATTTGCCGAAAAACAGAAAGAGGAAGGACATCTTACCGCTCCAGGTTATTTCCGGCCTAACATGGCTCCGGTTCAGGAAGATATGAATAAAGCCAGGAAACTTATAGAACAGGCAGAAAAACCCGTTATTCTGGCTGGTAAAGGAGCGAGGGGCGCTCAGGAAGAGCTTCTTTCTTTTGCTGAAAAAGTTTCTTCACCTATTATACTAAGTTTACACGGCAAAGGGCTTATCCCGGATAATCATCCCTACTGTTTAGGACACCATGGACAAATAGGTACGAAACCCGCCTACCACGCCATGAAAGAAACGGATCTTCTCATTCTCATCGGTACCCAGTTCCCTTATCCGGAGTTTCTTCCAGAAGGCGTGCCCGGTATTCAGATAGACAATAAGCCTGAAAATATCGGAAAGTATTATCCCGTTACCGCAGGACTGGCCGGTGATGCTAAAGACACGCTTCATAAACTGACGTCTTCTCTGACCGGCACGAAAGATACCGCCTATCTGAAGAAACAACAGGAGAGGATGAATGAGTGGCGTATCGCCCTGCAAAAAGAGAAACGCGAAGAGAAAACTCCTATTCAGGCTCCTCAGGTAATGTACCAGATAGAAAAGAACATGAAACCGGGAGCGGTGGTTTCAACGGATGTAGGTAACGTCACCGTATGGACCTCCCGTTTTCTGCCGTTTATCGATCAGAAATTCCTGGTGTCCGGTCAGTTGGCAACTATGGGAGCCGGCCTCCCGGGAGCTATTGCTTCACAGATCACACACCCCGATAAGCAGGTACTCGCTATTTGTGGAGACGGAGGTTTCTCCATGGCTATGCAGGATTTCGTTACAGCCGTGAAGTATCAGCTTCCGATAAAAGTAATTGTGTTGAACAATGAGAAAATTGGTATGATCAAATACGAACAGCAGCAAATGGGACACCTGAACGCAGAGACGGACCTCGGTTCCATGAACTTTGCTAAATTTGCAGAAAGCTGCGGAGGGGAAGGATATCGTATTGAAACATTCGAAGAGATGGAGACGAAAATGCAGCAGGCGTTCATCTCCGACAAGCCTGCAGTCATAGATGTTTGTATTGAGGATATGGCACCGCTCCCGGGTCATATTGATTACGCTTCGGCCGTGAATTACTCTCAATATATCATCAAGAACTTCTTCGAGACCGGAACGATGGACCTTCCCGACATGAAAAAGGCTGTAAAAAGAATGTTTTGACACGTAAAAAAAACGGCCAGAATCGTTGTTTAATTTAAAAATAGATCTACTGGAAAAACGAATCTTTTTTGCTCTCTTTCCTTCGAGCTTATTCATTTATTAAAAAATAGACACAAATACCGGATTTCAAATCCTTCGGTGTTTGTGTCTATTTATATTTTTCTTCGGCTCTTCTCCACTCAATGTACAACTATCCCTACGAGTAATCCGGCTATAAACAAAAATCCGAAACTCCAGTGGTGGAGGGCCGCCTGCTTCATCACTGCTATTTCTTTCTCCCTCGTCCCACTACGCCCGAATGCCCGGGGTAGCTTAAAAGCCAGAAAAACGGCCGGGAGAGCGAGCAGAATAAATGGAGTCGCAGCATTCGAAATTGCCATCCACAACAATACAACGTAAGGGAGAACGGCCAGAATCGAAAGCGTTCTCGTCACTCTTTTCTTCCCTAATCTGACTGCAATCGTCCTCCTGTGCTGTTCGTCCTTTTTGATATCACGCACGTTGTTAGTCAGAATCATCATACTGATCAGCAGACCGAAAATTACTGCCGTAGCTGTAGCAGCATAGTTTATGCTTCCTGTCTGAACAGCGTATCCCAGGAGAGTCGTAGCTACTCCGAGGAAAAGAAAAGCGGTGCATTCTCCAAATCCTAGAGACGCAAGAGACCTGTTGCCGGCAGAATAAAAAATCGCTGCAGTGATACCGGCTGTACCTACGATTATTACCCACCAGCCTACGGAAAAGGCGAGCCATAAACCGATCGCTACGGATACCGCCAGCAGGATACTGACCACTACCGGTATCCGGGAGTGTGCAGGACCTTCTTTCCCCTTACCTGTTGCTTCCCTCCAGCGTTCCCTGTCCTGACCTCCTTTGAAATCAAAATAATCATTCAGCATATTGGCACTTATTTGAATAAGAAGAGTGGCTGTTAGAAGCGCCAGCATAATGTCCACTCGAAATGCTCCATCCCCGGCTGCCAAAATGCTCCCTGCCAGCACCGGCGCTATTGTACCGCTCCATGTCAGGGGTCTGCTCAATTGCAGCCACGTACCTTTGTATATGTAATTGTCCTGTCCAGACCGTAAAGCCTGGTACTCGTATTCACTCATAGTTGCCCCTCCTTTCTCTTTCATTACCCTAATTGGCATGAAGAGAAAACGGAAAGTTCCAGTTGAGTAAATTAATTCCATCTTCAAAATGCAAAAACCCGACCGACTTTACCGACATCGATCGGGCTTTCCAAATTTTCTTCGAGGCTTCCCTGTACTTATTCAAACGTCCTTCCTATTTTCTTGTAAGAAGGTATATAAAGTATGGAGCTCCGATCAGAGCCGTCATGACCCCGGCCGGAAGACCGTCCGGTTCAAGAACGTTCCGCCCGATTGTGTCTGCCGTGAGCAGGAGCCAGCCTCCAAGCAGAAGAGTCAGAGGCATATACAGTTGTGTTCTCGGACCAATGAGAGTTTTTGCCAGGTGAGGGGCCATCAGGCCTATAAAAGATATACCTCCCGTTACAGAAACTGCGGAAGCGGCCAGAGCTACTGCTGCCATAAGCATCGAGAATCTCTCTTTTCCGAGCGGGAGACCCAGTTCAATACTCACAGGCTCCGAGAGGTTCAGTATATTCATTCTGTTCGCTTTATAAAAAGTAAAGGGTATTAAAAGCAGAAGCCATGGGAGCAGTGCCAATATAAAGGGCCAGTCCGCTCCCCATATATCTCCGGCAAGCCATTGGGAAATGAAGTTAACTTTTTCTCTTTCCGCTGATGATATCAGAATAATCATCAGTCCCGAGAGTGCCATGGAGAACCCGACACCGACCAGAATCAGTCGAATCGGCTGGAATCCTGCCCGTCTGTCGAACGAAAACAGATAAATGGCAACCGCTGTCGCAAGCGCCCCCAGAAATGCCACTGCCGGTAACAGGTAAATGAAGCTGCCCGGTTCAAGTGGAGCAAACAGAAAGAACAGAGCTACTGCCGCTCCGGCCCCTGCATTAATACCGATAATACCGGGATCTGCCAGATCATTTCTGGACAGGGACTGTAAAATGGCACCGGACAGAGCAAGCGCCATACCAGCAAGCACCGTAACGATTATTCGTGGCAGCCGTACTTGAAAGAAAACGAAATTCTCTTTGAAAGTACCTTCGCCGGCTATTACGGAAGGAAGCCTTGCAAACGGTACCGAGGAATAGCCGAGAGCCATGCCGAGCAGTGCTGTAATGATGATCAGCGCACTGAAAACTGTCAGGTAAATTTTGAATTTGCGCAGTACGGATGGATGGATCATGTGAAACTCTGCCCCTTTCTTTGTACAATAAATAAGAAAAAGGGCAGGCCTATGAAGGAAACGATTGCTGCGACCGGCGTTTCATAGGGAGCATTCACCGTACGGGCGAGCGTATCGGCAATCAGCATAAAACCGGCTCCGATTATGGCGGAGGCCGGAAGCACGTTCCGGTAATCGTGCCCGATGAGCGGGCGGACAATGTGAGGAATCATAAGACCGAGAAATGCCATATTTCCTACAAGAGCTACTGCTGCTCCTGCAAGAAGTACTATAATGACAAACAATGCCCATTTGACTCTTGTTACTCTTTGACCGAGGCCGATAGCAAGTTCCTCATTCAGACTCATAATCGTTAAATGTTTCGCAAAAAACATAGCGACGAAAATTCCCAGCAGTACAATGGGAGCAAGAATCTGCACCTGTCCCCAGCTCGTTCCGGACAGTCCTCCGGCCGTCCACATGGAGACATCTTTGGATATCTTGAACATCAGGCTTACCCCTTCGGCTATTCCGAATAGAAATGCAGAAATCGCCGCTCCGGCCAGAACAATTCTGAAGGGGGAGAACCCGCCTTTATTCATAGTACCCACACCGAAGACGAGAGCCATACCGACACCTGCCCCAATAAAAGAACCGAAAGTGATTCCCAGATAATTTGCATCCGGGAAGAAAGCATAGGTAAAAGCAAGAGCTGCGTTTGCTCCTGCAGTTAAACCGAGCAGCCCCGGGTCGGCAAGAGGGTTTCTGGTCAGCCCCTGCATGATAGCCCCTGACACGGAGAGTGCCGCACCGACAAGCATAGCGGCCACTTCCCGAGGCAGACGGATTTCTCTGAGAATCAGCGCCGTACCCTCTAAAGAAGATCCTGTTATTGAAAGCCAAGCTTCTTTTAAACCGGAGTCAGCAGCGCCAAAGGTCATCGCTATAAAAAAAGATATGAGCATCAAGACGACGCTTGAAATCCACGTCACAATTCGCATATTTGTCCCAACTTTTCTGTATTAGTTCTACTTGTTACCCGGTAATTCAAAGACTAAAGAACAGATGACCCGGCCCGATCATCTGTTCCAAAGTCCGAACTATTGCACGGGAAATCCTTTATTTCTCTCCAAGAAATTTCTCTTTGAAGAAATCGAGTTGATATTCCAGAGAAATAGCGTCATTAAAGTAGAATTTTTTCGCATCCGCTTCATAAACGTTACCGTTCTTAACAGCCGGTATCGACTGATAAGTTTCCGTCTGTTCAAACGAAGTTTCATTATCGGAATTTTTACTGAAAATAATATAGTCACCAGCATATTCAGGCAGCACTTCGGGGGAGATAGCGTAAAATCCCGGTTCCATTGCCATTTCTTTTACTTTTTCAGGCATTTTAAGTCCCATTTCCTGATAGAGAATTTCTGTACCGCGGGCCCAATTATCACCGAATACGTACAATTCCTTTTCAAAATTCTCGATGACGGTCACCGTAGCGTCTTCTCCTATTTTTTCTTTGATCTTTTCACCGGTCTCTTTGGCCTCAGCCTTGAATTCATCCACCCATTTCCGAGCTTCCTTCTCTTTGCCCAGGAGTTTTCCGATTTCCACGTGCTGCTCCAGATAACCGAGTTCTCCATAAGTATATGTAACGGTCGGAGCAATTTCCTTCAGCTGGCTTACGTTTTCAGTGCTCGCAAGCCCTACAATCAGATCCGGGTCGAGTTCGATAATTTTTTCGAGGTTATCGGCGGATACTTCTTCCACACCTTCAAGCTGACCTTCGAAGTTCGGATTCATTTTTGACCATGAATCGACTCCGACTACGTTTCCATCCAATTTCAGAACATTCCCTGCATAAGTGGAAAGTACGACGATACGTTCAGGATTCTCAGGAACTTTTACTTCCTCTCCATTTTCGTTTTCATACGTACGCATGGAAGAACTTTCGGAAGACGATTCTCCCCCCTGCTCTTTCTCCCCGGAGCTTTCCTTATTTTCTCCTGAACTGCAGGCACTAAGCGCGACGAGCGCCATCAACAGAAGCATCAGTATTATTTTTTTCAATGGTATTCTCTCCTCTGGATAAATTGTAAGTAAAGCAAATCGGCTTTCCTGTTCTGGGTTCCGGCACGACATCTGCTTCAATGTTGAATACGTCCCGGAGCGTTTCAGCCTGGATGACAAAATGAGCATTCCCTGACTTAACAACTTTTCCGTCTTTCAGTGCGATGATATTATCCGCAAAGCGGGCGGCCTGGTTTATATCATGCAGAACCATTACGATTGTCCGCCCTTCCTCCCTGTTAAGCCGTTCCAGAAGCTCGAGTACTTCGAGCTGGTGCGCCATATCGAGATACGTCGTCGGTTCATCCAGCAGAATCGTCTCCGTTTCCTGAGCCAGAGCCATCGCTATCCACACTCGCTGACGCTGACCTCCCGACAAGTTGTCTATGCCGTCATACTTGTAAGCGAGCACACCTGTCATCTCGAGGGACCAGTCAATAACTTCATGGTCTTTCTTCGAAAGCTTTCCGAATCCCTTCTGGTGGGGAAACCTTCCGTAAGAGACCAGTTCTCCTACCGTAAGCCCCGGAGCCCCTTCGGGAGACTGCGGCAAAATGGCCATTCGCTTTGCCAGTTCCCGGGTCGGGTATTTACTGATATTTTTACCATCGAGGGTTATCGCTCCCCCTTTAGCAGGAAGAATCCGGGCGATGGTCTTCAAAAGAGTCGATTTCCCGCAGCCGTTTCCCCCTATAATTGTAGTAATCTGACCACTCGGAATATCTACGTTCATATCCTCGATTATATTAACGTCGCTATAACCTGCGTCCAGGTTATTAATGTGCATATGGCCCACAGCCAGGCACTCCTTTCGATGAAGCGATGAGAATGATTATCAACGATAATGATAATACTTCAGGTCGATAAAGTCAATAAACCTGAAATATATTTCATTTCCTTTTCTTCCTGTTCCGAATATGTTTTCGTAAAAAAGACGCCATCAAAGATTACGGTGGCGCCTTAAGGCTTTGACATTCAAGAGTGTGAAAATAGCGAAGAACATAAGGAGCATAAAGACCTGCCATTGAAGATCACCGAGATTTTCATTTCTGAGCATGATCCCACGCAGAGCTTCCGCACCATAGGTAAGAGGCATCAATTTGCCGAGCACCTGCACCCAGCTGCTTAATCCTTCTATCGGGAAAAGTCCCGAGAAAAATAGCTGAGGTACGATAACAAGGGGTATGAACTGGATCATCTGAAATTCATTTTTCGCATATGTGGACAACAAAGTACCGAGACTGAGAGCAGTAAGGGCAAGAAGCATCGTAATAAACAATACCATCCACATCTCACCGACCATGTACATATCCAGCACATATACTGAATAGAGAACAATCAGAACAGATTGCAGGAGCGTAAATAATCCAAACCCGAGCAAATATCCTCCCACCAGCTCGTACCTTTGGATTGGCGTGGCCAGGACCCTTTCGAGAGTACCCTGGGTCCGTTCCCGGAGAAAAGAAACTCCCCCTACGAGAAATACAAAGAAGAATATAAAGAATCCGATAAGTACAGGACCGGTGTAATCAAAGAAATTCATGTCCTCTGAACCATGCCAATATTGAATACTCACTGCTTCTTTTCTATCTACTCCCATCGCCTCCTGAATAGAGGTACGTATCATTTGATGGTCTGTCGGGTCCGAACCTTCAAGAATTAACAGAGGTCTATTTTCATCCCACTTAAGTAAAGCATCGATCTCCGCATCATTCAGCTGTTTTTGTGCTGTCTTTTCGTCGAGGATTGATACTTCCATTTTTCCGGAAGCCAGCTGTTCGTAGATTTGTTCCGGTGCTTCCACCACAGCCACTTCAGCCGTCCGGCTGTCATTATCGAGTACAAGCCATAAGAGGGATAATATAAGTCCAGGCGCCACTACCATCAGGGCCACACTCCGCTTATCTCTCAGGAATTGGCGTAAAATCCTTTTGGCTACAATAAGAATGTTCAAGCTTCCTCACCTCCGAAATGAAGGAATACATCCTCGAGAGTCTGGGTATGATATTCTCTCTTCCATGCATCCGGGCTTCCGGCAGCTATTACTTTCCCCCCACGCAGCATTGCCAGCCGGTCACATTTCTCGGCTTCTTCCATCGAGTGAGTAGTGATCAGAATAGTCGTCCCCTGTTCTTTCAACCGGTAAAATTCCTTCCAGATGCTGCGGCGTACTACAGGGTCAAGTCCCGTGGTCGGCTCATCCAGTATCAGAATTTCCGGATCGTGAACCATCGCTATCGCCAGGGATAACCTTCGTCGCATCCCCCCGGAAAAAGAGCCGACGGAACGGTTTCTGTATTCCAGTAGTCCGGTAATACGAAGTACATATTTCATTCTTTCTTTTTTTTGTTTTCTGAGATAGAAGGAAGAAAAGAAATCAAGATTTTCCCAGGCGGTCAGTTCGTAATAAAGAGCATTTTCCTGAGCCATATAACCGTACCGTTTCATAAGCGAACGTTTCGGCATTCGCTGGTTCCTCAGCTTCACTTCCCCCTCCTGAGGGATGATCAATCCCGTCATAATGCGCACGAGTGTCGTCTTTCCGGATCCTGAGGGGCCCAGTAATCCGAATATTTCCCCGCGATCGATGAATATGTCGACATCCTCCAGCACTTTTTCTTTTCCGAATTTATGTGTTATTCCATTCAGTTCAATCATTTCGATACCCCCCTTCCTTTATTTTAACTTCTTTCAAAGAATAAAACTCTATTTATACAAAACTATTTAATTTTTCTTCTTTGAGAAAGATTAATATTAAACTTTAAAAACGGAACTCTCCAGACACGAGAGTTCCGTTTTTAAAAGTTATAATCTCTTTATCATTGTTTACAGCTTCAGGCTCTTCCTTTTTCTACCAAGCTGGATACGTAAAACAAGCCCTTCTTACCAATGGAAATCCGCTAAATGAGCCATTCCTTAGATTCCGCCAGCTTCATAAGCAGATCTTCCGATTCCCCTGTATTTCCATTGATATAGAATGTATCCGAAAAGAAGCTTGTCTCCACCTTTGTTTTCCATATGGGTAGGTACAAAAGTTCTATATCTTCCATTTGATATTTCGGTTTTTTCAGTACGTACTTCCTGTTTATCTGCTTCTCCTGCACATCTTTCACGTACTTAGTTTTAACTTCTTTCTCATACAGTACAGGAGAAAGCACCGATGCTTCCTGGGCGTTTTTCTCACCTGTCGGAGGTATACTTGTGAATACACCTCTATAACCTGAGATTCCGTCTACAAAAATCATGTTCGGCGTAATTTTAGGCGGAAATGGTTTCCGTTCGGCGATGACCAAAATTTTTATCGCCCACAAGGGATAATACAGCTTCTCCAGTTGTTTTATCCCTTTTTGTACTGTTTCCGTATTTAAAGAACGATTCATTTTCAACACAGGTTTTAAATTTTTGTACACCCACCCGGCTATTTCGTTTTCTTCAATAGTATCCTCGCCTAAAACTTTAACAGCTTTCATCTTCTCACCTGCCTACCCGTCAATGTTTGTGTGATAACGATCCACTTCCTGCTGGACAGCTTCAGCAGGAGGAGCGGTCAGTAGACTGACTCCAATAGTAAGCACAGCGGAAACAGGTGCAGACACGAGGTGTTCAGAGACCAGGGCAAACGGCAGAAGTGCCATAATTATAAATGCTACAGTTCCACCGATCATTCCTGCCAATGCTCCTTGGACATTTGTTCGTTTCCACCATAATCCGAGAACGAGTGGAAATCCAAAAGCTGAAAGCATAGCGCCACTCACCCATCCGACCATTACAGCTATCAATTGAGGAGGATCTATGGCGAATATTATTCCTACTATACTGGCCAGAAGCATTACTATCAATCCGAGGCGAGTAACTTTTTTCTCGGAAGCATCTTTGTTGATATGTTCTTTATAGATATCATGAGCTATCCCTGCTGATACTGCCAGGAGCATCGCATCCGCAGAGGACATAATAGCTGCAAGGAGTCCTGCAAGCATAATACCTGCAAGCAGGGCAGGCATGTAATGTTCAATCACTGAAATAAAAATCATATCCTGATTATTAAGAGTATCTGCAATACCGAGGCTTGCTCCTGCTGAAGCTATTACAAACCCAAAAATGAACACCGTTACGTATAACAAGCATGCACCAAGAGCGGAGCGTCGTGCCGTTTTTGCGTCACGTGCTGCAAAATTTCTCATAACGGCTGAAGGAGAAACTACACCAAACCATAGAAATGCTATAAACAAACCGAAATATGACATCCATGGCTGGGTAATAGAACCAAATTGTGCATCCACTGCAAGCGCATCTTGAAATAAAGCTCCCATTCCCCCGTGGTCTACTAAAATAATTACTGCCAGAATGAACATTCCTATCACCATTACGGCTCCTTGAATCAAGTCCGTATATGTAATCGCCCACATACCTCCAAGAGCTGCGTATAACGTAAATCCTAACCCAAGTATTATCACTGCGGTTACATAATCAATTCCCAGCACATAAGATCCGATTAAACCTGAAGCAGTAAGTTGTGGAATCATATAAAAAGTCATGCTGAGCACTACCAGTATAGCGGATGTGATCTGTACCGATTTTCCAAATCTGCGCTTGAAGAATTCGGGTAACGTTTTCACTCCTGCTCTCCTGATCTGTCCAGATATTAGAAACATGGCAAAAGAAGGAATAGCAACTGCTCCAAAACCATAAGCGAGAAGAAAGGGGACTCCAAGAGCCACACCCGAGCCTACCGCACCCATCAAAGAGCTTGAACTCGCTACAGCGGCGAAGAAAGCGAAGGAGCCGACGAAGCTATTTATTTTCCCTCCTGCCGTCCAGTAGTCCCCTTCGGAGGAGTGGGCGCGTTTTGTAAAAAATATTCCGATTCCTGTCATAAACAGTAAATAAATTGCGAGTATAACTGTTTCCATTACCTGCACGTTTTTTCACTCCCCGGCTGATTTATTTCTTTTCGATTCTCTCCATCCATATAACGTAACTGATTGTCAAAGTAAGCCAGATGAAAAAACAGGCGAACATTAACCATCCGGCAAGAGAAAGGCCGCCTATGTGCGTGTCAGCCGGCCACCATATCCAAACCACTAGTGAAATAAGGCTTAACAGAATCACCATAACAATACCGGGATCTTTCCATTTCTGTTTCGTCAAATCCCTCATAAAAACCCTCCCTGTTATTTGTAATACTTCTCATAAATGGAACGGGCCGTTATCAAATCGAATATGGAAGCCCCAACCGACTTGAAAACAATCAGCTTCTCCTCTCTTTCCTCAGGGTGATATTTTTCCGAGATGATTTCGTCGAGATCTTTAACGTTTTCAAAATCGATTCCGATATTCTCAGCTCTAATCATGTCTCCTGATTCATGAAAAGCACTTTTTGAATCGACGTGTATCTCCTCTGCCTCTTTCAAAACCTGATCGGACAATTCCTGCATTACCGGACGAAAAGATCCCACTCCGACAACAAGCTTTCCCTTCCACTGATCTTTCGACAACTCAGGCAACACAGGTTCCAGTGAAGTTGTTGTAGTTATAACTATATCTGACTGAACGACCAGTTCTCCCAGAGCACTTACGTTGAATTTTACCTCCGGAAAAACCTGTTCAGCCCGTTCTTTAAAAGAATTTGCTTTATCTTTTGTCCGGTTGAATATATGTACCTCTTTAATATCACGCGCTGCAAGTGCTGAATGTAAATGGCTCCATCCCTGGGTCCCCGTTCCTATAATGCCCAGTACAGAAGCCTCTTCTTTTGCCAGGTACTTTACACCAAGACCACCGAGAGCTCCTGTTCGAAGCGCTGTAACCGCTATGGCATCACATAGGAAAAGAGGCTCCATAGTATACCTGTCATGGAGAACCATTATTCCATGCAGTGTATCTTTGCCGTATTTTTTGTTCCCGGGGGCTATCCCCGCCAATTTGGCGGCATAATATTCTCCGTGAAAAGCCGGCATAAGAAGTGCCGTGTTGCCACCGTCTTCTACATGCATCCGTTCCGGAGCTGTAAATTCTTCTTTATTATGTACATAAAACTCTTCAATAACATCCATCGTTTCTTTCATGGAGAAGTTGTTCTGAATTTCTTCTGCTGTTACTACTTTCACATAATCACTCCAGGCAACGGTTTTTAAAAATAATAACAGACTATTCAAAATAATGAAAGCACTTTCCTATAGTTTTTTCTTCATAGTTATAATTGAAAAATTCGTATGTATTTTTCCCTGCTTCATACTTTCAAGCACCTCTCAAATTGTATACTTTGTAATCTCACAATTAATGTAAAAAGAGTTTCATCTGGATGGAGCGTGGGTACATTCCCTAGGAAGACATAATGATAAGGAGGATTCGTGTGAGCGATAAAAAAAGCAGAAAACAGGAACAACTGGAACGTTTTACAGCTGATGATCGCGATAAAGAGATGACCACGAACCATGGAACGAAACTCTCTGAAGACGAATTTTCCCTGAAAGCGGGAGAACGCGGGCCTACTTTAATGGAGGATTTCCATTTCAGAGAAAAAATAACGCACTTTGACCATGAACGTATTCCGGAAAGAGCCGTACATGCCAGAGGCTATTCCGCCCACGGAGAGTTTGAGCTCTATGAGTCTCTGGAACAATACACAACTGCTGATTTTTTGACGGATACAAGCAAAAAGACCCCTACCTTCACCCGCTTCTCCACGGTTGCAGGCTCTAAAGGGTCAGCAGAACTGGCACGTGACGTGCGTGGGTTTGCAACAAAGTTCTATACAGAAGAAGGCAACTTTGACCTTGTAGGTAACAACATACCGGTATTTTTCATTCAGGACGCCATTAAATTTCCGGATCTCGTCCACGCGCTAAAACCCGAACCGCATAACGGCATCCCTCAGGCAGCAAGTGCCCATGACACATTCTGGGATTTCATTGCGAATAACCAGGAATCGGCACACATGATTTTGTGGGCGATGAGTCCCCGGTCCATTCCGAGAAGCTTCCGGATGATGGAAGGTTTCGGTGTAAACACTTTCCGACTGGTAAATAAAGAAGGAAAAGGTCATCTGGTGAAGTTCCACTGGAAGCCGAAACTCGGCGTACACTCCCTCGTATGGGACGAGGCACAAAAAGTGAATGGTAAAAACCCGGATTTCCATCGTGCCGATCTTTACGAAGCAATTGAAAATGGAGATTTCGTCGAATTCGAACTGGGACTTCAGATAATCGATGAAGGAGATGAGCATTCTTTCGATTTTGATGTTCTGGATCCTACGAAAGTGTGGCCCGAAGAAGAAGTTCCGGTCAAACGGGTAGGTAAGCTGACGCTGAACCGGAACGTGGACAACGTGTTTGCCGAGAACGAACAGGTCGCTTTCCACCCGGGCCACGTCGTACCTGGAATCGACTTTTCCAATGACCCGCTGTTACAGGGACGTCTGTTCTCTTATACAGACACTCAGCTGACACGTCTCGGAGGGCCCAATTTCCACGAAATTCCGATCAACCGACCCGTCTGCCCTTTCCATAACAACCAGCGCGACGGTATGCACCGAATGACGATTAACCGCGGTCAGTCGAGTTACCACAATAACTCGTTGGCGGATAACCATCCGCGTACTGTTCCTCCGGAGGAAGGCGGATTCGAACATTATCAGGAAAAAGTGGAAGGTGAGAAAGTACGCGCACGGAGCGAAAGCTTCAAAGACCACTTCTCTCAGGCCATCATGTTCTGGAACAGTATGAGTGAACACGAGAAAGGTCATATTAAAGATGCTATAAGCTTTGAACTTGGTAAATGTCAGCAGACAGCCGTCCGCGAACAGGTTGTGGATATGCTTTCCAATATAAGCGGAGATCTTGCTTCCTACGTAGCAGATAATCTCGGACTGGCAGCACCACAAAATCAGGCGGAAAATATAACAAAAACTTCTCCGGCTCTGAGCATGGCGAATACGGTACAGTCACCTGAAACCCGTAAAATTGCCGTGCTGCTTGCAGAAGGCTTCAACGGTGAAGAAGTTCAGGGAGTCCTTGACGGTATCGATAAAGCCGGTGCGGATGCTGAAATATTCAGTACCAAACTCGGTAAAATCAAAGCTGATAATGGGTACACGGTAGAGGCGGATCATACATTCCTTACCGGAGATTCCGTACTTTTCGATGCTGTGTACGTTGTAGGCGGCCCTGACCTCAGTGAATCTTACAAAATGAAGGCGAAGTACTTCACGAAAGAAGCTTACATGCACTTCAAGCCTGTCGGAGCGACTCACGACGGTAAAGACTGGCTCGAAGAAGCGGGCATGAGCGGACAGCCGGGAGTCATCACTTCAGATGATCTCGAGTCCTTTGGAGAAGACTTCATTAAAGCCGTAGCCGCACACCGTTTCTTTGATCGCGAATTAGTATAAATCAAAAACCCCGGATTCAGAGAATCCGGGGTTTCGTATGTCTTCAAAATCTGTTATGTAAGTCCTGATGTTATTTTGATAAATAATTGCGCAATCCTTCTGTTACTGCCTGAGCTACCTGATTCTGGTGGTCCCTCGTCTTTGCAAGATCCAGTTCGTAACCATTGGAAATATAGCCGAGTTCCAGCAATGCAGCAGGAGCCTTGTTACCACGAAGCACCTGGAAAATTCCATGAAGTGTGCCATCATCCTGATAACTTGTGCGTGCTGTGAGACGGTTCTGTATGGAGGCAGCGAGAGACGGAGACCCGTAGTAATAAGAGCTTATCCCTCTTGCACTTTCGTATTTGTGAGAATTGTAGTGAAGACTTACGAAAGCGTCTGCATTGTGACGGGCGGAAGATCCGGTGCGTTCGAAAAGCGAAACGTATCGGTCGGAGGTTCGTGTCATAATTACCTCCGCTCCGGCATACCTGAGTGCCCCTGCCACCGTCTGTGCGGTCTGAAGGGTTAAATTTTTCTCAAGCGTTCCATCTCTGCCTATCGCTCCGGGTTCGTACCCACCGTGGCCGGCATCTACAACGATCGTGGAATTCTTTAAAGAAGAAACATCTTCAGAGGGGGAAGCGGAATGGGACGCTTTAACAGCAGTGGCCCTGCCGGAACTTGTCAAAAATCCTGCAATCCACGCCTCAGAGCCGTTACCAAGTTGAACTTTTACCCAGCCATTTTGTTCTTCTAATTTCTGATACGTGTCCCCCTGTCCGGCGAACCCGACGATTGGAGTCTCTGTGCCCGGCCCTTGTCGAAGGTAAACGGTATCAGCCTGGACGATTATGTCTCCTGAAGCTGTCTGTCCGGAGGAAGCGGAATTTCCTGCTGATACAAGATAATGACCCGCTACCCAGCCACTTTGTCCATTATAATCAACATTCGCCCAGCCGTATTTCTCTTCCTGCACTGTTACTTCCGTACCCCGAGAGAGCGCTCCCAGCACTTCGGACTCGCTCCCCGGCGCTTCCCTCAAGTACAGAGAGGAAGCGTCCACCTGCTTCGTGGAGTGACTGTCTGCCGCTACTGCAAAAGTTCCTGTAAAAATAAATAAAAAAGTAAGTAATAGAGCGGTAATCTGTTTAATAATGACTATCCCTCCTTTTGTTTGCCGGGCCAAGGCCGGCAGTTATCATTATAACACTTTTCCATAAAACGAACACCCAGCGAATGGATTAATTCAGAATCTGGTCTTAAATACAGGTATAACAAAAGTCCATGACAAAAATTATCCCCCCAGGAAGTCGGACGATGCTGTCCGGTTCCAGGAGGGGGTTCGACGTATAAATAAAAAAGAACAACACTTCGCATCCTGCGGGCACGGCCCGCAGCAGTCTCCGTGTTGTTCTACAGAAAATCATTTCAATGAATTAACCGGTTCCTGTCTTCCCATTATCCGTGCTGTCCCGGTCTTTATACAGCTTAAATGCTTGCTACTTTCTTTTGCTGATAAATATCTATCATATTATGCAGTGCTGAACATTCGGCGTCGTCCAAAGGAATCATAGGAAGGCGTACGCTCCCTACGGAAACGCCCATGTAATTCAGGGCTTCCTTCACAGGTGAAGGACTCGGCTGGGCAAAAATAAGTTTCATCATAGGCAGAATGTAACCGTGCAGAGTAGCCGCCGTCTTCACATCCCCACGCTTGTAACTGTCTATCATATCTTTCATTTCGTCACCGATAACATGGGAAGACACGGAAATGACTCCGGCGCCCCCTACGGATAACATAGGTAACGTCAGGCTGTCTTCTCCAGTGTAAATGGAAAAGTCCTGAGGTGTCTGGCTGATGATACGCGTGGCAGCATCCAGATCACCGCTCGCTTCTTTTACAGAAACAATGTTCTTGATTTCAGCAAGCCTGATAATCGTATCGGGTTCAATGTTTACAACGCTCCGTCCGGGAATATTGTATAACATGACCGGGAGCGAGGTTGCTGCAGCAACTTGAGAAAAGTGACGATACAGACCTTCCTGAGAAGGTTTGCTATAGTAAGGAGCTACGAGCATAATGCCGTCCACTCCCACTGCTTCTATCCGTTTTGTCAGTTCTACAGAGGCTTTCGTATTGTTGGAACCGGTACCTGCGATGACCGGCACTCTTCCGTCTGCTACTTCCACTACAAAGCGGCAAAGCTCCACTTTCTCCTCAGCTGTCAAAGTCGGGGACTCTCCGGTCGTTCCGGCTACGACAAGTCCCTCCGAACCGTGGAGGATCAAATGCTCCACGAGATTTCTCGTCCGGTTATAATCGATGTCCTCCTGGTCGTCAAAAGGCGTCACCATGGCAGTCAATAATTGTCCAAAATTCATTGTTACACACCCTTTTTAAGATTTTTAGATTTAGGTGCGGAGGACCATAATAAAAAGCAACAACGGAGATCAGGGCCGCTGTTGCCGTAGAAACATGTATATCGTTTCTCCGTAAGATAGCCCTCCATATAGTCTCCTATATGACAGTTCTGCATCTTTTAAATACCAGAACCAGCGGTCAGAATCATGAGGTTTCTGCCACTTCGGCAATGTCCCCTTTCGATGCGATTCACCGAAGCCTCCGCTTCTCCCTGCATCTACTAATGGTTATTGCACCTCTACCCTTACTTCAAACATTATTTGAAATAAGATGTGGTATTGAATTACTTCCAACATACCAGAGCAGGGCCCTTTTTACAATCGATTCGTTTCAAAAAAATCTTTTATTTTCGTATTTCTTCAATGCCCATTGTCAGCTTTGTTTCGTTACACTGCAAGGTACTTGACCAGCTATTGAAAAGAGTAGGGTCCAGAACTTCATTCTTCATAAAGACGTCTCATTTTCTCAATCTCCTTCTCCACTTCCTGTTTAAGGGTGCGTGGAGATATAACCCGGGCCTTGTGCCCCCACTGAAGCACCCAGGTGACTAGTCCCGTACTCATCTTTCCTTCTGTGGATAGGAGAAAATACTCTTCGTCCACCTGTTTCACCGATACTTCGAGACCAAATCTGTCGAGCACTACATTCAAAAGGGACTGATGAAATTTTATTTCGACTTTCATATTTTCTCCGGAGAACATATGAAAACTTTGATTAACGTACTCCTGAACATCGAAGTCTCCTTTTTCAAACGTCTCATCGGCGATACGGATGTTTCTTATACGATCCAGACGGTAGTGACGCATCTCTTCTGTTTTACGGAACCAGCCGATCAAATAGTAGAAGTCGTTCTGCCAGATAAGGGCATACGGCTTCACTTCGTATTCGTCTCCATTCCTATGATATTCGAACGTTTTATTCATGTTGTATTTACCATACTTGAAGCAGACGACCCGCTGCTCGGAAATAGCCCGGTGCACATGATCTATATTGATTTTCACCTGATCGTAATCGTTCGCTGTCATCTGTGAAAATATAAGAGGGTCCGGGAGGGTCGCAGCAATATGTCTACTCGTTAATTTGCCCAGCTTTTTAATAAGTTTCTTTTTTTCTTCCTCATTAATGAAACGGGCAGACAAAATGGCATCATTCAACAATCGAAGCTGATACGTTTCAAACAATCTGTCCTGAAAACTGTAATATACTTTGCCGAATTTCCCCCTGTTTTTTATAATTTCATAACCGATCTCTTCCAACACGTTCATGTCACTTTTCAGGGTTCTCGCATCGAATTCTCTATCTACCCCGAAAAACTCCTGTAACTTACTGCTCATTTCCGTAATGCTCAGTTCGTTATTTTCGTCCGTCTCTTCAAAAAGGATACGTAACAACACTAACAGCCTGGTATTGTTGTTCAGTTCCAAACACTCACCCCTCGACGACTTCAAAATAGATTTGCTTCATATATCTTAAATTCATAGTAAAATTTATTCACACTGTTGTCTATGCTTAATCGTTAAAAATGCCCACAGTTCCCAAAGGTAAACATTTTTTTGTGTTTCTGGTAATTTTTTATAAAACAGTCGTATGTCCCTGTTTTCACTCATTAACTGAGTACGGATTTGAAATTGTTGTCACCGCCGGAGCGTGGGAGTATAATATTCCATTAGTCTATGCAAACTAAAGGAGGGTTATAAATGGTGGAACAGAACTACAACAGAGTTCTGGTTGCAGCATTGCTCATATCAGGATCTTTCATTACGATCCTTAACCAGACACTCATGATCACGGCCATTCCTCCAATTATGGAAGAAATGAATGTATCGGCCAACTCCGCCCAGTGGCTGACCACCGTCTTTATGCTCGTAAACGGAATAATGATTCCGATTACCGCATTTTTAATAGAAAAATTCACAACAAGACAGCTGTTTATGACAGCTATGACAATTTTTCTGGTTGGGACATTTCTTGGAGGTATCGCTTTTAACTTCCAAAGCTTAATCGTGGCACGCGTAGTTCAATCAGCCGGAGCCGGCATCATGCTCCCGCTGATGCAGACGGTCTTTCTGCTTATATTCCCGGTGGAAAAACGCGGAACGGCCATGGGGTACATAGGACTCGTTATTTCCTTCGCCCCTGCCATCGGCCCTACCCTTTCCGGGTGGGTAACTGAAGAATTTACATGGAGATACCTGTTCTGGTTCATCTTCCCGCTTGTCATTATTATGATTTTGGTAGCTTTCTTCGTACTGAGGAACGTGACGGAACTAAAAAATCCGAAACTCGATATTCCTTCCGTACTTCTTTCCACGTTCGGCTTCGGAGGCCTACTTTACGGATTTACAAGTGCCGGAAACAATGGATGGGGAAGCCCTATCACTCTCCTCGGCCTTGCAGCCGGGTCCGTCATTCTCTTCGCTTTTATCAGAAGACAGTTGAGTATGACTCATCCGATGCTTGAGTTCCGGGTATTCAAACTGAAAACATTCAGACTGACCACCATTATCGCCGGCATTACGTTCATGGGGCTTATAGGTTCTGAAACACTGATCCCGCTTTTCATGCAGAACATGCGTGGTTTCACTGCGTTCGAATCCGGTCTCGTACTTCTGCCGGGGGCTCTCATTTCCGGGTTGATGTCTCCTATTACCGGAAGGATTTTTGACCGGATCGGAGGACGTGTGCTCGGAGTGATAGGTCTCTCGATCATGACGACCGGAACAATTCTTTTGGGAGTACTTGATACGGAAACGACTCTCACTTACCTGATGGTCGTCTACGCTATCCGCATGTTCGGTTTCTCGATGGTGATGATGCCCGTCACCACTTCAGGTTTGAACGAACTGCCCAACAAACTAATTCCTCACGGAGCCGCAGTGAGCAACACAATGAGACAAATCGCCGCTTCCGTGGGTACTGCCGTTCTGGTCACTCTGATGACAACATCCAAAGACGTGGCAGCATCTCTCACATCCATGGATAGGCCCGATATTTTTGGAGTTAATTTCGCTTTCTTCCTCATTGCCGCTCTCTCGGCGGTATCAACGGTTCTTGCTTTATTCATTAAGCGCACCTCTCCGCCTAGTGACGAGCAGTGGGACGAGTGGGAAAGACAGGCTCAGGAACAAAAAAACGAAAAACAAAAAGAGAAAGCAGCAGGCGGATAAATCGCCTGTTGCTTTCTCTTTTGCTATATTGTCTTATTAACGGAAGCTTTTTTCCATCGTTACGTGCGGAATATTGGCATCCATAAACTCATCAGAAGTCGTACGATAGCCGAGACTTTCATAAAAAGTTTCCGCCCGGGTCTGAGCATTCAACTTCGCCTTATCCCTTCCTTCTTTCTGGACGCGCTCTTCCATCGTACCTATCATCTGTTTCCCGAATGACAAGCCACGATGTTCCTTGAGCACACAAATACGTTCAAGTTTTCCGTAGTCATCCATTATGCGGAGACGTGCGGCTGCGACGGGCTGATCGTCTTCATAACCAACGAAATGCACAGACACTTCATCAAGACCATCATGCTCTTCTTCTTCTGTAACATTCTGCTCTTCAATAAACACTTTTCTCCGTACGGAGTAGGCATCTTTTCTTTCCTCTTCTGTAGATACTGTCTTTATTTCCATAATTTCTATTCCCCTTTCAGGCGGAACGTTTCATACACACTCCACGATTCGTTATCGAGCTGGTAGAGCAGTTGAAAACGGTCTAACCGGTCGGTAAGATCGAACTTGGACATCCGCAGACTTTCATATATGTCGGAGAATTCATCGTCCGACAGACTCTGTGCAATAGTGATATGCGGTACGAAAGTATGTTCTCTTTCTCCTTCAAGAGCACCTTCATGCATTTCTTCACTCAGTCTGTGGAGATCTTCGTTAGGCTCTATCTTTAAATACAGCACGTTTGCTGCCGGCTTAAAGGAACCTACCTTCTTCACTTCTATATCGATCGGCCTCGTTTTTTTTGCAATCTCATCCAGCGCAGGGATAATGGTTCTCTCGATTTCTTCATCGTCCGATTCAAAAGGATATTTCAAAGTGATGTGAGGCGGTACGAGAGCATAATGAGAGTCGTACCTTTTTCTGTAAGAGTTTGCCTCATCCTGGACTTTTTTAGACGGAAAAATAGCTATACCATATTTCATCTTGCGTCCCTCCTGTTCATTTTCCGATTATAGTAACAAGTCCCCTTTTGAAGTCTTTCTGCCAGGACCCCCATGTGTGGTCCCCTCCTTCAATTTCGTGGAACGTGTAATCGAACGGTTTTCTTTCAAGGTATTTATTCAGTTCGCGGTTCGGATTGAGAAAATCCTTTACTTCGCCTTCTGTGGTAGTTACTTCTGTCTCTTTAGTACCAATCGTATGATAAATCGACAGCGGTGTGAAGTCGCTTGCTTTCTTAGCTTCTTCCAGTACCGTCTCATTCACGAACGGGCTCTGCATTATAATGTTGGAAAAAGTATAAGGATAACGGCATCCGATCATGAAAGCCAGAGAACCTGCGAGGGAATCACCGATCAGTGTACGACAGCTGGCCATACAATGACTCGGATACGTCTGATCCAGGAAAAGAACAACTTCGTTTACAATAAAATCTATATAATTCTGCTGTCTTTTCCCTTCCGGATGGTATTTATCCTGCCTGTCGAATTTATCTTCATAATGGATCCCCACAAAGATAGTCGGAGAAATCTGTTTGGACTCATGAAGTTCATCGCTCAGGGTAGCTGCCCTTCCCATCTGAAAATAATCGTCCCCATCCTGCATGATACAGAACTGATATTTGTACAGTTCGGAAAAATTCTCCGGTAAATATACTTTCAGTTTCATTTCTTCTTTTAAATACTCACTGTTTATCGTATGTTCTTCGAATGTGCCTTTCCTTTTCACATGAACACCCCTGCATCGTTTAATCATCCATAGATTTTACCCTTACGTTGAAGTTTCAAACATTTACTTTTATTTTATCATAGTTAAGCTTTCGAATCTTTATTTAAAAAACGTTTGACATATATAGAGTACACATAGTATATTATTACATGTCTTACTTACATATTCAAAACACGGGCCGTTAGTTCAGCGGGAGAACGCTTGGTCGACAACCAAGAGGTCGCTGGTTCGATCCCAGCACGGCCCACTACTGAAAGTCTTTTTCTTCCTTAGGGAGAGAAAGACTTTTTTTGTTGAGGAAAACCATTACGGAAGTATTTTTTTTTATCATATAAAGATTTCTCATGTACAATTATTATTATCTGCATAAGAAATCGATAGAGGTGAAATTATGTCACATACTGAAGAAAAATATTACATCGGCATCGGTGCTTCCGCAGGAGGCCTCGAATCTCTCGAACGCTTTTTCAAAACCATGCCCAACGATACAGGTCTCACTTTCATTATCATCCAGCATCTTTCCCCCGACTTCGAAAGCCACATGGATGACCTTTTACGCCGCTATACGAGTATGAATATCCATGTAGCCGAAGACATGATGGCGACGGAGCCGAACTCCGTCTACCTTATCCCGCCCCGTAAAAATCTCTCCATTTATCATGGCACTCTCCATTTAAGTGAACAAACCGAACGAAAACACCTGAATCTTCCGATAGACCTGTTTTTTAAATCACTGGCTGAAGACCAGGGTAGAAACAGCATCGGGGTCATACTCTCCGGTACCGGAAGCGATGGTACTCTCGGGGTTCGTGCCCTGAAAGATGCCGACGGAATGGTGATAGCGGAGGACGAGACTACTGCCAAATTTGACGGGATGCCACGAAGTGCGATTTCCACCGGTCTCATCGACTACATTCTCCCTCCGGATGACATGGCTGAAGAGATAATCAATTACGTTACTCATCCGGCAGACCCCGTTAACAGGTCTTTACAAACCTCCGACGGAAAAAGTATGTTGTCGCGGATAAACAGAATTATGAGAAGTCACTCAAAAATAGATTTCGATAACTATAAAGAGACGACGATGATCCGCAGGATTAACAGAAGAGTGAAGCTGAACCGGCTTCAAACACTTGAAGAATACGCGGAACATCTCTCTAATTCGGAAAAGGAAAGAAATATACTCCAACAGGAATTGTTTATAGGCGTCACCGGTTTCTTCCGGGATAAAGAGGCTTTTGACAGTCTTACCGAAAATGTCCTCCCCAAACTCGATTATAACAAGGAGGCTCTCCGGATCTGGTCCGCCGGGTGTTCCACCGGCGAAGAAGTTTATTCGCTTGCTATACTTCTATGTGAATACATGGAAAAAAACAATCTGCAGACCGGTCTGAAAATTTTCGCAACAGACATAGATGACAAAGCACTTGAAACCGCCGGTAACGGTGTCTACCCGGAGAGCCTGATGGCGGATGTCCCTCCTGAACTTGTAGCCAAATATTTTATAAAGGAAGAAGAAGGATACCGCATAGCTAATTCCATAAGAAAAATGGTCGTTTTTGCGAAACATAACCTTGTGAATGATCCTCCTTTTTCCCGGCTTGATCTTCTCGTATGCAGAAATTTGTTCATTTATCTTAAAAGTGAAACACAGCAGTATATTTTGAATAAATTTTATTACTCGTTATTAAAAAATGGATACTTATTCCTCGGTACCAGTGAAACTCTCGGAGATTTAACGAAGGCTTACCGGTCCATAGATAACAAATGGAAAATTTACAAACCTCGGGAGGATTACCGGCCCGACCATCCTTCGGGAATATCTCTGTACAGTGACAAAGGCCCGGAAATTGAGAAAAACACCCAGCCTGCAAAGTCTGTGGCCCAGAACGTAAATCTTGAAAATGTATTACAAAAAGCTGTATCCAGTATCTCTCCCCCTTCCATAATTATCGACGGTAACGATCAGATTATTCACGTTGTTAATGACATGTCGGATTATTTGCGACCTCAGCCGGGCAAGTTTTCAAATAATTTCAATACCAACATGTCCCGGGAACTTTCGTTATTTGTAAACAATATCCTTCGCAGACTGAAAGCAGAGCGTACTCACGTCCGGTTGAATAATATCATGAACGGAGCAGGAGAGGAGACTTCTCTCTCCCTGAGCGGCCACATCATCGAAATGAAGTATCAATTCTTCTACTTCATCAGTTTTATTGAAGCTACTGAGGTGAAAGTAAAAAATAGTGAGGAAGTGGATGTGTCGGATCAAATGAAAGAGCGGGTCCGATATCTGGAATCCGAACTCCAGCTTGCCAGAGAGGGTCTGCAGGCAACAGTGGAAGAACTGGAGACATCCAACGAAGAATTACAGACATCCAACGAAGAACTGACCGCTTCCAATGAAGAATTGCAAAGCACGAACGAAGAACTCCAATCCGTGAATGAAGAAATCTATACAGTCAATAACGAGTACCAGGAAAAAATCGAGGAACTGAAAAAAGCCAATAACGACCTGAACAACCTTTTGAATAATACAGAGATAGGAGCGCTCTATCTCGATGAAATGCTCTGTATAAGAAGAATCACCCCACTTATGAAGGAGGTTTCAAACGTACGTGATGAGGATATAGGCAGACCAATATCCCATATTTCGGTCATGTCCGAGTACCCCGAAGTTGTGGATGACGTGTACGAAGTGCTGGATTCTCTTATAAAGAAGGAAAAAGAGATAGAAGATAATAAAGGCAGGCACTGGTTCGTCCGCATCCGTCCTTACCGGACAGAATATAACTCCGTAAACGGAATTATCGTCACACTCGTAGAAATCACGAATTTGAAAAAGGAACGGTCAAAAGTGATGGAAACGAAGGAGAAATTTGAGCAGGTCCTTGAAATCAGCAATATGGGATGGTGGGAATTCAATGGCCGTGCCGATCATTTCGACGTCTCCCCTTCCTTTTTACAGAACTGCGGTTATGGAAAGGAAGATTTTCCTACGACGCTCAACGAAGTCAGCCGATATTTTAAGACAAATGATATAAAAGTAGCTTTTGAAAAAATGCTTTCGGGGAAGAAGAAGAGTATCAACCTGTTCGCTTCTTATCAGTGTGAAGATGGAAGTTTCATCCCTGTCCATTTTTTGGGGAGAGTCCTCGAGAAAGATCACGATGAAGACCCGCTCCGTATCGGCGGTACTATCATAGATATTTCCAACTACATGAAGCAAGGAGACTAAACTTATGGAACGTATGGAAGAAATAATCGAACAAATTCTTCAGGGGAACAATATTGAAGACTACAAAAACGAAACAAAAGAGGAAATTCTTTCTACACTGTCGGTCTACCATGAAGAACTCCGTTTTCAGAACGAAGAGTTGAAACGGACAAATCATGAGTTGGTACTGGTAAAAGAAAATTATGAATCTTTGTTTTATGAAGCCCCTATTTCTTACCTGACTGTAGATGGTTCCTTTTCCATTACGGACTGCAACAGGAAAGCTTCCTCTCTCTTTGAAAACGAGGATCTGACAGGTTCAAAACTGTTTGAGTGGATCAGCGAAGATAGCCAGGATGCTTTTTATTTCCATACGAAACAACTCGAACATCAGAAGGATATACAGCCGATAGATATTACTCTGGACATAAACGGAAAAGAAAAACATGTGCATATGGAAAGTAACGTGATTAATAAAGGTGAGTATAGAATCGCCTGTATCGATCAGACAGAAAACGTCAATTACCAGAAACACATTGAACACCTTTCCATCCATGATGAAATGACAGGACTGTACAATCGTCGTTACTTCGAGAAAAAAGTTCAGGAAATGGATACATCCCAAAATTTCCCACTTGGATTTATACTGGGAGATATCAACGGTTTGAAACTTATCAATGATGCCTTCGGTCACCCCGAAGGGGACAACGTTGTAAAAAAAGTTTCCGAAGCGCTTTCGGAAAACACCAGAACGAATGATGAAGTATTCCGCATCGGAGGGGATGAATTCGCTATTATTCTCCCGAACACGTCCGAAAAAGAAGTGAAGGAAATACGTGCCCAGTTAGTGAAATCCTGTGTAATTGAAGGCGATAATAAATTATACATCACTACTTCTTTCGGTTCCTCTGTCAAAAAAATGGCCTTCCAGTCCACCGAGGAAGTTCTTCAATATGCAGAGAACCGGATGTATAGAAATAAACTGTTCCAGCGAAACAGCCATCGGACCAGCTATATCAACAGTATGATGGCCAGTCTTTTCGAAAAAGTCCCGCGTGAAGAAGCCCACTCCCAGCGTGTGAGCAGCCTGGCCGAAAAATTGGGTCAGGCTCTGGATCTTGATGAAACGAGACTATTGAACCTGAAGACGGCAGGAATGCTCCATGATATAGGGAAAATCACCATTGATCACTCTATTCTCAACAAGGATACTCCGCTAACTGCGGAAGAGAATGAACTCGTGCAGCGACATCCGGAAATTGGGCACCGGATATTGAATGCTTCCGAAGAGTTCGCGGATTTATCAATGATCGTACTCACCCACCATGAACATTATGACGGCCGTGGATATCCTCTTAACCTGGAAGGGGAAGACATTAAGTTAGAGGCCCGCATTATCCATATCTGCGAGGCGTATGATGCGATGGTCAGTGACCACCCTTATCACCCTGCTATTTCTAAAGAGGAAGCATTACAGGAGCTTAAAAAGTATTCCGGCAAGGAGTTCGACCCCAAACTTGTGGAACTGTTTATTGAAATCATGTCCTGAAGCTGAAACTTCAGGACATTTTTTCTGAAGAGGAGATCCATCGCTCCGTGTTTTTATGACGATAAAACCGTACATAACAATCCGGTGATGTCAGTGCTGACAAACATTGATTCTGTGTCTTTTCTTCCACCTTTTTGTCACATTATTCACAGGACCGACATTTTTTCGTGACAATTCATTCAACATACATGAACAATTTGTGAACTGTTGTCATATTCGTTGCGAAAGTCTGTATAAAGCCCCTATGATGGAAACACGCATTAACAGCAGTTAATTCAGAAAGGAGTCTGAACATGAAGAAACAGTGGCTATTTTCCGGTTTGCTTTTGTCTTTTTTACTTTTCCTGAGCGGATGCGAACCGTTAACTGTCTTTGATCCCATGGGACCACAGGCAGCACTATTAAAAGATATCATATGGATATCTATATGGACTATGCTATTCGTTGTTGTCGTGGTCTTCGTTATCTTAATATATATCCTGGTTAAATATCGCTCGACAAAAACACCATCTGACTACAGACCACCGATAGTGAAAGGGAACATCTGGGTGGAGATAACCACAATTGGTATTCCGGTATTGATCATCGTATTCCTTTCCTTCGTCTCTGTACAAAGCACATATGAAGCAGAAAGCGTGCCGAAACAGTTCAAAGATGAGGAGCCTATGGTAATTTATGCTGCTTCCTCCAACTGGAAATGGCATTTCAGTTATCCGGAAGAAGATATTGAGACTGTAAACTATCTTTTCCTTCCTACTGACCGCCCTGTAGAGTTCCGCTTATATTCTTTCGATGCCATTTCGAGTTTTTGGATTCCTCAATTGGCCGGTCAAAAATACGCTATGACAGGAATGATTACAACTCTGAATCTTGCCGCTACGGAAGAAGGAGAAATGCAGGGACGTAATGCCAACTTCTCCGGTGAAGGGTTCGCTGAACAGACCTTCAACGTGAGTGCTGTCTCCCAGAAAGAGTTCGATGAATGGGTGAAAGAAGTAAAAAATACTGCGGAACCTTTGGATGAAAAAACATTCAATAAACTGCTCGAACCCGGACATCTGGGCCAGAAAACCTTCAGCAGTACTCATCTTGATTTCAGCCCTCCTCCTGAGGAGCACGGGGAGATGAGCGAGGAAGAAATGAAGAAAGAAATGGAGCAAGAGCAGTCGGACCATTAAAAGAGAGGAGTCTTATGGATGGAGTTTTTTAAACAATTTGCCGTACCTAACCCAACTCCCACCATTTATTTATCTATGGTCGCAATCGGTCTTACACTGATTGCGGTCCTTGCCGGTATCACCTATTTCAAAAAGTGGGGATACTTGTGGAGTGAGTGGTTGACGACGGTTGACCATAAAAGAATAGGAATCATGTATTTGATTTCTGCACTGCTTATGCTTTTCAGGGGCGGAGTCGACGCGCTGATGATGCGTGCCCAAACTTCCATGCCCGGTAACGAACTATTAAGCGCAGCCGAATATAACGAAATATTCACCACCCACGGCGTTGTCATGATTTTCTTCATGGCCATGGCTTTTATTACAGCTTTAATGAACTTCGTCGTTCCTTTGCAAATCGGAGCGCGCGACGTTGCTTTCCCGAGACTGAACGCCCTCAGTTTCTGGTTGTATTTCATGGGAGCGATGCTTTTCAACCTGTCGTTCGTCATCGGGGGATCACCGAGCTCCGGTTGGACATCGTACTTCCCGCTCGCCGGTAACGAACTTTCCCCACACATCGGGACCAACTATTACATGATCGCGTTACAGATTGCCGGACTGGGTACGTTGATTACCGGTATTAACTTCATCGTTACGATTTTCAAAATGCGTGCCCCGGGCATGAAACTGATGAAAATGCCGCTTTTCACCTGGTCGGCGCTTATTACCAACCTGTTAATAACGTTTGCTTTCCCGGTACTGACAGTAGCTTTGGCTATGGGTACCATGGACCGTCTGTTCGGAACCCATTTCTTCACAATGGATAACGGAGGAATGGCGATGCTGTGGGCCAACTTCTTCTGGGTATGGGGTCACCCCGAAGTTTACATTCTGGTGCTCCCGGCTTTCGGTATATACAGTGAAGTTATTTCTACGTTCTCCAAACGGAACCTGTACGGCTATACATCCATGGTCGTCGCTATTGTCGTTATTTCGACCCTTGCTTTCCTCGTTTGGGTACACCACTTCTTTACGATGGGGCAGGGTGCTCTCGTAAACAGTATTTTCTCCATCACTACAATGGCCATCGCTATACCTACGGGTATTAAAATATTCAACTGGCTGTTCACGATGTGGAAAGGGAAAATTCAATTTACGGTGCCTATGTTGTATTCTCTCGGATTTATTCCGATATTTACAATCGGAGGTGTTACCGGGGTCATGCTCGGTATCGCCAGTGCCGACTATCAGTATCACAATACGATGTTCCTTGTGGCACACTTCCACATCGTAATCATCCCAGGGGTTGTATTTGCAATGCTTGCCGGGATGACGTATTGGTGGCCGAAGATGTTCGGTTTCATGCTGAACGAGAAGATAGGAAAATGGGCATTCTGGAACATTGCAATCGGTACCTGTCTCGCCTTCTTCCCTATGTTCATCTCAGGGCTCGATGGCCAGGCGCGTCGTATGTATACGTATTCCGAGGTTGCCGGTTTCGGAATCTGGAACCTTCTGTCGTTCTTCGGCGCTCTCGGTCTTGCAATGGGCTTTATACTGATTGTATTTAACGTATATTACAGTGCCCGCTATGCGACCCGTGATATCGGAGACGATCCATGGGATGCACGTACCCTTGAATGGGCTACCCGTACACCGGTGCCGGAATACAACTTTGCGGTTACCCCGCAAGTCGATTCACGCGAACCATTCTGGGACTCGAAATATGAAGGGAAAACGCTTTTCAAAGAGGAAATAAAAGACATCCATATGCCTAATAACAGTGGACAGCCATTCATTATGGCAGCTTTCTTCTTTGTTGCAGGGTTTGGTCTCGTCTTCAGTCTGTGGCCGGTCGTCTACGTTGCCGCTGCCGGTATAGCCGTCCTTCTCTTCATACGTTCCTTTGAACAGGACGACGGCCGTCATATTCATGAACAGGAAATAAGAGATACCGAAAACGATAAGAGAGGTGAGACGCGATGAGTACAGAGCACTCTACACCAATGGAATACAGCACGGAAACTAACGCTTTGAACATTATCGGTTTCTGGGTCTTTATAGGGGCTGAAATCGCGTTATTCGCTACCCTTTTCGCCACCTATTTCATTATGGAAGGTCGCATCGCAGATGGACCTTCCGGTGGCCAGCTTTTCGTCATCTCTACCTTAATGATTCAGACGTTCGTCCTTCTGACCAGCAGTTTTACGATAGGTCTCGGGGTCAATGCTATGCGTCTCGGCCGAAAAGGTGCTACGCTGACATTCCTGGCAATTACTCTTGTATTAGGGGCCGGGTTCGTCGGAGTTGAGATTTATGAATTTTACGAGTACGTACACGAAGGCCTGTCTCTTCAGACAAGTGCTTTTTCCGCCGGGTTGTTCACTCTTCTCGGTACGCACGGAGCCCACGTCTCCTTCGGTCTCTTCTGGGGAGCCGGGATCATCGTACAAATCGTCAAGCACGGGTTTACGCCACGTACAGCCAACAAAACATTCATCTTTTCCCTGTACTGGCACTTTCTGGACGTCGTTTGGATTTTCATTTTCAGCTTCGTCTACCTGAAAGGAATGATGTAATATGAGAGAACTATTTCCGGCTAAACAGCTTACAGGTTTCGTCGCTTCTCTCGCTTTAACAGTGATTGCCCTGCTCGTCTATTTTCTGGATATGAGTTTTACAGTTGGCATGGTAGTTCTTCTGCTTACTGCTTTTACACAGGCAGGACTTCAGCTTGTGGTATTTATGCACGCGGGAGAATCACCTGATTCAGATTCCATTTATTTGAACACTTACTATGGTATTTTCATCGCCCTGGCCATCGTGTTCGGTTCATTACTGGCTATGGTCTGGGGATATTAATTAATCTGAACCACAGACAGACGAGTGGAAAATCACGTGGAATAAAGAAACAGGCAGAGACAAACTCTGCCTGTTTCTTTCATTTAAGCAATTTATACATATAGTATTCATTTATGTATTCCCCTTCTATTTTCAGGGAATTCACTTTTTCACCTTCTATTTTGAAGCCCATTTGCCTGTATAAATGAATAGCAGCAGCGTTGTGTGTAAGTACGGTCAGCTCAAGCCGGGTCACTCCCCGCTCTCTGGCCCAGCGAAAGCCTCTTCGCAGGAGCTGCTTACCTGTTCCTTTGCCTCTTTGACTTTCCTTTACTCCAAGAGCTATGTATGCACAATGACGGGCCCTTTCCAGTGCACTACCTCGAAGCATAATAAAGCCCGTGATTTCTTCATTCTCTTCACTTATAAACAAATCTGTCGAACGGTCTTCATTAACATTCCGGATCATTTCTTCCTGTTCCTTCACACTTATCTCTCTTTCCCCGGGTGCATACAGCATATTTCCCGATTCATCTAGTTCTTTACTTAATTCAAGAAATTCCAGGGCGTCCCCTGTCTCCAGTAATCTGCATTCCGTATCCATAGCTCTGCTCCTCCATTGATCTATTCCAATTTCCATAACAAAGCCCTAATTCCAAAAAAATTAGGGCATTCTTCATTTCATTTTATTGATTGAATCGCCGGTTTTCTTTTTTGTAACGGACCGTTAATTCTTCGGATAGTGACAGGAACAATCCCATCATAAAAATGAAGACTGAACCCATTACGAGACCAACTCCGATCATAGTCAACGTGCGGTCTCCAAGTCCCATTATACTTAACAAAAATGTCACAGTACCCATAATGAGAAGAGTTGCTCCGACGTATTGCACAGTGTTTAAAGTTTTAGAGTTCATTTCCATCACCTCTTACTACTATTATTACCCTTGTTCACAAATTTGTCAAACATTTTGTTAACGCTTTCATTGACATTTCCCGGGTAATATTAAATTAATATGGTCATGGAACTCGTATCGTGCCATCCTTTTATTTCAAAGAAAAAAACAGTCGGTAATCTTTTAAAAAGGAAGTAACCTCTCCATTTCTCATAAGTCCATTAGCAAAAGCTGTAACCGCCGTCCGGTATAACAGCCAGGCTGAAACATGCTGCGTTTCCACTCCATAAGTCCGGCACATGCCGGCTACCAATTCTTCATGCGACACTTCTCCGTGCTTCCGTATCCATTCCTTCATATACTCAGTTAATTTTTCGTAATAATCCAGGTTGGTCCGCACTGTCTTTTTAAAATCCTGTTCAAATACGCCATGGCCCGGTACGGCTCCAAGCACTTTAAGATCCAATAATTTGTGAAGAGAGGCTTCGTGGAACGAGCTGTCAGTAATGTAAGGTATTTTATGTTTATGAATGTACTCAGGACCGAAATAGCTGTCAGCGGCGAATAATATGTTATCTATTACCAGCCCGCCCTGGTTGTAACTGTGGCCGGGAAATGTAATCATTCGTGCTTCCACTTCCCCGATTTGCACTGTTCCTTCTTCAACTACCCGGTCAATTTTCACCGGAGGTCCTTCCAGAAATTTATTCCGCGTCTCAGGGAGAGGGTCATTACCGGAGGATAGATATAAAGGTTCAATTGTCGGATTCTCCATAATTGCTGCTTCAAATTTCGGAGCGATAGTGATCACCCCGTACTTCTTCCGTAAAAATGCCGCTCCCCCGTAATGGTCCGCGTGTGCATGAGTAAGAAAAAGGTGGGTAAGCGGGAACTCATTCTCTCTCAGGTATCGAACTGCTTTTTTTACAGTCGAGTCATCGATTCCCGTATCAATCAAAAGACCCGTATCGCCGCTTTGTACGTAGCCGATATTTACAACACCATCAAAATAATTTACATGTTCCGTCAGTTTCCTGAATTCCATATATCTTCTCCCCTTTCCAGCTATACTATACGGATTCGCTGAAAAAGGAACCTTTTCCTGTTACCCGTGAGTAAATTTTTTCCTGAGTATGAAGAGGTAAAGATGAGTTTCTGCTATGAGTTTTATGAACCGTCGAAGGCGCGTATAGCAACCCGCTGATCTGATGGTATTCCAGCCTGTCCTCTTCTCTCGTCTGCCTGCGTTCCTTCACTTTCTGATCAAGGACAATTTTCCAGGCTTTTTCTATTCCCCGCGGAGCTTGCTGTCGTTCCGTGATGCGCTGATGGTAATCCTGATACTGATACTGATAATGGTTAACAGGTAAGATATAGCCCATCATTCTCCCTCCTCTTTCTTATCTCTATACCCCCTTTTTTGATATAATACGCAAAAAACGAACCGGTACTGCGTACAGTAGCGATTCGTTTATGTTACATATCCCGATTCGTGTATTCCGGCCAGACATTCCAGGGATACTGATCCGGTGGCATAGATTCGAATGTCATATCCTCTTTTTTCACAGGGTGAGAAAGTACGAGCCTGTGAGACCAGAGAGCAATCTGCTGACCCGGGTGATTGACTTTCCCTCCGTATTTCTGATCTCCATAGATCGGTGCTCCCTGGTGGGCGAGCTGGACTCTTATCTGATGGGGACGACCGGTATAAAGATCTATTTCCAGGAGACTCATCCCGGATTCTTCCTGCTTTACTTCATATTCAAGTTCCGCTTCTTTCCCGCGTCTATGATCCTTACCTACGACATAGACCTCATTCTTCTTCCGGTCTTTGACGAGGTAGTCTTTCAGCCGGGCCTTCGGTGAATCCATACTCCCTCTCGAGATCGCCAAATAATATTTCTCCATAGCATTTCTTCTGATCTGATCCGAGAGACGGGAGGCAGCTTTGGAAGTTTTCGCGAAGACCATCACTCCGCCTACCGGACGATCCAGGCGATGTACGAGCCCCAGATAAACGTTCCCGGGTTTATTGTATCTTTCTTTGATATCATTTTTTAGAATGCTCAGCAGATCTTCATCCCCGCTCGCATCTTCCTGCACCGGCACATTCATCGGTTTCTCCACGACAAGCAAGTGATTATCTTCATATAAAATAGGAATGTTAATACTTCCCTCTCCTTTCTTCATTCAATTTTTTTATGGATCTCGGGCACTTTTGAAAAAGTTTCCGAAGCTTTCGCAACGTGCTCTTCCCATAAGGCCGGCACCACGAAGTGCCTGCCCTGGGCGTTATTCAGAATAGCTGCATCGATCGTCGCCAGTCCCTGTTTTCTGTAAAGCCACGTATCTTTTTTCTCGAACGCCTGGAGACGTGCACGTTTTAACGTCACAGTTTCTCTGCTGACTTTCCGATACTGAAGGTTTAAATAAGTTTCATCAAATGAGATACCTGAGGTCCGCCAGCGGATCACTCCCCACCCCGGGAATAACACAAGGGCTGCGACGGGGAGGAGCACCCATGCGGGTACTGTCAATGAAACGACGATAACTGACGTTAACGACACGAGTAGACTTCCCCATATATAATAGGGAAGACTCCTTAGCGGTGGTCTTTTCATCCCAGGGTTGTCCCGATAGTACTCCGGAAGGTATTTATTAAGGAAATCGGGCACGTCGTTCTTTTTTAATAACGGAAGCAGGTAAACCGTACTCCCCTCCATTTTTCCCCCATTCACGCCTCCGGCTACCTCTACATACACATAACAAAGACCGAGCAGTTGTCTGATGATATTCTCTTTTACGATAACTGCCTGAATTCTGTTAACAGGAATCGTGCGCTGCCGCTTCTCGATAAGTCCGTATCTCATGTACAGTTCCGTTTCATATCTTGTAATCGTGAAATTCGCATACTTGACCATCGTCCAGAGAATACCCGCTCCCCATACGATGAGGACCGATATAAGAACAAGGAAGATAAGAAACTGTACAGCTAATGAAAACAGCCATCTGGTGGCATCTTCATACATCTGTTCCGGAATAATCTGATTGGCCTGGGAAAACAGAAGCCAAAGCAGACCAAAAATAATTATCGCATTATCGGAAGTTGCTCCGGTAAGCGCCAGTCTGGAATAGCTCATCACTTCTTCCGGATATACTTTTTCATAATCTTCTTCTGTTCTTTCCCCTTTATGTTTCAGATTTCCCGAAACCCGCTCCCCTTCTTCAAACGTGACCGCAGCAAGGGAAGCATCTACGTTCTCGTCGCTTCCAGCGGTTTCGATCTGCACTTTCGTCAAACCGAAAATCCGGTGCAGAAGGGTTTGAGTAAGATCTATCGACTGTATTCTGTGTTTGGAAATACGGCGTTCCCTGCGTACAAAGATCCCCTGCTTAATCTGTAATTCTTCTCCTGTAACCACATAAGAGAACCTGAACCATTTCACAATAGAGAAAACAAGCAGAATTACAAGCAGTAACCCGACACCTGCGAATTCGTACCACGAAGCACCGCTGTTGAAAATGATAAAAAGGACAGGCAGAAAACCGAGCGCTGCGTCTTTCAGAGAACGGAAGAACTGAAAAACGATGGAGGCAGGATGGAGACGTTTTTCATACATCATTTTCTTCCACCCTCGCAAGTTCCGAAATTCTGTCCCGCAACCCGGAAGCTTCCTCCTCGGTCAGCGCCGGTATTTCATGAGTCGTCGCTGCAGTCGATATCGTCACCGTAGCAAGAGAGAATTTCTTCAGGATCGGTCCCTGTTTCGTATCTACGTGCTGAACACGAAGCATAGGAACTAGCGTTCTTCTCCTGATAATGATGCCGTGCTGAATATAAACTTCCTGCTCAAAAACTTCATATCTCCAGCGCCGCCATCTTAGCCTGGGAATAAGAAATACAAAAAAAATTATGTCAATTATTAGCAGGGAGACTGCTATAGCGATGACCCACCAGGGCCATGATATGTATACAAAAGCTGCTATCGAACCGGCGAGAAGAGCAACGGGGATGATAAGATACAACACAGCCGTTAACCTCCAGGCACTGACAGCCGTTTCTTCAATGAGATTTGCGGGAGTCTGACGCATGCCCTCCCTCCTTTCCCCTTTATTATAACGAAACCATTGCTTAATTGCGAAGTCTTCCTTAATAGCTTCCTGATGTCCGGAAACTAAAAAAGATGCCCCTCCGGTTTTGAGAGAGGCATCACTATCTGTACACTTAAAAACCGATAATATTGAACCCTGAATCAACGTGGATAATTTCTCCTGTTACGCCGCGGGAAAGGTCACTAAGAAGATAATAAGCAGTATCTCCTACCTCTTCCTGCGTAACCGGACGACGAAGCGGCGCTCTTTCTTCTATTTCGGCAAGAATCGAATTGAAGTCTCCCACGCCTTTTGCACTGAGGGTACGGAGCGGTCCGGCCGAAATAGCATTTACACGGATATTGTCTTTACCAAGGTTGCTGGCAAGGTACCGCATATTAGCATCCAGACTCGCTTTTGCTACCCCCATCACGTTATAGTTCTGGACGACTTTCTCTCCACCGAGATAAGTCATAGTCAAAATGCTGCCGCCGTCTTTCATAAGTGGTTTGGCTGCACGGGCAACTGCCGTGAGTGAATAGGAACTTATATTCTGAGCTGTAAGAAATCCGTCCCGGCTCGTGTTCAGGAATTCTCCCTTAAGTTCTTCACGGTTCGCAAAAGCAATGCAGTGCGCCAGACCGTGTATGGTCCCCACGTCATTCTGGATCGATTCGAAAGTCTGAATGATCGATTCGTCATCCGTCACGTCACACTCGTAGAATAAAGGCTCCTGTCCCTCAAGTGACTCGGCGAGTTCACGGACCGACTTACCGAAACGTTCTCCTACGTAAGTGAAAATAAGTCTTGCTCCCGCTTCGTGAAGAGAACGGGCAATTCCCCACGCTATACTTCTCTTATTGGCCACACCCATTACAACATATGTACGGCCTTCTAATGAAAAATTCATCAAAACCCCTCCTTGAGGTTAGTATTTGTTGTTAGTACCTGCTCCTATTTTATTATACCTTTATCAAAAATACAATTATACCAGCAAATTCATGAATGCAGAAGCCATACCGAAATAAATCAGTATGGAAATCAAATCGTTTATCGTTGTTATGAAAGGACCGGAAGCTACTGCCGGATCGATATTAAGTCGATCCATAATCAGCGGAACGAAGGCTCCTGCAATAGTCGCTACGATTAAAGCGGACATGATCGATATACCTACGAGCAGACCGAGGAAAAAGTTTCCCTGCCACACATACACTACTAAGGTAATGATAACACCACAGACGACTCCTGTTATGAGACCGGTGGAAGCTTCTCTTAACATCATCCGCATTTTCCCCTGCTTCCTGATCTCTCCCGTCGCTATTCCGCGTATAGCGACCGCCAGCGCCTGAGTACCCGTATTTCCTGCCATACCGGCGATAAGAGGGATGAAAATAGCCAGGATAGCTACCTGATTCAGCTGAGCTTCGAACTGACTGATCAGACTTGCCGTGAGACTGCCGAGAAACAGCAGAATAATAAGCCACGGGAGTCTCTTTTTTGCAGAAGTGAACGCATTATCGTTAGGGCCATCCACATCGGATATACCGGCCAGCTTGGAGTAATCATCACTTGCTTCTTCATCCATTACATCCATAATGTCATCCACCGTGATGATTCCGAGCAGATGGTCCTGGAAGTCGACAACGGGGAGCGCAAGAAAATCATAATCTCTCATCATCTGAGCAATCTCTTCCTGATCTTTAGCCACTGAGACACTTACTACCCGGTCGCTCATCGCCTCTTCGATAGTCCAGTCCGGTTCAGAAATGATCAGATCCCGGAGAGAAATTACGCCGGCCAGTTTTTTGTCATCGTCCACTACGTACGTATAGTAAATCGTCTCGGCGTCCGGTGCTTCCGTACGCAAATGCTCCATTGCCTCTCTTACTTTCATGGAGGCTTTCAGGGAAACGTACTCTGTCGTCATAATAGAACCGGCGGTCTTCTCTTCGTAATGAAGCAGATCCTTGATTTCCTGTGCGTCTTCTTTGTTCATTATCGTCAGAAAACTGGCGACCTTATCTTTTTCCAGCTGATTCAGAATGTCCACGGCGTCGTCCGAGGACATCTCGGCGAAAACTTCGGAGGCGAACCTTGGATCCATTTCAGAAAAGTATGGTTCCGACTCCTCGTGTTCTACGTGCTCCATTACATCCGCCATTTCTTTTGGTGACACATATGTATAAATAACCTGGCGGAGCTCTTCTTCCAGTTCTTCGAAAACTTTTGCCTGATCATAAGGGTGCAGCTCCAGAAATTCGGCCCGAAACTGGTCGATTTTCCCTTCACTCAGCGAATCTTCCACCTCGTTCCAGGCATATTGGCGTTCCTCTTCATCCAAATGTTCCATTTTATCCCGCCCCCTTTGTTATAATATAGTAAGTGTAAGCGACAGCTGTCATTCAGAAGGCTTACTGAAACGCTCATAATTTTTTACATAAAAGGCATGTTCGATTTTCAATGACAAGGAGTATGTTCTATGGCTTACGACATCATCGGTGACGTGCACGGCTGCCTCGAAGAATTAAAACAATTGTTCACAGAGCTCGGGTACAGTTATGAAAACGGGGTGCCCGTCCACCCCGAAGGAAGAATCCCCCTGTTTATCGGAGATATTACAGACCGGGGTCCACATTCCCTTAAAACGATCGAATTCGTTTGGGATATTGTGATCGAAGCTCGACAAGGACTGTATATCCCGGGCAATCACTGTGATAAACTGTATCGTTTCTTTCTGGGAAATGATGTTCAGGTGAAACACGGTCTCGAAACAACTGTGGAGGAATACCGGAGTCTGTCGAATCGGCAGCAGAAAACGGTCCGGACTCGATTTATGCAGCTGTTCGAGGAAGCACCGGTTTATTTGGATCTGCCCGAAATAAATACTGTAGCAGCTCATGCCGGCATCCGGGCTCAGGATATCGGTGATTTAAATAAACGGATACGCGCTTTCGTTCTTTACGGGCCCGTCACCGGTAATAAACTACGGGACGGAAGGCCGGAGCGCGTGGACTGGGCGCTGAATTACAGCGGTTCGAGACGTGTCGTTTATGGACATACGCCTGTCCTGGAACCCCGTTTCATTAACAATACCGTCAATATAGACACCGGATGTGTCTTCGGTAATAAACTGACGGCTCTGCGCCTCCCGGAAGAAGAAATTGTCCAGGTCCCTTCCCTGCTGACTTTTCAGCCCGATAACTTCCGTGCTTTCGGGTAAAAAGAAGGCGCAGAGCGGAAACTCATCTTTTCTTTTGTCCAGGGGTGGATGAATTGTAAAAAACTTGCGTGCAGAGCCTGCCCTTCGGACCATGCTGACGGACCTGCCCCGTAGAGCGTGTCACCGGTCAAAGGGTGACCGATACTTGCCATGTGCACCCTTATCTGATGCGTTCTTCCGGTTTCAAGACCCACGCTGACGAGGGTTTTGTCTCCCATTTCTTCTAGCACTTCATAACGGGTGACAGCTGATTTACCTTCAGCGGAAATTTCTCTTTTTATAATCGAATCTTGCGCCCGGGCGATCGGCGAGGTGATCCTGCCTTGTTTCCTTTCCATCATTCCTTCAACAAGGGCAGTGTACCCTTTTCTCAGTCCCGCCTCTTCTTTATAAAATAGCGAGTGACTGTAGGGATGTTTCGCTATCAGCAGCAGTCCTCCTGTATCTCTGTCGAGCCTGTTAACCAAATGGACGGTCTGCTTCCAGTTCTGCAGTGTGTAATGATGAAGCACAGCCTGGACGACCGTACCATGAGGATGCTGGCAGGAAGGCGTGGTCACCATACCGACCGGCTTGTCGATAAGCAGTACATCCTCATCCTCGTAAACTACAGTCAGCGGAGTAGCTTCCGGTTCGGCGGGTAAAGTATGCACCGCAGGGAATTCTACAGTCAGCACATCCCCCGGTGAGAGTTTATCGTAATGACTGACCACAGCTCCATTCCGGAAGAATCCTCCGTTTTTCTTAAGATCTTTGACCATTCGGCGTGACATCCCTGCTTCGTCACGAAGGAAATCCTGCACTTTCTTTTCCACAACAACTGAGAAAGCCTTTTTCATCCGTTACTCCCCATCGTTGTACTGATCGGAAATGAAGGAGTCGTGCACTCTGCGCCAGAAAGGGAAAGGACGGAATCTTGCAAATCTCACTTTCTCTTTAGCCACTCTGCACTGAATAGACTCGACGTTACTGTAAGTTCTTGTTAAATGGTCGATAGTAAAAAGAAAGCTTTTCTCATTAAGTGGACGGAACACACAAGTGTGATGAGCAGGTAATACAAGTGGAGACCCTACCGTACGGAACACCCTGTTGTTGATCGACGCCATTTCGGTCACCTGAATCGCTTCCAGGGACGGGTGCAGAATCGCGCCCCCAAGTGCTTTGTTGTAGGCGGTACTGCCTGAAGGGGTAGAAATGCACAGCCCGTCTCCACGGAAGGTTTCGAAATGATCCCCTTTAATATCGATATCAACTACGACAGAACCCTCAGACGTTTTAATCGCACACTCATTGAGAGCGAGATGACGTTCTTCTTCCTCGTGCTCCTTCTGTTTAATCATCACTTCCAGGAGCGGATACTCGACTACCTGGAAAGGAGTGCGGGCGATTTCAATAATCAGTTTCTCTACTTCTTCAGGCATCCAGTCGGCGTAAAAGCCAAGGTGGCCGGTATGAATACCGATGAAGGCCGTATCATCCAGCCTGTGTAAATACGTATGGAACGCCTCAAGCAGCGTTCCGTCCCCGCCTACCGAAATAACAAGTTCCGGGGTGTCCTCATCGTATTCCAGCTTGAATTCGGCTAGGTAATTTTTAATCTTCGTCCGAAGCTCATTCGATTTGCGGTCCCCTTTGGATAAAATAGCGAATTTCATCATTTTCCCACCTTTCTTATTCCCGGGAGTTTTTCTTTTTATACTCCTCCTTCTTGCGAAATTCTTTCCGCGCCTCATACACTTCGTCTTTGATCTTGGACATCTCTTCATCGAGACGGAAAGCAGCTTCCCCTGCACTTCTTAAACGTGCCTTTATTTCCGGAGGAATCTGCCCCGAATATTTGTAATTCAACGTATGTTCATTCGTTGCCCAAAAGTTCATAGCAAGCGTACGGATCTGAATTTCTGCAAGTACCTTCTTCTGACCGTGTATCGTCTCTACCGGGTATAAAATAACGACATGATAGGAGCGATAGCCGCTGTCTTTCTGACTGGTGACGTAGTCTTTTTCTTCCACAATAGACAGATCGCTGCGCTGACGCAGCATTGCGGCTATGACATAAATGTCACTTACAAACTGACAGACTACGCGGACACCGGCTATGTCCTGCATTTCCTCTTCTATGTTTTCGGGGTTGATCGCTTTCTTTTTTGCTTTTTCAATAATGCTGTTCTTTGGTTTTACCCTTCCAGTAACGAATTCAATCGGAGATTCTTCCCCCTCGAAATCATACTGCTGCCGCATCCCTTTAAGCTTCACTTTCAGTTCCTCGACTACCTGGGCGTAAGGTGCAAAAAAGGCTTCCCAATTCATACTGCGCACCACCTTATCACTCATTTATAATAGTTATGAAGTGATTTTTTGTTCAAAACCATTGTATCATAATACCATAACCAGCAGACTGCATACATCAGCCGAATCATATTTTTTTACTGAAGGAGCGTGAAGTAGTGAGTCAGGAAATCGAGATTGAGTTCAAAAACTTGCTTACGGAAGAAGAATATAAGAGAATGCTCGAGGAGTTGCCGTTTGATCCGGACGAATTCTTTGGTCAGACCAATTATTATTTCGAAACAGGAAAGCTTCTTTTGAAACAGCATGGAGCTGCTCTTCGTATACGTCAAAAAGGTTCGGGATGGACAATGACTCTGAAAGAACCTCACCCTGAGGGCCTCCTTGAGACTCATGATGAAATCGATGAATACGAAGCCAACCTGTGGATCCGGAATGAAGGACACGCTCAGCCGAACATTACAAAACGGCTTAATAATCTTGGAATCGATATCAGCGATTTGTACTACCTCGGTTCTCTTTCCACCCGGAGACGGGAAATCAGTTATCAGAAGACAACAGTGACACTTGACTACAGCCGTTATTTTCAGACACACGATTATGAACTTGAAATCGAAGCCGATTCCCGGGAACAGGGTGTGAGAGTTTTTCAGGAGCTTCTCTCCAAGTTTTCCATCCCTCAAAGAGAAACGAAAAATAAAATTCAGCGATTCTATGAAGCGAGGGGCAGGTCAGATTAGTTGTCGGCACCCCTCCTCATTGCTACAATAGATTATATAGATAGGAAGGGATGAATTATGCCCCAGGAACATCGATCTATTTACGAAGCGATCGGAGACGAAAAGCTGCAGATACTTGTCGACGCTTTTTATAAACGTGTGGCCTCCCACCCGGAGCTCACACCCATTTTCCCGGCCGATTTAACCGAAACAAAACGTAAGCAGAAGCAGTTTCTGACTCAATTTTTCGGAGGGCCGCCCCTGTACATTCAGGAACATGGACACCCGATGCTGAGAGCCAGGCACATGCCTTTTCCCATCACGCCGACCAGAAGGGACGCCTGGCTTTCATGCATGAGAGAAGCCGTTTTTGAGGTCGGTATTGAACAGCCATATGAACGTATCATATTAGAGAGGCTGACAATGACAGCAAACAATATGATGAATACACCGGAAGACGAGAAAGGGGAATCTATGTGAGTTGGAGAAGCTTAAGCCAGGCGGATCAAACATCCCAGGGCTTTGAGGAAGGTTTTTTCAATTTGCAGAAACGGCCTATCGAAATCTACGTTTTCGTCGACCCGCTCTGCCCCGAATGCTGGTCTCTTGAACCTTTCATCAAAAAACTTACGCTTGAGTACGGCAGATATTTCAAAATCCGTCCCATATTAAGCGGATCTCTTACCACCTGGCAGCGGAGCCACTCAGAGAAACCCGAGAACCTGAAGCGTCAGTGGGATCAGACTACTTCCCTCACAGGTATGTGCTGTGATGGTGATGTATGGATTGAAAACCCGGTCCACTCCCCTCTTTCTACGGCTCTTGCAGTGAAAGCCGCCGAATTTCAGGGAAAGAAATCGGGTATGAGATTTTTGAGAAAAGTTCAGGAGTATGTATTCCTTGAAAAACAGGACGTTTCCAAAGAAGAAATACTGGTGGAATGCGCAGAAAAGAGTCATATAGATGTGGAAGAGTTCAAACGGGATCTTCATTCCGAAACCGCTAAGCGGGCACTTCAGGATGACATGAAACTTAGACAGGAAATGGAAGTTGACGAAACCCCTACAATCGTTATTTTCAACGAATCCGAAGAGGATGCCGGTCTGAAAATCACAGGCCTTTATGAATATCATATTTATGTTAAAGTTTTGAAAGACATGCTTCAACAGAACCCGGCCCCTTCGTTAAAACCAAGCCTGGAAGAATTCATGAACCAATACCGGTTCGTAGCCAACAAAGAAATCGCTGTCGTCTACGACTGGACAGAAAAAGAAGCCCGACGGGAAATGCGCAAACTCGTTCTGAAACAGAAAGTACAGGAAATACCTGTGAAACACGGCGTGTTTTGGGAATATATACGTTAAAAAAATGGACATCTATAAGATGTCCACAGCTTGCAGAGAAACCCTGTGTTTCTCTGCAAGCTTTTTTTGTGCCACTCGTGCGGGACGAATACCAATAAGCGAGAATAACGCAGCCGGTACAGTTGTTTTGAGCTTGCAGGGATGGACTGAGGCTGAGGGCAAAATTTAACCCCCGGTGTTGTACCGGGGGCCAGCTGATAGTATCTTTCACTTCGACTATTTATTTGTCAGGAGAATCAAACTATCACCCTTCCAGCAGACGTTCCATTTCGTCAAGCTTCTGTTCAAACACGTCGAGCGCTTCCAGTACGGGCTGTTTGGATGTCATATCGACACCGGCTTTTTTAAGGACTTCAATAGGATAATCGCTGCTTCCGGCTTTAAGGAAATCTTTGTACCGTTCCACAGCGGAAGCCCCCTCCTCCTGGATCTGACTTGCAAGAGCTGTAGCGGCAGAATAGCCGGTTGCGTACTGATAGACGTAATATCCCATGTAAAAATGAGGAATCCGCGCCCATTCCAGGCCGATATCTTCATCGATAAACGCATCGTCTCCAAAGTACTTTTTATTAAGATTGTAATAGATTTCTGTCAGTCTCTCTGCAGTAAGAGCTTCGCCTTCCTGCTCTCTTCTGTGGATTTCATGCTCGAATTCAGCAAACATCGTCTGACGGAAGACAGTGCCCCGGAAACCTTCCAGGTAGTTATTCAATAAGAAAAGTTTCTCTTTCTCGTCATCCGTCTGTTCCACCATATAATCGTTCAATAATGCTTCATTTGTAGTGGAAGCGACTTCGGCTACGAAAATCGAGTAATTCCCGTAACGATACGGCTGATGCTGATGCGTGTAGTAGCTGTGAAGCGAGTGACCCAATTCGTGAGCCAGCGTGAATAAGTTATCCACATTATCCTGCCAGTTCATAAGAATGTAAGGGTTTGTGCCGTAATGTCCGGAAGAATAGGCCCCGCTTCTTTTCCCTTTGTTCTCTTCTACATCAATCCATCGATTTTTGAATCCTTCTTCAAGTTTTGCAGTATAATCCTCACCCAAAGGTCTGAGGGCCTCTATCACTTTCGACTGCGCTTCTTCAAACGTAACCTTCATTTCGACATCTTTGACCAGAGGTGTATAAAGGTCATACATATGGACTTCATCCAGTCCGAGAACCCGTTTTCTTAAACGGACATATCTGTGCATAAGGTCAAGACGGTCATGTACCGCTTCGATAAGATTGTCATAGACGGTTTCCGGTATTTTATTAGAATCGAGCGCCGCTTCTCTCGCACTGCTGTAATTACGCACCGTCGCCTTGAAATTGTTTTTCTTAACGTTAGCACTGAGTGTAGAAGCGAACGTGTTCTTAAAGGAGCCGAATGTATCATACATAGCACGAAAAGCATCTTCCCGTACTTTCCGATTGTCGGATTTCAGGAAATTGATAAAGCGGCCGTGTGTCACATCCACTTCATTCCCCTTCTCATCATTTATGGAAGGGAAAGTGAGATCGGCGTTATTAAGAGCTCCGAAAGTCTGAGCAGGAGCACCTGCGACTTCAGAAAAACCGGCAAGCAATTTCTCTTCTTTCTCGGATAGTATATGTTCTTTCTGGCGGATGATTTCGTTTAACGTGTGCTCGTATAATTTAAGCGGCTCGTACTCTCCGAGAAACTTATCAACCGTTCCCTCAGGCAGTGCCAAAATTTCGGGTACTATGAAACTCATTGCCTGAGACGCTTCAGTAAGCAACGTCTCAGCTTTCGTATTCATCTCCTGGTAATATGCATTCGTCGTATCCTGGTCACTGCGCATGTGTGCATACGTGAACAGCTTCCCGAGCCTTTGCATAAATCGATCCTGAAAATCGAACAGTTCGTACAATCGCTCTGCTGAATTTCCGAGCGTATTTTCAAATGGAGGGATTTTTTCCACTTCTCTTTTTAACTGCTCAAATTCTTCGTACCATTTCTCATCCGTTTCAAAAATATCTTCAAGTTTCCACGTGCGCTCTTCAGCCACGTCCTCGCGTTTTGGAAGTTCTTTCGTCTGTGCCACTTAAAAGCCTCCTTATTCTATACTGCTCAGGACCATTCGTCCCTTCGCCTTAATTGTATCATTAATTCCCTGTCCTGCCTTACAGCCTGCTCTACGTTTTTAGGGAAAGGGACACCTTTTCCTTTGCACCATCCTTCTTTTATTTTCTGAACATATCCAAAGTCCGCCAGTTCCTCCATGTAAGCTTCTGCAAGGTTGAACTTTCTGCTGCCGATTGCGTCCGACACAGAGACAGGTGGACAGGTCACCTTCTCTCCCCGCTTCAAAGAAGACATGGCAAGAATTATCTTCGTCTGCCATCTGACGGATATATCGTAATACAGAGGCTGACAGCTTACAGGCAGGAAACATACGGAAGGAAGAAGAGAAGGGGATAGATTTTTAGAATAAAGGAACTGACGGAATTCATTTTCTTTCCCGAAGTTCCGTGGTGCGGGAGTCGTCCGGTAATAATAGACGGTCTGTAGCCAGTGCCGAAGAGATTTGTCGGCTGTACGTATGCGGAAAAGATCAGTGAAGGATAGATATTCAAGGGAGCGCCTCTGTTTCCTGATGAGCCATTTTGCGGAGGAGAGGGCCTGACGGACATATATGATAGAGAAGGTTTTTGTGGGGGGAGAAAAAGTGTAGAAGACGGGTTGAAGATTGAATACGTAAAGAAACGACCTGAGAAACGCTGAAGAAGAAATCCGTCGGGAATCTCCTGTCACTTTCTCGTCAGCCAGAATCCATATCGGAATAATACCGGCCTCACGATACGTTACGGTTCTTTGTTCTATCTTTTCGGCGGGGATGACGGAGCATTGAAATTCTACAGCAAACTTACGATTTTTCCATTCCACGTAAACGTCGGGCCGCTGGTTGATAGCGGGTATGTAATATTCCAGAACAGGATTCAGATTCTGATTTCTCAACCATTCGTATAGAAGTACCTTCCCGGAATGATGTTGGAGCGTTTCCCCTTTACGGTCACATGCATTTCCCGGTAAATGTGCAAAATGCGGAGCGTACTTATCACTGAGCCGGAGCCGCACTCTTTCTTTACATTCAGGACAGTAGAAAGCTTTTATATGTTTGAGGTGTGCAACTTCCCTTGTCGTTCGTCTATACAGAGAAAACAAGGTTCCTTGTGTATCTAAAGCTGAAAACATGTCTCATCTCCTTTATGAAAGTTATACCACCGTTCAAAGTATTATATTCGTCACGCATTATGAAAATCCTGCTTTCTTTTCCGACTTCCGAATGACATAAAAAAAAGCACTTTCCTTAAACGGAAAAGTGCTTTTTGATAGATTTTAGAGCATCTTCTTCAAATATAGGATTACCATATTCATTAATGACGTGAACAGTGTGCTTCGTTTCTGAACCGAATTCCATCAGACGGCTTAAATAATTTTCCTGGATACTATCATCCATATTCTCATCTTGGAAGCGAACACTTAGATAATACCCTTCCTCATAATGGTACAAGGCATTGTGAACGCTGTCCGGCAATGTCAGGTAATGGCTCAACTGAATGACATCCTCGATATCCGGAAAGTGAAGAACGAAGGACAACGGCTCTTTATTTTCTTCTTCTTTCTCACCTTCATTGTCTTTCTTATCTTCTGCAGTGCTTTTCTCTGAAGGCTCACTTTCCAGTAACGACTCCAGTTTCTCATCCATCGGAATGTCGATGTTCTTGTCTTCCTCATCCGGCAATTCCAGCTTTTGTCCGTCCTGGGAAAGTTGTGCTTTTGTTACAATGATTTCCATTCCTTTATCCATCGCCTGTACCTGGATCCACAACGGCCCTTCCGGAGAGAAATCTTCCTGGTCGCTCACTTCATCCATCATGTCCCAGAAAAGCTGCTCGCTGCGCTCCCGGTCATACCAGATTTCTTCGCGATTGAATCCCCGTTGTTCTACATCCTGATACGTTATATAAAACTTAACAGTGTTTTCATTAATCCGTTCTATTTCCATTTTCGTCTCTCTCCCTTCGAGGTAGTATAACAGGCTGAAGAGACTGCTCTATTATTTAACACAGTACCCGAATCCGCAACGGTCTACACCCTGCTTTCGAATAATTCATCTGTGCTGTTGACTTCATTATAGGATACCTTCCCTCGGCTTCAAAATAAATTGCTTTCACGTAAAGTAAATGTAAGTTGGTATTATATTTTAGACTATTTACTTTCTTTTGTCACTAGATAAGAAGGAACGAAATTTATCGTTTTCACGTTCGTTGATTATTGATTAATAAAAAAGCTATGCCTCTTATCGGGGCATAGCCTTTAACATCAATTGACAAGACGCTGAGCTTCTTTCAACTGGAAAGTTCGAACGCTCCTTGGAAGGAAGCGGCGTATTTCATCTTCGTTGTATCCGACCTGCAACCGTTTGTCATCAATAATGATAGGACGGCGTAACAAACCGGGATTTTCCTGGATAAGATCGAACAATTCCTGCATTGGTAATTGATCGAAATCAGTGTCCATTTCCTGGAACACTTTGGATCTCTTCGATATGATCTCTTCTGTCCCGTCTTCAGTCATTCGGAGTATTACTTTTATTTCATCGATAGTCAAAGGTTCTGAAAAAATATTTCTTTCCGTGTATCCAATGTTATGCTCTTCTAACCAGGTTTTGGCTTTACGGCATGATGTACAGCTTGGTGAGGTATAAAGTGTAACCATGTGAGACTTCACTCCTCATTTTTGGAATATAACAATATCTGCAAGCGAAATTGTTTATCAGTTTAAAATCACTTTAATTAAATCCTTATGTTCAGTATAACACAATAGGGACCGAAAATCCATATCGCTTCCCGAAAAAACTGGTGAAATTGAGGTAGCGATGCTCGGTGTCGTTTTGCCTTACATATACTATTATACCACGTCTGACCTCTACTTAAACCCCGCAAGCGATTAAGTTCACAAAGTTTTCATTATCAATTAATATACCTTCATTGAAAAAGCTCCCGTACTGATACGGGAGCTCTTTTCAAACTTTCTTTTTAGCATCGAGAGAATCAATCATGTTGTCTACGGCCCTTTCTTCATCCAGCTGGAGAACTTCTTCTACCGGCTGATAGGATTTGCCGTAAAACTTCTTATCTTTATACGTGTGTATTTCATTATACATCTGTTTCATCTGTTCAAATGTTTTCTCTTCACTGTAATCTTCCGGAGACCAGTACAGAATCTCAAGCTGGCTCCATTCATTCGTAGCCAGGGAACGCCGGGAATATCCAATAGACTGTGCGTGTGAGAATCCTTCACGCTGATAGAAGCGGAGGCGTTTCTCCGTATCCGAATCTTCGTAATCGACCGGTTCCACTTCAAGTATAATCGGTTTGTTCTTTTCCTTCATCCTGTCCATCAGTTTGTGACCGAGACCTTCGCCCCGGGCGCTTGAGGAAACATACACGTAATCGATAAAGACGAAAGTCGGGAATTCGGCATACATTAATACGTGTTTATCCCCTTCATCTTTGTAGTATAAATCTCCCTTTTCATTCAAAAGAGCTTCCATATGTTCCTGAGATTTCATTTCTTCAATTGGAAAATACTGATTAAGCTTTTCAAACCAGTTCATCGATCTACTCCCTTTTTCGTAGTCTTCTCTATTATAACGGAAATCCGCTCTTTTGTTAAATTGGAGTAAATAAACAGAAAACCCGGTCGCAATTTAACTGCGCCCGGATCTTTGATTACGGAGTATAGTCCACTCCCTCAGTATAGTTGTTTCCTGCATTCCAGATAAGATATTCTTCGATTCCGTTATTATTAAGAGCCTCGATCTGTGCTTCCACTTCCGCTACTCCATACTGTTTCGTCGGACCCGAATATAACCACGGAGCTTCGAAGTCCTGAATCCATGGCCGGGAAACCGGCGGCTCTTCCAATGTTTTCAATCGGTCATTTTCCACTTTAGCGTATTCCTCAACAAGCTTATAAGGTTCTGTATCTGTATTTTCAATTCCAAAGAAAGAACCCCAGTGGCTCGGGTAAATCATCGAGGAAATCACATCGACATTCGAGGCGATTTTCGAAAAATTCTGGCCTATATTCGGTTCTTCGGGAACTACTGCCGAGTAACCGAAAATATCCACCGATACATCAGTATTGTAATTTCTGAGCGATTCTCTCGCATATTCTACAAAGTCCGTCACTGCATTGACTCTTTGCTGGACATCACTCACACCTTCTGAATCGTAATCCCCTCTTCCATACTGAAGTACGTCGTCTCTTGACGCGAACCCTTCCGGAAAGCGTACATAGTCGAACTGAACTTCCTGGAAACCAAGATCAGCCGCCATTTTAGCAACTTCAACGTTGTACTCCCACACTTCTTTCTTGAATGGGTTCACGAAGGCTTCCCCTTTCCCATTCGTCCATATCTCCCCATTTTCTTTGGTAAAAGATAACTCAGGTCTCTCTTCTGCCAGCACATTGTCTTTAAATACGACAACTCTCGCTATCGGGTAGATACCTTTCTTTTCAAGATCTTTCAGTATGGCCTCGGGATCGTCCATCACGCTATCGTATTTACCTTCGAATATTTTTTTATATTTCTCGTTATGCGGTTCGAGCATAATTTCGCCGTGGTCTTCCTTAACATCAATTACCATTGCATTCAAATCCGTTGATTCTACCAGTTCCGTCAATTCAGGCATTTTTTTCCCTGCTGCCGAATTGGCAGTGACATAGATTCCCCTTACTGCATCGGGATATGTAAATGAGAGTTCCGACTCACGCATAAAACGCTGAATTCTGTCGGGAAACGGATATTTTTCAGGAACAAGTTCTTTGCCTGAAACCTCCGTTGCAGGCAACTCTTCCCCTTCTTCCGCCTGCACTGCTCCCCCAAGACTGCCAATCACTATTATAACGAACAAAACATTGCACAATACTGCTTTCATTTTACCATCCCCTGCCATCATTTCCTCTATTATATACGAAATTCCTATTCAATGACCATAGTTTTCCATTACTTTCATAAAAATACTTATATTTAAAAGGACCGCTTCTGTGCAGAAGCGGTCCTTCCGGTTACTTACCCGGATGATCCTGTTGATACTTTTCCATTTCCTTTGTCGTACAGAGTACCCAATGGTCCGGTCGCACTTCACGGAATTCAGGTTCCTCACTCTGATCGTGATCACTCGGGTCGTAGTTGAATCTTCTTCTGGATCTTTCATAATCCGGATCCGGAAGAGGAATAGCTGATAACAGGGACTTTGTATACGGATGCATCGGATTCTCATACAAATCATCAGCATCTGCCAGTTCGACCATTTTTCCGAAATACATTACTCCGATACGGTCACTGATATATTTTACCATCGACAAGTCATGAGCGATGAATAAATAAGTGAGATTTTTCTCATTCTGCAGCTTCTTCAGCAGGTTCACCACCTGTGCCTGAATGGAAACATCGAGAGCTGAAATCGGCTCGTCAGCGATAATAAAGCTCGGGTCTACCGCCAGGGCCCGTGCAATACCGAGACGCTGGCGCTGGCCCCCGCTGAATTCGTGCGGGTAGCGGTTAGCATGGTCTTCATTAAGTCCTACTGTTTCAAGCAGGTTCACAACGATATCTTTACGTTCCTGATCGTTGGAAGCAAGGCCGTGAACATCGAGGCCTTCCGCTATAATATCCTCCACTTTCATACGGGGATTCAAAGAAGCGTAAGGATCCTGAAAAATCATCTGCATTTCCCGATTGAAACGCTTCAATTCTTTTTTATCTTTCACACTGTGTACGTCTTCTCCATTAAAAAGCACTTCCCCGTCTGTTGCGTCATAAAGGCGGATGATGGTACGGCCCGTCGTAGATTTACCGCACCCCGACTCTCCTACAAGCCCGAAAGTTTCGCCTTTGTATATATCGAAATTAAGGCCATCCACTGCTTTGATGACGCCTTTCCTTCCTGCTTTAAAGTGCTGTTTCAGGTTGTTGATCTCAAGCAGCTTTTCTTTACTCATACTCCATCTCCTCCCGCACTTTCCTGTGTCGTCCCTTTCATACGAGTCTGCACACTTTCAGGCGGCTGGACGGCCGGTGCATTCTCATGAAGAAGCCAGGTAGCTGCGTAGTGATCATCTGATACTTTGAACATCGGTGGTTCCTGTTCAAAATCGATTTTCATGGCGAAATCACTGCGCGGAGCGAAAGCATCTCCCTTTGGCGGGTGCATCAGATCCGGGGGAGATCCCGGGATGGCGTACAGTTCGTCGTCATTACTGTCAAGCGAAGGCATGGAGCCGAGCAGCCCCCACGTATAGGGATGTTTCGGGTTGTAGAAAATGTCATCCACTTTACCGATCTCCACTATTTTACCGGCATACATGACAGCTACTCTGTCAGCTACGTTCGCCACAACTCCTAGATCGTGAGTGATGAACACGATACCGGACTCCATTTCCTTCTGAATATCTTTCATCACTTCAAGAATCTGTGCCTGAATGGTAACGTCGAGAGCGGTCGTCGGTTCATCTGCAAGAAGAAGCTTCGGATTACACGCAAGCGCAATAGCGATCACTACACGCTGACGCATCCCTCCTGAGAACTGATGGGGATATTGTTTAAGACGCTCTTCGGCATTTGCGATTCCGACGAGTTCCAGAAGTTCCAGAGCCCTTTTTTTTGCGTCGCTTCTACTCTTCTTCTGGTGCTTGATCAAACCTTCCATGATCTGATTGCCGACTTTCATCGTCGGGTTCAGGGAAGTCATCGGATCCTGAAAAATCATCGCTATATCTTTCCCGCGGATTTTGGAAAGTTCTTTATCTTTCATTTTCGTTAAGTCTTTACCCTCAAAAAGGATTTCCCCTTCTTTGATACGGCCCGGAGGACTTGGTATAAGTCCCATTAAAGCTTTCGTTGTTACGGATTTACCGGAACCGGACTCGCCTACAATGGCAAGGGTTTCCCCTTTTTTAACACTGAAATCCACACCCCGGACTGCTTTCACTTCGCCTCCGTAGGTATCAAAGGATACGTGCAGGTTGTTCACTTCGAGTAAGTTATCCATGATGTACCCCTTTCTCCTATTCACGCATCTTCGGATCGAATGCATCACGAAGACCGTCTGCTAATACGTTAAATCCAATCATCAGTATCGATAATATAAGCGCCGGCCAGAACAGAATGAACGGATAAATCTGCAGAGATTTGAACCCTTCATCAATGAGCGTACCGAGAGATGCCTGTGGTGTCGGTAGCCCAAGGCCGATGAAACTCAGAAAAGCTTCAAAGAAAATGGCTGATGGAATCGTGAACATCGTATTAATGATGATCAGTCCCATTACGTTAGGTACGAGGTGTTTTCTGATCACCCTGTTATCCGAGGAACCGAGGGTCTGGGAAGCGAGCACAAATTCCTGGCTTTTCAGCTTCAGTACCTGTCCCCTCACTATTCTCGCCATTGGAATCCACCCGGTAATGACGAGCGCAATGGTAATGGACATGATCCCCGGATCCAGAATGAGGATCATCAGTACGACGACGACAAGGTTCGGTATACCGGTAAGTATCTCAATGATACGTTGCATGTAGTTGTCGACACGCCCGCCGTAATAGGCGGAAATACCGCCGTAGGCAACCCCGATCACCATATCGATTGCAGCCGCAAGAAGAGCTATGTAAAGAGAAATTCTTGTTCCTTCCCATACTCTCGTCCACTGATCCCTTCCGAGCCCGTCTGTTCCAAACCAGAAGTTAGAGTCAATACCTTTGGCTGCATATGGGTCGTGTACGGCTTCGACTCTTGCTTCCCCGCCATCGGAGCCATCATTCAATACATTTATTTCCGTGAATTCTTCATCGTTGCTGAATCGGGCAAGTGCACTGGAGCGGGCGGCTTCCACCGTGTCCCCCTCTTCAATCTGGGAGAGTGTCCCATCAAGACCGAGCCAGCCGAGCCCATCGACCTTCGCAGGGATTTTAGCCCTCGACAGATCCTGTTCATTTGCTGTGTATTCATTCATGTAAGGTCCGAATATTGCCATAATCGCTACGATAATAAGGAGAACCAGCCCGGCCATCGCTCCCTTATTCTTCCGGAGACGGATCATAGAATCTCTCCAGAAGGATAGGCTCGGCCTCCCTATTTCGTGCTGCTCTTCTCTTTCGCGATCCACAGGTACAAATAAATCTTTTGAAGGTGTTTGATTTTCCATACTCAATTAATCTCCTTCTGTCAGTCGGATTCTTGGATCAATGAGCCCGTATAACAGGTCAATGATCAGGATGATAAGGATGAACAGGAACGAGAAGAAAAGTGTCGTCCCCATAATAATCGGGTAGTCGTTTGTGTTGATGGATTTGACGAACTGTTCTCCGATTCCCGGTACCGAGAAAATGTTTTCAATTACGAGCGTACCTGTCATCAGACTTACAGCAAGCGGTCCGATAATGGTTATAATCGGAATGAGAGCGTTACGAAGTCCGTGTTTGAATACCACTCCGAACTTGTTCACTCCTTTTGCTCTCGCTGTAGTTATAAAATCGGAACCCAGCACTTCCAGCATTTCAGTCCGCATGTAACGTGCGGCAATTGCAATTGGGAAGATCGCCAACGCTATGGTTGGTAAGATTGTATATTCCCAGCCTTCCCAAAGAGCAACTGGAAAAAGCCCCCACTGAACACCTAAATAAAATTGGAGAATACCTGCGAAAACGAAAGAAGGTATGGATTTACCTATTACCGCGATGAATGTGGAACCATAGTCCACGACCCCATTGTGATAAATCGCCGCCAGCAACCCAAGCAGGACACCGATGATTGTACCTAAAATCAGAGACTGTGCCCCGAGTGTCATCGAAGGTCCCATTCTTTCGAGCAGAATCGTCGTTACTTCACGATTATCAAATTGGAAAGATAGTCCGAGATCCCCCTGGAAGAGTCCGGTAATATAATTGAAATACTGGACAGGGAGAGGGTCATTCAAACCGTATTTCTCCAAAACAATCGCCTGCTGTTCTTCCGACAGCTTATCTGCAGCACTCAAAGGTGTACCCGGCAGAAGCTTCATCAGGAAAAACGTCATCGTTGCAATGAGCAGCAACGTTATTAACATATACACAAGTCTCTCTAATATGTAACGCACCATATGCTGACACCTCCTGGTTGTAAAATCTTATTAAAGCAGTTAATTGACTGAAAGTTCCGTATTATCGGAAAAATTCCTTTACAGGGAAAAAGAGAGCATACGTCCTCCGACATATACTCTCCTTTCTTGTTACTGGCCTATATAAAGTTAAGAATGTCCTTCTTATTTACCTTCAATATAAGCATACTTGTACGTGTAGTCGGCACCCATAGGGTTTACATAGACACCTTTTACGTAAGGTTTCTGCAGCTGGGCCACACTACGCTGATAAAGTGGAGCAAGTACAGCATCTTCTTTCATAAGCAGTTCCTCCGCCTTCAGGAAGTTCTCCCAACGGGCTTCAGGATCCTGGGCAAGATCTGTATTCGCTTCATTGATCAGTTTATCGTACTCTTCACTTGCATAACCGGTATGGTTGTTACCACCGTCTGTCAGCCACAAGTTAAGGAAAGTATTAGGGTCGATGTAGTCAGGTCCCCAACCTGCGTTCTGAAGCTGGTAATTCATACTCGTGTCGCGCTCCAGACGTACTTCGAACGGCACGGAATTAACTTTAACGGAAAGTCCTTCGAGCTGCTCCAGCTGATCTTTGATGTAAGCATCAAGATTTTTAGCAACCTCTGTATCTCCGCCGAGGTACTCAAGCTCAACAGAATCTTTACCGAGCTCTTCTTTCGCCTTCGTCCAGTGTTCTTTCGCTTTTTCAAGATCGGATGTTACGAGATCTCCGTTCAGTTCGCGGAAATCTTTTCCGGATTCAGGGTGAGAAACGAAGTTCTCAGGCACCTGTCCTGTAGAAGGTTTCGAACCGTTGTTCAAAATGACGTCCACCATACCCTGTCTGTCGATTGCGTACTGGATAGCTTTACGTGCATTCACGTTCGAAAGCACTTCGCCTTCCTGGTTCATCTTAATATAGAAAAGAGTAGGTTCATCTTTGATCTGGAACTCTTCCGAGGAACGGTATTCGTCTACGAACTCAGAAGAAAGACCTGTCCGGTCGATTTCACCGGAGTTGAAAAGGTTCACTCCTGTCGCTGTATCTTTCACTACGTTTACGTCGATTTTATCAAGTTTCACGTTCTCTGCATCCCAGTAGTCTTCATTCTTGACTACTGTCCAGCCTTCACCGTGGTTCCATTCTTCAAACTTGAATGGTCCGTTAGAAAGAAGGGCATCCGCTTCCTGAGCGTAGTTATCCCCCTGCTCCTCAACGAAGTCCTGGTTCAATGGAAGGAACGTTCCGAACGCCGTCAGAGATTCGAAGTAAGGCGTCGCCTGTTCTAATTGTACTTCAAGCGTATGTTCATCTTTTGCAGTAACACCAAGTTCACTAACTTCCATCTCACCGCTGGCAATCGCTTCGGCATTTTTAATGACGCCGTTCATCATGTACGGACCGTACTCGGAACCTGTGTCCGGGTTTACGGCACGTTGCCACGCATAGACGAAGTCTTCCGCTGTTACAGGGTCTCCGTTGGACCATTTTGCGTCTTCACGAAGGTTGAATGTATAAGTAGTGCCATCTTCGCTCATTTCGTGATCTTTAGCGATACCCGGTTCTGCCTGGGCATCTTCATCCAGACGATACAGACCGTCTTTCGTGGAACCTAACCACTGGAACGCAACTGTATCGGTAGCCATGGACGAATCCATCGTCGGAATATCTGCGGATTCAGAAAGGTTCAATACCTGTTCTCCGTCCCCACCGGAACCTTCGTTATCTGATCCGGAACTTTCTCCGCCCTCACTACTGCTGTCGCCTCCGCCGGAGCAGGCAGCCAGGAACATACTCAACGCCAGTGTCAGCACCAGCAATAACCAATTCGACTTCTTCATGTGAAAAAGACCTCCCCTTATTATAAATGTATTCTGAAAATTCAGCGGTTCGAACAACCCGCAATTTGAATTATACAAGTTTTCTTAAAATTTTGCATTAATTTTTTAAATATTTTTGAAATAAACATTGTTACAAAAGTGGATTCGACCGGTTTTTTAAGTCTAAAGACCTATATTAAATTACAATAACATTACAACTATCACCACCTTTATCTTTGAAGGGACGAAATTCGGTGCTATAATTGTAACGATTTGTTACATAGTGAGGAGTGTTTGAATATGGAAGCCGTAAAAAAGGCCTTCTTTGTATTGCTCGTTAATCTTGTAATCACCGCTCTGCTTTTTCTGTTCAACGCTCCTGCATATACATTGAAGTATTATATTAATTCCGTTTTCTACGTAGTATTCTTTTATTTATTCATCGCACTTATGATGTGGGTGATCCGCGGAAGATTCTTCGACGGAATCACTTACAGTTTTCGCAGATTCTACAATAAGACTTCAAAACAGCGGGATTACCTTGAAGAATGGAAAGGAAAACCTCTGCCCTCAGAAACCGTCAATCACAGCTGGCTCCGGATGTTTTTCTTCCAGGGTGTTTTTATGCTGATGATTATGTTTGGGCTTTTGTTCTTCTACTATGCAGGGGTTGCAAATTAGCACCCGTTTCCCTATACTTCTATTACAATATATATTCAGAGAACAAGGATGGAAGATAAGTACGTACAATGTTCTATTGGTACAGAGACGCTGTGGTGGGTGCGAACAGCGAAGACATAGTACGGAAATTGGGCTTCCGGAGTTTCACCGTATATCGGCGTTAACGATTAAAGTCGGCTGTATGATCGCAATACAGCAATTAGGGTGGCACCGCGAGCATTCGTCCCTGCACAGGCAGAGAGGAATGCTTTTTGTATGCAGGAAATTAATTATATAAACAGGGAGCGATTACTATGTCCATTATTTTTTCAGGTATTCAGCCGAGTGGCACACTTACTCTCGGCAACTATTTGGGAGCGTTGAAGCACTTCGTCGATCTGCAGGAGGACCACCACTGTTACTTCTGTATCGTAGACGAACATGCGATTACTATGCCACAGGACAGATTAAAATTGAGGGACAATATCCGTTCTCTTGCAGCTTTGTACCTTGCTGTGGGTATCGATCCAGGGAAATCCACACTGTTCATTCAGTCGGAAGTACCTGCCCACACTCAGCTTGGCTGGATGCTACAGAGTATCAGCTATATCGGGGAACTTGAACGGATGACCCAGTTCAAAGATAAATCACAGGGAGGCGGCAGAGACGGGGTTTCTTCCGGACTTCTCACATATCCGCCGCTTATGGCTGCAGATATCCTTCTTTATCAGACAGAGACTGTACCAGTAGGCGAAGATCAGAAACAGCATCTCGAACTTACACGGACGCTTGCAGAACGTTTCAACAATAAGTACAACAACGTTTTCACGGTACCCGAAGTCAGCATACCCACTACCGGGGCCCGGATCATGTCTCTCCAGAAGCCCGACAAGAAGATGAGTAAATCCGACGCCAACACAAAAGCATTCATTTCAATGCTCGATGCTCCTGATACGATAAGAAAGAAAATCAGGAGCGCCGTGACGGATTCGGAAGGAATCGTAGAATTCGACCCCGATAATAAGCCGGGAATTTCAAACCTGATTACCATTTATTCCGTCTGTACCGGCCGTTCGCCGGAGGAGTTGACAAATGCTTACCAGGGGCAGGGGTACGGAGACTTCAAAGCAGACGTAGCGGAGGCTGTCGTCGAAGTCCTCTCCCCTATCCAGGAAAAGTACTACGAGCTTCTCCATTCCGAAGAACTGGACCTGATTCTTGATGAAGGAGCCGGTAAAGCGAATGCTTCTGCAGAAAAGACGTTGAAAAAAGCGAAAAAAGCGATGGGACTCGGACGCGTTCATCAAAAAAGAAGATGAATCTCAAGAAACTTTCCATACGGTACAAACCGGAACTTTTTCAGGTTCCGGTTTTTGTTTTTACATTAAGGAAGCGGACCAACGGATAAATTGGTATGAACGCTCAAAAATACAGATATGATTTCGTACTTTATGTAAGTATCTGGAGTACGGTATAATACGTTCAATTCCTTCTTTACTTATGAAAGGATACAAGGTACATTTGAATTGGTAAGCTACGGGAAAGGGGAATAATTATGGCTTCAAGCCGTGCAGTGCGCAGACGAAGAAAAAGTAAAAGAAAACTGAAATTGTTCGTCGCACTTATATTGATTTTAACATTGACAGTCGTCGGTTACACGGCTTTTGAATATTTGAGTGGAAAACACAACGCGGAAGGGACGGCTTCTGCAGACGCCAAGGACTCTTCTGGTGAAATGAACAGTGAGTATAAGAAAGAATGGGAAGGTACGGATAACGGGGATGGAAAAACGAACGTCCTGATGCTCGGAAGTGATCAGCGCGGCTCGGAAAAATCCCGTACCGATACAATTATGATTGCCCAGTACGATCCGGGTGCCCAGTCAGCGAAACTGGTCTCCATTATGAGAGACACATACGTCAAAATACCCGGCCACGGATATAATAAAATAAATGCTGCATTCGCCATTGGCGGTCCGGAACTGATGCGGAAAACGATAAAAGAAAATTTTGGTGTGGAGTTGGAGTATTACTCTCTTGTAGATTTTGACGGCTTCACACAAATTGTGGATACTATCGCTCCGGAAGGACTTCGTATCGATGTGGAAAAAGATATGAACTTCGAAGATAGCGCAGGCAAAATCGATCTTGAGAAAGGGGAACAGAAACTGGACGGAAAGGAACTGCTCGGGTATGCACGTTTCCGCAAAGATGCGGAAGGGGATTACGGACGTGTCCGCCGCCAGCAGCAGGTGATCACCCGTTTAAAAGAGGAAATCATTTCCCTGAACGGTGTATTAAAAACACCTCGGCTGATCGGTACAATCCAGCCTTACGTCGATACGAACCTCGGCACCGGGAAAACTCTTTCCCTGGCCAAGGACTTTCTTTTGAACCCTGTGGAGGATATTGAAAAACTACGCATACCGACTGATGACAATACGTGGAATGAACGTAAAGAGTACCCTATCGGTCTGGTACTGAATCACGATACAGAAGAGACAGCAAGAACGATCCAGGAATTTCTGGAATAAGCTAAAAGCCTTCCCTAGAGATGGTCAGGGAAGGCTTTTTTGTAATTTATTAATAGATTACAAAGTCAGTCTGCATATTTCTCAAAAATCAGCGCAACGTTGTGTCCTCCGAAACCGAGGGAGTTACTCATTACTGTCTGAATTTCCTTGGATCTTGCTTCGTTTGGTACATAGTCAAGGTCACACTCAGGATCCGCTTCCTCATGATTTATTGTAGGAGGGAGAATACTCTCATTGATAGCCTTCAGGGAAAAGATCGCTTCTATCGCTCCGGCCGCTCCTAAAAGGTGTCCGGTCATGGACTTCGTGGAAGACATGGCCAATTTGTAGGCATGATCCCCGAACACGGTTTTAGTGGCAATCGTTTCATATTTATCATTAAGTTCCGTAGAGGTACCATGAGCGTTAATGTAATCAACAGTCTCCCTGCTGATTTCGGCATCTTCAAGAGCTTGACTCATGGCTCTTGCAGCACCCTCGCCTTCCGGAGCAGGAGCCGTAACATGGTGAGCGTCCCCTGTAGAACCGTAACCGGTAATTTCACCGTATATTTTAGCGCCTCTATTTTTCGCGGACTCAAGCGTCTCGAGAATGACAACGCCTGCGCCCTCTCCCATTACGAACCCGTCCCGGTTCCGGTCGAAAGGTCGGCTCGCTCTGGCCGGATCCTCATTCAGTGAGAGGGCCTTCGCTGAAGAGAAGCCGGCAAAAGCCATTTGAATCATCGGAGCTTCTGTCCCGCCGGCAATCATAATGTCGGCGTCTCCCCGCTGTATCACTTTGAAGGCATCTCCGATAGAGTTGGCACCCGAGGCACAGGCTGTTACCGTACACGAGTTGATGCCTTTGGCGCCCAGCGAGATGGAAACCTGACCGGCGGCCATATCCGGAATCATCATAGGGATAAAAAATGGGCTCACGCGCCGATATCCCTTCTTCTGAAACTTCTCGAACTCTGATTCATACGTGCCCATGCCGCCAATTCCTGAGCCGATCCACACACCGGTACGCGGAGCGATTTCTTCGGTGATTTCAAGGTTTGCATCCTTTACGGCCATGTGGGAAGCTGCTACTGCGTACTGGACGAATGGATCCATCCGTCTGGCTTCTTTCTTATCCACATACGGCGAGACGTCGAAATCTTTCAGCTCGGCCGCCACGGAGACCGGGTAATTGGCAGGGTCCATTTTAGTCATGGGGCCTATACCCGACTCTCCTTTCTTTATACTGTTCCATGTATCTTCGACATTATTACCTAAGGGTGTTACGGCACCCAGACCGGTAATAACGACTCGCTTATTATCCATCCTCTACTTCCTCCTTAAAAATTCACTGAATATTATCTATAAGTTACTTTTCGGTTCACCTCGTCCGTGAAACCTCAGAGCTTTATTTGCCCCAGCGCAGTGCGACTGCACCCCACGTCAATCCGCCGCCGAATCCGACGAGGACTACGAGGTCTCCGTTTTTGATTTTACCTGCTTTCACTTCTTCTGACAAAGCGACAGGGATAGATGCTGAAGAAGTGTTCCCGTACTTCCTGATAGTTGTGGCCATTTTCTCCGGAGGGATGCCGAGACGTTCTCTGGCAGCTTCCATAATACGGATGTTCGCCTGATGAGGCACGAGAAAGTCTACATCCTCTTCTTTCAGACCGATTTTTTTCACGACATTCACGGAAGACTCGGGCATCTGACGCACAGCAAACTTAAACACTTCACGGCCGTTCATCTGAAGTGCATCCTTCTGGTCCTGATACAGATGCGGTCCGCCCGATCCATCGGCACCAAGTTCGAAAGATAGTATTCCTTTTTCGTCGTCTACCGGACCGATCACTGCAGCACCGGATCCGTCTCCGAACAGCACGCACGTATTACGGTCTTCCCAGTCGGTAATTTTCGAAAGTTTCTCGGTTCCGACTACGAGAATGTTTTTATAGGCTCCAGTATCAATGAACTGTTTAGCGGTGATCACACCGTACATGAAACCGGCACACGCTGCCCCAACGTCCATGGCAGCAACTTTATTGGCGCCGAGTTTATGCTGAAGCATGGCCGATACGGAAGGGAAAGGCTGATCCGGTGTAACCGTAGCGACAATGATCATGTCCAGATCCTCCGCTGTCATACCGGCGTCTTCAAGAGCATTGACTGCCGCATTGTAAGACATATCAGAAGTATCTTCCCCATCAGCTGCAATCCTTCTTTCTTCGATCCCCGTACGGGTGCGTATCCATTCATCACTTGTATCTACAATTTGTTCCATATCCTTATTAGTAAGCACTTTTTCGGGTGTGTAATGTCCAATTCCGAGAAATCCAGCATTCATGTTTTCATCCCCTTAAGGTATAATCTAATCTTATTACTTGGTGCTAATTCTAATGTAAATTATACCTGTCTGCAAGCACTTTGGCCGGAGAATCGCCTTATTCCGCGAAGATTCAGGCTGACCCCGCCTTTTCGGCGAACCCTCCCGATCCTGATTTTTTCGTAAATATCATATGACAGAAGGTCCTCCTGGCCTCTTTTCTCCTGAAGATACGCGTTGAAATATGTTTTTTTGTTTTATTTCTTTCCGGCTTTTGGTAATATGAGTAGTAAGATTGTACATAATTGAGGTGAATAACAATGCGTATTCTTTACACGATTCTATGGTCATTCCTATTCAGCTTCATGACTGCTTACGTAATAAGCAACATGAATCAGGTTGATTTCTCCATGCTTCAGGTCATTTTAATGACTGCCATATTCACGGGCGCAGTTATATTACTCGGAGAAGTAGGTCTGAAAGAGGAAGAAGCTTAAAAGAAGCGCTCAGCGCGCTTCTTTTTTTAATGGTGGAAGACCCGTACTGCAAACAGAAGTTTAATCAGAAGGAGGCTTTTTTACATTGGAAGCGATATGGTTATGGATCAAATACTTACTATTGGGCATATTTCAGGGATTTACGGAACCGATCCCCATCTCTTCAAGCGGACATCTGGTCATTTTACAGGAACTTATTTCCCTGAGCGATGAAGGGCTTGATTTTCTTGTTCTCGTCAACTTCGGTTCATTGATTGCCGTGCTTATCATTTACCGGAATGATATTACCCGCCTCATCCGGAACGGTTTCGGATACATTTTCAAACAGGAAAAAGCACATAAAGAAGACTTTGATTTCATCCTCTACCTTGTAGTTGCGACTATTCCTGCAGGTATTCTCGGAGTTGTATTCGGAGATTATATAGACAGTAACCTCGATGCCGTATGGATTGTGGGAGCGACGCTGCTCGTAACGGGACTGGCTCTCTGGGTTATAAGAAACATACGCGGGGGGAAAAACGACAGGAACCTGACAATGAAAGATGCGGTTATTGTGGGACTTGCCCAAGGGGTGGCCCTCATACCCGGCATCAGTCGTTCAGGAGCGACTATTGTAGCCGCCATGCTGCTCGGGATGAAGCAGGAAACGGCTCTGCGCTTCTCTTTCCTTCTATTTATCCCGGTAAGTCTCGGTTCGATGCTTCTTTCACTCGAAGACATTCTCGGAGCAAAAAGCGGACAATTATGGGCTGCTTACGTACTGGCTTTTGCCGGTTCCATAGTAGCTTCCTATTATTCCCTTCGCTGGTTCATGAACGTTATGGCCAACGGTAACCTGAAGTATTTCGCCTACTATTGTTTCGCTGTCGGTATTCTCGTCCTGCTGTTTTTATCCTGAGCAGCGACCGGAGTATCAGCATAAAAAATTCCCTCCGGAGGAAAGCGTCTGTACTAGCACGCAGCCTTCGGGGGGAATTTTTTGATTTCGTATAAATCAATCCGGAATACCAAGAGCTATCTTCGCATAGCGGCTCATGCGATCTTTGCTCCACGGCGGGTTCCATACGATATTTACCTGAATTTCATCAATTTCAGGGAGATCGGATAAAGCGCGTTTTACATCCTGCTCGATGTGTCCTGCCAATGGGCATCCCATCGCAGTAAGGGTCATCGTAACAACCGCCTTATTATTTTCATCTACGTCTACGCCATATACCAAGCCTAAGTTCACGATGTCGATACCAAGTTCCGGGTCAATAACGTTTTCAAGAGCACCCATTGCGTTTTCTTCGATTGCAGTAGTCATTATTCAGCCTCCTTCTTATCTTCTTATACGTATTATAACGAAAAATAGAGCGAACGTTAAATTTTTCGCTACAATATTTTTTCAAGCCACTTCGTCATCTCCAGAATACCACTCCGGCTTACTTTGTGATCCCTCCCCGGTTCTTTGATATGACGGATCGCCTGCTTGTTTCTGTATTGACACTCCACTTCGTTGTAAAACTCATAGCTGTGAGTGAACGGCACAACAGGATCCGCATCTCCATGCCAGAAGAAAAGCGGTCTCTCCTTCAATTTCTCAGGATGAAGCGAGAGATCTATCGTAGAAAGCGCCCAGTACAGACTGTTCAATTCTTCGTCACTGACAGGAAGCTCTCCTCCACTTGCTCTTACGTCCTCTATTATCTTTTTTGAAAACTCTACCGGTTTCGGAGATCCCATCATGACGCAGGCCGCATTTATCCACGGGTACATCGTCAAAGCCGCCGTAGTCGTAATGCCGCCCATGGAAGTACCGCCGACTCCGAAACGGTCCCCTTCCAGCAGATCACGGATTTCCAGTTCATCATACAGAACCTGGAGTTCTTTCAGGTTTTGGTAAACAATATCCCAGAATTTGAGATTGAGCTGCTGCTGGTGCAGTTTTTCTTCGCGCTCTCCGTGGTACAGACTGTCCGGGAGCAGCACACGGTACCCTTTCTCCGCAAGCAGATAAGCCTGTGGTAAGTTGTGTTCTTTGGCGGAAGTGAATCCGTGGAAATATGTAAATACCGGGAGCGGTTCTCCCTGTTTCGCCGCTTCGGTGACGTGCAGAAGCGGAATTCCTCTCCATGACTCGCGTTGTACTGAAATCATTGGCTCTTTCCTTTCTTTTCTTAATTTACTTTGGTAAAATACGAATATTCTCAGTTAATAGTAACATTCACAAATTTCATTGGAAAGTTTTACATATTTCCAATAGTCGAGGTGACGAAATGAATAAACATATAATTGCGCTGGACTTGGACGGAACACTTCTCACAGATGAAAAAACGATCAGTCCCAGTACGAAGGCAGCCGTACAACAGATTATTCAGGAAGGCCATATCGTAGTTATATCTACCGGCCGTCCGCACAGGGCCAGTATTAAATATTATCACGAACTTGGACTGGATACTCCGATGGTGAACTTCAACGGGGCACTTATCCACCATCCACTGAACCAGAAGTGGGATGCTATCCACTCCCCTCTCCCTTTACGAAAAGCAAGAGAGATCATCCACATGGCAAACGAAATGGGTGTGAAGAATATTCTCGCCGAAGTAAAGGATCACGTCCACCTTCATTATTACGACGAAGACATGATGAAAATATTCGATACGAACGAACATCCCGTAACCGTGGGCCCGCTCACCAACCATTTGAAAACCGATCCCACGTCCCTGCTTATTCAACCGAAAGAAGGAGACATGGAAAAAGTGAAGTATATCCGCGAAGAGCTCGACAAACATGCCGAAGCCATCGATCATAGGCGATGGGGCGCTCCATGGCACGTTATCGAAATTGTCCGGTCAGGATTGAACAAAGCGGTAGGACTTCATAAGATTGCCCACTACTACCGCATACCACGCGAGAGGATTATAGCTTTCGGTGATGAGGACAACGACTTCGAAATGATAGATTACGCCGGCACAGGAGTGGCGATGGGGAATGCGATTGACGGGCTTAAATCAATTGCCGATGAAACGACCGCTTCTAACGAAGAAGACGGCATCGCCCATTTCCTTAACAGTTATTTTCAAATGAAACCTTCCATACGATAATTGCTTGATGGTATGAAAGAGAAGTCCTGGCATGCTGATCACGCCAGGACTTCTTAATTTATTATATCAACCTGGTATCTACTCTAAAAAAAGGCAGCCACCTGTAAACTGACTCCTCATCTTTTTTTCTCTGTCAGACAGCAGCAGGGCGGTCTTTCCATTTCAGCACATCATAACTGCCCGACAGGACCAATCCGAATACGGCATGTCCTGCAAGCCAGAGAGAAATTGCCTTCCCGTCCCGAAGCGAGGGGGTTTCCTGTATAGCGAGAAGAGTCAGCGGCACATACGTAAGTGCAGCGCCTGCGGACAGCACCCCTGAAAGTACAAAACGGAATGTCGAGTCCCAGGCTTTTCTCTTTTCAACTATATAAACGAAAATAAAACCTATGCTCAAAGAGACAGATAGATGAAGCATCCATTCCAGTGCAGGGTGACCCATCGCATGACGGACTCCCGGAATAAAATCCACGTTCATCAGAAGGGTGTAGACGGAAAGACCAAAAATCTTCTCTATGCCGTAAAGAAAACCTCCAAGAGCGACACCTGCAATAGTGCCGATCCACGCTCCGATTTTTTTGATCATGCCCGTCCCCTCCTTTTAGTAGTGCTCCTGAGTTCTTAATTCCCTTAATATCTGAAGTAAAACCTCACAAATTTCTTCTTCCTCTTCATCAATCAGTCGGAAATAAAGAGCGCGGAGCAGATGCTTACCGTTATTAATGATAAGATCTTCCTCCGGATCCTTCCAATTTTCCCGTTCATAGAGGAAAGTCCATAGCCACGCGACCTTTTCTTCTTTTTCTATCTTATCGAACATAGTTATAATCGCAGTCACCATATGCTCTTCTTCATCGAACAGGTAAGGTCTGTCTATGAGAAATTGTTCACGGATGATCGGCAGCATTCCTTTCACTTCCTCCCCTGTAATACACGCGCAGGCGGACAGGCTGTTAAGTGCTTTGCCGGCGTGAGCCATCGTATGCACCCAGCCTTTCCCTTTCACGTAACCGCGATGATCATGTTCCTGCTTCATGTATTTTTTCAGGTTTTCCCATACCCGGTGTATATTTTCCTCGGAAAGGAAAGCGTTACTTGAATGTCGGGAGAGGATGGGGGACATGAGTAATACTGAATAACTGCGACGGAACACAGCGTCCTCTTCCTGTTTGGACGTATTGATTCTATAAAATAAATAATTTTTATTCATCAGAGATGTGAGCATATTTCTAAGCTGCTGATCTGAGTATTTTTCTCTTTGGATGAAAGTGGACAATATATTGTGAATAAGTTCCGAACGTAAATAAGGGTCCACCGCCCCCATATTCTGGAGCATCACTGTCGTTATTTCCTGCTGGTTGACGCGTTCAGGAAGAGTATAGTCGTTTTCCTTAATTTCTTCCAGCGTTTCTTTAAGTCTGTTCTTCATATGTTCACCTCTATTACTACTCAAAAAGTGTTTTTATTGTACCACAAACCTTCGCAACGAATAGAATGTTTTGTTTCTTCGTTTTGCTCCCGCCCTTTTTCTGCTAAAATGAATAAGTACAAAGGTTACAAGGAGGTTTTTTAAATGGGCGTAGTTGTAGAAGAAACACCGAATCCCAATGCCAGAAAATTCACGACGGATTCCCGTATTTTCCCCGGGGATGGAAGTGTGTCCGTAATGCCGGGACAGACGAGCGATTTCCCGATTATGAATGCACTGATGGAACTCGAAGGAGTCGATAACGTATTCGGCTTCCAAAATTTCATTACTGTCAATAAAAAACCGGATGCCGACTGGGATCAGCTGACTCCGAAAGTGGAAGCTGCAGTCAAAGAAGCCGGCTATTAAGAAGACTCTGAGACAGAAAGGCTGTCTCAGAGTCTTCTTTTACTTTATCCGTCTTTCCGGGCTCATTTTTCCCCGAATCGGTCAAGAGGTACGTAATTAACGTTCACAGGTTCATTGTCCTTGGCATTTCTGTCGTAAATCATAAGCGTAATTGCTCCGGAATCCGGCAACTCAGATTCAGGGATGGAAATGGCGAGCTCAAATTGCGACCAGTTCGGCGCCCCCGCATCCACTTGAACAGTCGTTTCCGAAATCAGTTCATTATGGCCGTCTTCTACTCTGTAGAGGAAGTCTCCTTCGAAAACGCGGGCTTCCCCGCTCACTGTATAGTTTCCTTTTTCCCCGGACAGTTCAAGGTTACGAAAAGCGTCATTGCCTTCCACAGAACTCGATGGCTCGGATGGTTCCGGGTCTCCTTCTTCCTCTGTACCTTGTTCAGTTCCTTCTCCCTCAGCACTTCCTGACTCTTCGGAAGAACTTTCTTTCTGTTTCTCGATAGTGAAAGCTGAAGTGGAAGTAAACTCCATGTCCTTCACTTTATCACCGTTTACCGTATTGACCAGAAATGTCACCGTCGCTTCATATTCTCCAGGCGTCACGTTCTCTTTCCACTCTACTGCATTCTCAAGCTTTTGTCCGGCTTCTATATTTTCGGATGTTTTAGCCTGTGTAAATGAGCGATCAGCAGAAAAAGTGTACACATTTTCACCCTTTTGATCCGTTACGCGGACATCGAACTGCTGTCCCGACAGGAATCCTGCTTCTACAGCTTCTTCACCTTCATTCGTCAAAGAGAAACTAATATCGGCTTTTTTCCCTGAAGTTTCAGCACTGCTTTTCACTGCAAGCTGTTCAGCCAGTACCTGTCCGTTACTCTCGTCACTCGTTTTCTTTTCTTCATTTTCTCCGTTATTCTGCTGTTCGCTCTCTTCCTCATTTTTCTTTTCTTCTGTCTTACCCGTTTCATCGGCTCCACACGCCGAAAGACCAATAACTCCTGTGATCAGAATTGCCATCCACCATTTTTTCATTTCATTTCCCCCTTACAGGACTGTTATACCACTTTACTAATGTACCTTATTTTCATTCTTTTCGGAAGAAGCCGAAGACACCGGTGGTCTGGACAATATTGGTGAACGCCCGGTCATCGACATCGTGAATAATATGTTGAAGATCGTAAAGCTCGTAGCGGGAGATAACCATTATCAGCATATTTTTGTCCTCACCGGTGAAAGCCCCTCTTGCCGGTAACGTAGTAATACCCCGGACCACCTGAGCGTGGATTGCCTCTTCCATATCTTCTGCCTTCGAAGTAATAATCATCGCTGTCAGTTTTTCATGACGGGTATGTATTGCATCAATCACCCGCGTCGTAACGTATAGAGTCAGCAAAGTATATAAAGCGTTTTCCGGTTTATAAATCAGGCCGGCTACGGCGATGATAGCACTGTTGATTATAAGGAAATAAGTGCCGATTGGCCGGTCTTTCATCCGGGAGAGGACCATAGCGATAATATCAAGCCCTCCGGTGGACGCCCCCCATTTAAGGGTGATACCTACACCGACACCCCCGAGCACGCCACCGAACACAGCGTTAAGTATAATGTCCTCCGACAATTGCAAAAGCGGTATAACTTCGAGGAAAAATGTCGTAAAAGCCACTGATATTGCGCTGTACACAGTAAACCCTTTTCCTACTTTCAGCCAACCGAGTATCGCAACAGGTATGTTCAGAATAAATAATATGATTCCGGTGCTGATAAAATGGATGTCCAGAAAATCCTGAATGATACTCGTTAAGAGCTGGGCCATACCGGTAAAACCGCTTGCGTAAACATTTGCTTCTATGAGAAATAAGTTCAGGCTGACTGCGTTAAACAGTGCACCTATAATAACGACGATGATCCTTTTCGTTTCAAATGTAAACATGGTGCTCCCCCCCTGTCTTTTTTAATTATAGATTATTATTACTGAAATGAACATATGGTATACTTTGACTAAATAACTTCTTAGACATAAACTTAACATAGAACTCACTCTAATAGAATGAAGGTGAAAAAATGAGCGTACAAATCATCTGCGATTCTGCAAGTGACCTTTCAGAAGCTACATTGAGCGAATACGGAGTGGATCGCGTATCGTTGAAAGTTCTTCTTAAAGGCAAAGAGCATGAAGATGGTCAGGACCTTTCTCCCAAAGAAGTGTATGATGCGATGAGAGAAGGGGAAGCTCCGAAGACGTCACAGGTGACGGCCCAGGACTTCCGCGAACTCTTCACCGAAAAAATTGCCGCCGATCAGCCATTTCTATACATCGCTTTTTCCTCCGCCCTCTCCGGGACTTATCAGTCGGCAAAAGTAGTGGAGCAGGAGTTGAAAGAAGAATACCCGAAGGCCAAATTTGCAGTAATCGACACGAAAGCCGCCTCTCTCGGGTACGGACTCATCGTGCTAAGAGCAGCGGAAGAGAGTCGGAAAAACGCGACGCTGCGGGATCTTATATCCTTCGTTTCCTACCACTCCAAACATATGGAACATTTATTTACAGTAGACGACCTTTCATACCTTCAGCGTGGTGGTCGGGTAACCAAAGCAGAGGCTTTCGTCGGCAGTCTTCTTAAAATTAAACCTCTTCTGCACGTCGACGACGGGAACCTTGTGCCCCTTGAGAAGATCCGCGGTCAGAAGAAAGTATTTAAGCGCATGATTGAACTGATGGAAGAGCGCGGAAAAGATCTGAAACGCCAGCGTATCGCAATCAGTCACGGAGATAGCGAAGAGAGAGCCAAGCAGCTCGCCTCTATGATCGAAGAAAGATTCTCCCCTGCGGACATTCATATAGATATGGTGGGTGCAGCTATCGGAGCCCATGCCGGCCCGGGAACGATAGCACTCTTTTTTATAAATGAAGAGTACAGGTAACAACTCCTCATTTATGGAGCAAAAGGTAAAAAAATCAACGAACACGACGCTCAGTGTCCGTTGATTTTTTGTTTTCTGTTTCTAACCATTGTCATTATAACAAAGATGACGAAAATAGCCATAACGCTTACGACAAAACCGACGAATAACCAGTTGATCCCTGCCGAATCTTCCACGACGAACACATCGGCGGTCTCACGTTCCAGCACTACCCGGTACTTCCCATCATCTGACTGTCTGAGAAAACCGTCATGCATCAGGCCGCGCAACTGTTTGTTGTCTCCGAGCGAAGTTACAATGCCGCTTTTCGTTTCCTCCGAATTGTTTATGGCTACAAGCATTGTTTTCTCCCCGTCGATTTTAAATACTTCCATACCGCCTTCGTTGTACACTTTCTGCACTTCACCTTTCGCAAACGACGGGAACTCATTTTGCATCGCGTTCAACTTATTTATCCTTCTGGTTACTTCTTCGTCTGTTCCACCAAAATTCATCATCGGTAAATTCCCGATTCCCGGCTTTTCCCCCATCGGAATCGCTGTTCCATATTGCACTACGGCTACATCGTGATCAGTATACAGTTGGGTCAGAGCCAGTTTCCATCTCGTCACCGGATTAAATCCCGACTCCTGAGCTAACGTCGTAAAACGCCTCGTATCGTGAAAATCGACAGCACTGGCGGTAGTGCCCTCTTTCTTAGGAGCCGGCAGTTCTATGTTACCTGTGCCTGAAAAGCTTTCGGAGATCGCTTCCTGATACGATTCATCATACCATATGTCAAAACCTGTTTTGCTATAGGAAGAATCTTCCCCCTTGCCGATCAGTACCGTATCCGTAATATTGCTTAAAGTTTTTTGCCAAAAGTCCGGACTGGCCTCTTCCACTTCCGGAAAACCGAAGCCGTCCAGTCCCGCTTCTTGTTTCCAGTACGAAAGAATCGAACTTATTTCTTTTTGTACATCCTCGCCGGTTTCCTTCACCTTAACCTCCCCGTTTCCGGAGCGTTCCGTGAAACCTTTCTCCACCCATGGATGATCTTCGTCAATGTCCATCAGTGGCATATCCATAATCACTTTCATATCTCGATCATGGGCTTCTTCGGTAAGGGTCCGGACTTCTTTCATTGTACCTAAGTGTTCATCCACTTTTTTGTAATCTTTAACCTCGTATCCTTCAAAGTCCGACGAACTCATCAGCGGCGATAACCAGATTGTCGTAAATCCGAGATCCTTGATATAGTCCAGTTTCTCTGTGACGCCCTGGAGATCACCACCGTGATACCCGTTTTCTTTACCGGTCTCCAGGTTCTTATCGTTAGCGGTCTTACCGTTCATGAAACGGTCCACCGTTATGTAATAAATACTTTCACCTTTCCAATTCTCTCCTTCTTCTGCCGTAGCCGGTGTGGGAAGTACCCAAAAAAGAAGAGACGAAAGAATGAGCATAAGACCTGTCATTCTTCTCATCTGTCCTACCCCCTCAAATTTTCAATCATTATTAAAGGTTATCCTTCCAGCACCTTTACCGTCAACTATTATCTTTATATAAATACTCTTTCAGATTGAAAAGAGTGTAAACCGTCCACACTTTCTTCACAGCTCTTTTCGATGTCTCGAACTCTTCCACCTATTGCAGAAATTCAATTCTATCCGCTATAAATATTTTCAAAAAATTCATTGACTTTACAAATGAGAATGATTATCATTACAGGTGAGGGTGATTCCTCGCCATAACCTTGAACATAGTAGCAGGCACTCCCCCGTGTCTGCCCCCTTATCACAATAAAAAAGGAGTGGTCCGCTGGTCCGGACCACTCCTTTTTTATTGAATTTACGATTATGGCAATAAACCCATCGGCAGCATTACGAAACCGAGGAAGAGCGCCAATAGTACGGAAATGGTAAGTTGTATCCACCAGCTCGTAACATTTTTGCCTTTTTTCTTTTTGACAGCCACCATCTCTATGGAGGCGATTACCCAGATTCCGACCAGAAGTTTAATGATAACTGCCGGACCGTAGCTGGCGTAAGAAGCGAACAGGTCCCCTCCGGAATAAAGAATCAGTAAATAGTCTAAGCGTAGAATCATGTGAGAAATCTTGGCAGGCTTTAAGTTTCCCGAATTTAAAAACGTTGACACCAGCGCAAGAAGTGCTAAAGCCAGCACCCATGAAAAAATATGTAGATGAGTCATTTCATCATCCTCCTTTCTTTACTTATCGTATCACTTCTCCCGACCGATTCCCAATGAAAACCGGCTGGAGAAATCAGTAGAAAAACCTGTTATAATGAAAAGGTATTGTTATAAAGATTCAAAGGAGGTCCTGTATGTCTCGTAACAGTCAACAAATCATTGATCAGACGCAAGAATATGGTGCCAAAAACTATCACCCGCTTCCTGTAGTCATTTCGGAAGCAGAAGGGGTATGGGTAAAAGATCCGGAAGGTAACCGTTATATGGATATGCTTAGTGCCTATTCGGCCGTTAACCAGGGACACCGCCACCCTAAAATCATTCAGGCGTTGAAAGACCAGGCCGACCGGGTGACTCTTACATCCCGCGCTTTTCATAACGACCAGCTAGGCCCCTGGTATGAAAAGATCTGTAAAATCACTAATAAAGAAATGGCTCTTCCTATGAATACAGGGGCTGAAGCCGTAGAGACCGCTCTTAAAGCAGCACGCCGCTGGGCCTACGATGTAAAAGGTGTGGAAGAAGACAATGCGGAGATCATCGCCTGCACCGGTAACTTCCACGGACGGACGATGGCTGCTGTTTCCCTCTCCTCGGACGAGGATAACAAACGTGGTTTCGGTCCTACTCTCCCAGGGATAAAATTAGTCCCTTACGGCGACATCGACGCTCTTCAGGAAGCGATTACAGATAATACAGCCGCTTTTCTTCTTGAACCCATCCAGGGAGAAGCGGGAATCGTCATGCCACCGGAAGGTTTCCTGAAAGAAGCATCCGATCTTTGCAATGAAGAAAATGTTCTGTTTATCGCAGACGAAATCCAGGCCGGCCTTGCGAGAACCGGAAAGATGTTTGCATGTGACTGGGAAGACGTAAATCCGGATATGCTTATTCTCGGTAAAGCCCTCGGCGGCGGTGTGTTCCCTATTTCCTGTGTAGTATCCAACAAGGATATTCTCGGAGTATTCAATCCGGGTTCCCATGGGTCCACGTTCGGAGGTAACCCGCTTGCATCAGCCGTATCTCTCGCTTCTCTCCAGGTAATAGAAGACGAAAATCTAGCCGACCGCTCGCTTAGACTTGGCAATCATATGATGGAAGAGTTAAAATCCATCGACAGTTCCATCATAAAAGAAGTGCGGGGAAAAGGCCTCTTCATCGGTGTAGAACTTACCGAACCTGCGCGTAAATACTGTGAAGAACTGAAAGAAAAAGGACTTCTCTGTAAAGAAACGCACGAAAACGTAATTCGTTTCGCTCCACCTCTGGTCATTTCTGAAGAAGATCTGAACTGGGCTATCTCTCATATCAAAGAGGTTCTGAGCGTTTAATGTCACGAAAACGAAGAAACGGCTTCTGTCCCGGACAGAAGCCGCTTTTTTATCTCGAAAAACTCTATATTTCAGTTTTATACGTCCCTCTTCTCCATAACCATTCCACCGGACCATACCGGTGTTTTTTCAGCCACCATCCGCTTATGACGACCTGGAGAAAGAAGACGATCAGGACAAAAACGGTACTCTGCAGCGGCGACACTTCCCCGTAGAATCCGAAACCGACAGAGTAAAAAGCGATGAAGCTTACAACCGACTGCAATATATAGTTGGTAAGCGACATCCTCCCTACCCATCTAAGCGGACGTATCGCCCGTCTGACCGAACCTCTATACAACATGGTAATAGATAGTACATAGAACACAGCCGAGGCGGACCCGCCGATATTATCCTGAGCCAGATCGAACCAGCCGGGGCTGCCGAAGAAATAAGGGCCGACCTTGAATATGAAAAACAATATACCGGTCACTACCCACCAGTTCCGCATTTCATTTCTATAATTCTCCGGTTCATGAAGCCACCTTTTTCTCGCAATGTACATTCCGAACAGCATCATCGGAAGCATGCTCATGATTAAAAACGGCCAATTCCCCGGGCTGTTCGTATACCACCAGTCCGTCAAATTCTGCGCCCAAATCTCCCCTAGCGCCCCGTTACCATAACTAGTCATTGCCTCCTGTATAGCTTCCCTGTTTACCATAGCCGCATTGAAATCTCTGGCTGCATAAAGCAGTAAAGTGAATGGTAACGTTACGGCAGCCAGCATTCCGAAAGCGAAACGAAGCAGTGTCCGGTTCTTCACTTTCATAAATAGCAGAAGAATCATCCCAAGAATGCTATAGGTGAGCAGTATATCTCCATGCCAGATAAGAAAAGCATGAATGACTCCGAAAAGAAAAAGGAAAAACATCCTTCGCTGTAAAACGGGTTCATAACTTACACCTTTTTCTACCAGCCGGTCTCTCATCATTTGCAGGCCAAACCCGAACATAAGAGCAAAAAGCGTGTAAAAACTCGCCTGGAAGAAGATATCGATGATCGCCCGGATTACTCCGCTCATTTCTGAAGAAAAGTACTCCTCTCCTCCTCCATATAGAAAGAAAGGAGCATTAAACGCCGGAGCGTTCACCATAAAAATACCGAATATCGCGAGGCCTCTGACGACATCCACCCATTCCAGACGCTCCTTCTCTGCAATTGGACCTCCCTTCGACATAATCTTCCCCCCTTACTTCCTTCTATTGGCTTTTTTCGTAGTGACTCTTTTAGCCGGATCCTGCTTCTGCACCCATTTCACATACTTTTTCATATCAGGGTGGTCCTGGATCCGTTCAATCCGGTTATAGAACCGGGCCAGTTCCCGGTTGGAAAAAAGTGCATGGATCTGACGATGGCAGGCAGTACATAATTGAGCTGTCGGTCCGTGTACGCCCCCATGCTGTTTAGGGATAAGATGGTGCTCTGTCGTTTTTACCGGGAAGCGCCAGCACAACTCACAAATATCCTCCATCACTTCAATCCCCTTTCACCTCCACAACTTTTGCTGCATCGAAAAAGTAAAGCACACTTCTGTACACTTTCCTTTTTCTTATATCTTCAATCGCTTTTGCGTAAAGGGAGAGCTGGGTACGGTAACGGGAAGAAAGCTCTTGTTCCGTTTCCTTTCCGCTCAGACTGTCCGTTTTGTAGTCAAGCAGAATATATCCATCTTTATAAGGGATGAGAAGATCCACGATCCCCTGGATAAATACCCGGTCGTTATCGTCTTCCTCCCAGTCGTTATATACTTCTTTTGCAGGTAGCATATAGTTGAAAGCTGCTTCACGTTCCACTCCCGGTTCGGCGATCACTGTTTTTCCCGTTTCTGTATCAAAAAAACGGGAAATGGCTTCGGCATCGATTGCGTCTGCTTCCTGACGTGTTATTATTTCCCGGGCAATAAGTTTTTCGGTGAATTCTTCCACTTCCGGGGGGGTATGTGGTTTTAGAGAAATATGCTGCATCACGGTGTGCATAGCCGTCCCCCGCTCGGCAGCAGTGAGCGCTTTTTCCTGCTGCATAAATTTAGGTCTCTTTCTCATCGGAGGCCGGTAAGGAAGAACGAGAGTCGTATCGGCATATTCATCCACTTCCTGTTTCCTCTTGATTTCTGTTACCGTCTGTTTAGCGCGTCGTCTTGCCGCCTGCTCGTGAGGATAGCGATAACCCAATCTTTTCTCAACGAACGGTTCTATTTCATGATCAACAGGAGCCCACTTAAGAACGGATTCTTTCACTGTATCATCCCGATGTTCCCTTTCCTTTGCTGTACCGGTTAATTCTCTGCCGTGGATGACTCCGACAGACCATTGTGATTCATCCTTGTGAATGGCGGAAGAAGTTGCCACTTCCACTTCCCCGGCCGTAAGAATCTGGGCCTGCTGATGTCGGACAAGAGAAGGACCGATCCAGTCGAGGTACGATTTCGCGCTCAGCCTGTCAGCTGCCGGCAGTGTCCATGGTTCATAGCGGACAAACCGCTTCCATTCCTCCTGTTTTGCCTGAAAAGAAGCCACATTTCCGACAAGCACCAGTTTTTCCTTGGCCCGCGTAAGAGCCACGTAGAGCACTCTCATTTCCTCGGCGAGCATCTCTCTTTTTTTCTTTTCGCGCAAAGCGTGATAAGCGATCGTCGGGTAAGTGAGCCTTTTTTCGGGGTCGATGTATTTCGACCCGAAACCGAGATCTTTGTGGAGTAAATACCGGGAATTAAGATCTTTCATATTGAACTGCTTATCAATACCTCCGAGAATGACCACCGGAAACTCCAGCCCCTTACTTTTGTGGATCGTCATAATCCGCACGACATCTTCCTGCTCTCCAAGAGCCCGGGCCGCTCCAAGATCGTCTCCCCTTTCTTCCATTCTTTCAATGAAACGCAGGAAACGGAACAGCCCGCGGAAAGATGTAGTCTCATAGGATCGGGCACGGTCATAAAGTGCCCGCAGATTCGCCTGACGCTGCCGTCCGCCGGGCATACCACCTGTGAAATCGTAATATCCGGTCTCACGGTAAATGTACCAGATCAGTTCCGACAGGGCTTCCTGTCTTGCCCGCTCCCGGAAGTCATGGAGCATAACCAGAAACCGGTCCAGTTTTCCGCTTAACGAATCCGTTTCTTTAGCAGTATACAATTTAACAGCTTCATAATAATTTGTCCGCTTGTCTTCCAGACGGATGCGTGCAAGCTCGTCCTCGTCCAGTCCGACAATCGGAGACCTGAGGACCGAAGCCAGCGGGATATCCTGTTTCGGATTATCAATAATCTTCAGCAGGCTGATCATTACCCGGATTTCAATCGCTTCGAAATACCCGGTGGAAAGCTCTGCGTAGACCGGTATCCCCTGCTGTTTGAGTTCATCCATTATAACCGGTGCCCACGTCATAGAACGTTGGAGAAATACTATGTCTCTGAATTTAAGAGGTCTCGGCATACCTGTTTCTTTATCCATTACCTGCATCGGCTCGTTGCCATCGTACCCGAGCCACTCTCTGATTTTCCCTGCGTAAGCCCGGGCTTCAAGCTGCGCCTTTTCCAGATCACGGTAATCTTCTTCCATGTCCTCTTGCTCTTCTTCTGCTTCTTCCCGGTCAATTAACAGAAGTTCCGTACTCGTGTCTTCTTTGAACCATTCGTCGTAGGAGGTGTTCCCGTAAATCAGTTCGGCTTCTTTCTCATACTCCATCTCCCCGACCTCTTCGTCGAGAATTTGGCGAAAAAGGTAGTTCGTTGCATCGAGCACCTGGGTCCGGCTGCGGAAGTTTTTAGCCAGATCTATTCTCTCTCCGTCTTCTTCTTTCTCCTGAAAACGGCTGTACTTCTGGAGAAACAGGGAAGGTTCCGCGTGCCGGAAACGGTATATACTTTGTTTCACATCCCCCACCATAAACAAATCTCCTGCCTCGTCGTCGGCAGTCAATAGTTTAAGGAGCGTCTCCTGTACCAGATTCGTGTCCTGGTACTCATCTACGAGTACTTCCGCAAACTGGCGCTGATAATTTTTCGCCACCTGCGAAGGTACGAGGTGCTCCGGCTGTGAACTTTCATCCCGTAAAATATCCAGTGCATAATGCTCCAGGTCGGAGAAATCGACTACCCCTTTCTCTTTCTTCGCTTCCTGGTAGCGCTGTTTAAAATCTTTCACTACAACTCCCAGCTGAACGATGACCGGATACAACTCTCCCATTTCTTCAAGATATCTCACAAGGGGGCGTGCAAACCATTCTTCCTGAATCTGTTTGAATCTTTTCTTATATCTTTCCCGTATTTCTTTCGCTTCATTTTTCTTATCCTCTGTCACGTCTGATTTTTTTCTCGAAAGCGACGGGAACTTAGCTTCTTTCACGTAGTTCTCAAGCGACTGCCAGGATGTAGCGAGGCTGGCTTTCGCTTCGCGTACAAGAGCGAGATCTTTGTCTGCCGTTTCCCCGTATGTATAAGGGCCGTCCGGCTTGCGGGTAAGTTCAAGAAATTCTTCTGCTTCTTTTTCCATAGCTTCAAGCTGATGATGAACTTCTCTTTTCAGCAGCACAAACCAGGGCAGATCTTCCACCTCTTCATTCACGGAAACGTTATACATTTCTGCCACCTGGTCCAGCCAATCTTCCGGCCACGGATGCTGTTCCGAGAACGTGTACATCTGAAGGATAAGCGACTCTACATCCAGGTCGTGACGGTCCCCGGAGAACCGGTCCACCAGGTCAAAAAAACGGGTTCGCTCCTCGCCTTCCCGTCCATACCAGTCTTCCAGAAGATCTTCCAGCACTTCCTGCTTCATTAAATCCGCTTCTACGGAATCCGCAATTCTGAAGGCAGGATCGATATCCAGGAGATATGCATGTTTCCTTATCACTTCCATACAGAATGAATGGAGTGTCGAAATGGACGCACTCTGCACAAGGGACAGCTGTTTTTTCAGGTGGATAGAATCCGGCGACTGTTCAAGAGCTTTGTCGAGCGCCTCCGTCACCCTGTTCCTCATTTCCTGAGCCGCTGCGTTCGTGAAGGTTACTACGAGAAGGGAGTGGATATCCACCGGGTTCTGCCTGCCAATCACCTTTTGAATGATTCTTTCTACAAGAACCGCTGTTTTCCCCGACCCTGCCGCTGCCGAGACGAGAATATCATGGCCGGAATTATAAATCGCCTCTTCCTGTTCTTTTGTCCAGCTAACCATCGACTTCCCCCTTTTCTTTCAATTTCTCCCAGACTTTGCTGTCTTTCATGTCGGCCAGCTTCCGGTACTGGTTCTCTGCAAGAGTCGGGTCGAACTGACAGACGGAACGGAAGGAACAGAACTGGCATGCCGTTTCCTGTTTCTTCTGATATGGATTAAGCGGAATATTGCCTTCCGTAATATCCATCCCCGCCTGCGTCATCAGTTTACGAACGTAACCGTCCAGCGCTTCGAACCTTCCCCTGTCCGCCACTTTGGAATTGGAATAAAAACCGCCTTTTTCCTTCAATCCTGCCGGAACCACCGGGCTGTAACCTTTATCCGTTTCTGTATCCATCATACGGACAGCGGCTTCATCTTCCAGAAGCAGCCCCTGCATTTTAAAACTTTTCACTATTTCTCGTTCCAGTTCTTCATCATTCAGCACTTTCTTTCCCGTAATCATCGGGTTATGGACATGGAAATACAGTACACCTGCAGGAGTCGCCTCCATCCCGAGCCACTCTTTCGCATTCTGTAATATAACTTCGAGATAAATAAGCATCTGCAGCGATAAACCGTAATATACATCGGAAAGATTCAGACCTCTTGCACTTGACTTGTAGTCAATGATCCTCAGGAACATCTCTTCATTATTCACAGCCTGATCCACCCGGTCAATCCTTCCCCTGAGCATGAGTTCGAAGCCGTTCGGAAGATCCAGACTCATAGCCGGAAGGGCTGCATCTTTCACTTCCCCGAAACCGAGTTCAAGACCGACAGGAGCAAAATTCGTCCGTCTCGCCTGCTCTCCGAGGATATATGTTGCCTGGGCAATCACTTTACTTAACTTCTCCTGAATATACCTGTATCGATTCGAACTCCTGAGCACCTGATGCTGCAGAACCGGTGCAAGTTCCTGTGTGGCACGGCGCGCATACTGTTCGGCAGAGGAACGATCCAGCTCCGAAAACCGCTTCCCTTCCTTTCCGATCCAGTCGGTTATCTGCCGAAGAGCCTCGTGGAACAACTGACCTATATCAGGGGCGTCCAATTTATACGTCCGTCGTTCTTCCAGATTCAGCCCTTTACCGGCAAAGTGCTGAAATCCGCAGCTGTAGTAAGATTCCAGGGCGGAAACACTCGTTTTCACCTGTTTCTTATGCATGCGGCGGGCTGTTTCCTGCTGGAGTTGAACGGGTTCATTTTTATAAAACAGGCTGTGAAGCACTCTTCGCGTCGTGCTCTCTTTCGTTTCCGCCTGAATATACCAGTTCAACACGCCCCACCAGGCATCCTGGATCCGGTATCCTTTAATATAACGGGCCAGCTGGGCAGTGAGAGCCGATCGCGTCTTGACCGGCGTCGTGATAAAACGTTCGGCTTCTTCCAGATCGTCCGGATCCTGAAGAAGCACATGTTCCCTGCAGGCCGGAAACAGCTCTTCAATGCGGGTGATCAGGGGAGAAGCCGCTTTCGCTTTACCTTCTTCGTCACTCAGCGGATAACTTACCCACAATTTCCCGCTCGGCATGGTTGCTGCAAGGTACATGTAGAAACGGTCGTAAAGCAGTCTTTCGCGACTTCCGGCCGCTAATTCCACTCCATGCCGGGACAGAAGTTCCCGGTCTTCCTCAGAAATCATTCCGTCTCCGGCAGGTTTCATTGGCCACGTTCCTTCGTTGACTCCGAGAAGAAATCCGGCTTTGATGCCGTTTAATCTGGAACGGTCCACGCTTCCGACAATGATATGATCCATACTTGGAGGTACGTGAGCGAAAGTAAGGGCATCGAGACCACTTTCGAATGCCTGGCGGAATACCTGAAGGGACATAGTTTCTTCCCCTATCATCTCCACCATTTCGTCGAGAAGTTGAAGCAGACTGTCCCATACCTGTTCCTGCTCCCTTCCTTTCTCCACTTCTCCGTTTTCATCATAGAAACTTCTCCATATTTCAAGCGTGCCCGGAACGTCCATTCTGTCCAGCCATTCAAAAAGAGCGGTCGCCCTCTTTTCATTGGATTTCCTGCCCCGGAGGTCGTCATCCAGATTCCCGAGGGCTTCTGTCACCTGATGACGGTATGCGTTAATGCGATCCTGCTTCTGTTTCTCTTCATCCGTCTGTGCCGCCTGTTCAAAACCCCGAAATCGCTGATATTTCCATGGCTCCGCCGATCTCCATTGCTCCCTCGAACGGATGCCATATTCGAGAACATAATTTTCCAACTCATCAATGGCTTCTTCGTTAAGAGGATGTTTCTTATCGCCGGAAGGGATAAAACCGGTTTTCAACAGCCGGAATACCGCATCATAGCGCCAGCCCCCCTCTACGACATCAAGTGCGGAACGTATCAGTTCCAGGAGCGGGTGGTTCAGCATCGTCCGCTTTTCATCAAGAAAGACCGGTATACCATAATCGGTGAAAATCGTTTCGATTAAACTGTGATACATACCGGCATCACGCATGAGAATTGCTATATCGCGGTACCTGTACCCGTCTTCCCGGACGAGCCGGAGGATTTCCTGGGCAGCTCCTTCCACTTCCGCCCTGGGATGGACAGCTTCATAAATACCGATCGGTACGTCTCCTTCGAAAGAAGGGGCAGGACGTTCTTCAAAGTTATTCTCCAGGTGCTGAAATGCTTTACGATCAAGAAAACGGCCCTGTTCATTCGAAAGGGTGAGCGTCTCCTCCACTTCCACACCCCCTTCTTCAGCCAGCTCTCTGAGAATGGCACAGGTTTCTTTCGTTTCCGCAAAAAGATCGATATCCTCAGGATCTCCGTCTTCTTCGTCGAGTGTCAGTGTGACCTGTACCCGTTCCGCATGCTGGAAGAGTTCGCGCAGAACCTCATACTCCTGGGGAGTGAAGCTGTGAAAACCGTCTATGTATACTTCTGCATCCTGAAGAAATGAAGAGTGGAGTATTTTCTCTCCGAGCAGCTTCAACTGGTCTTCCCCATCCACGTAGACGCCTTCCATATAGTGGGTGAGACGGCTGTAGATATAATGAAGGTCTTCCAGTTTATCCTGCAGCGCCCTTTCTTCAGCGGTCCGGTGGACATACCCTTCCATGGCCTCCATTTGGGATTCAAGTGTGTCAGGAGTCACGCGATATCTTTTGAATTCCGTAATCATTTCTTCCAGCTGATGAATAAACCCCTGTTTCTCCATCGCCTTTTGGAAAACATTCCAATCGGATGTGCGCTCCTCTACGATTTTTCTGAGCAGCATTTGTACTCCCGTAGAGCTTATATAAGATCTCGTCGCCCCTCCGGTTTCCTGAAACACTTTCCAGGCGAGACGGGAAAAACTGAGCACATGGGCCCTCGTCGCCCCGTCGATATTTCCCCGTTTTAATAACGCATACTCCTGCTGGAAGGTCATCTGGTCCGGCACAAGATATACAATTGGGCGGCCTGCAGGCTCCTCCTGCAATTTCGCTTCGATTTCACTCAGAAAGTAGTTGCTTTTTCCGGCTCCCGAACGTCCGGTTATAAACTTGATGCTCATCCGCCTTCCTCCTTTTTCCTTATTTTACAATACCATAAGAAAATGAACCACCCGAGCGGCAGTTCATTGAAATGTTACACCCACCTGTGACATCGGCCAGTAACGTATTGACACTTTTCCGACCACCGAAGCTGAATCGATAAAACCGAAGCTGCGGCTGTCCAGGCTGTGCCGGCGATTATCCCCGAGAACAAAGAGTTTACCCGGAGGGACTGTCGGTATTCCTGTTATTCCTTCGAGCGTGAAACTGGAGGTGAACACTTCCCCGTCTTCCGGACGCAGCTTATCAAGATACGTTTCTTCCAACCGTTCATCGTTAACGTATAATTCGTCGTCTTTCACGGCTATCTCATCCCCCGGGAGACCGATTACTCTTTTCACATAGTCGTCTTTTTCGTTGTAATGAAAAACGATGACGTCCTGCCGATGTATTTCCGTCCATTCGTAGGAGACTTTATTCACCATTAAAAGATTACCATCATATAACGTAGGCTCCATCGACTCCCCGTCCACAATGTAACTTGCGAAGATAAAAGTGCGGAAAACCAACGCCACAAGGGCTGCCAGAATGACCGCACGAAACAGATATTTATGTTTATTCATTCCGTTTCCTCCAAAGGGTTTAATACTGGTAATTTACCCGGGAGAGGTCCGGTTCAACCCTTCTTCCTTCTGGCACGTGTCGCCAGCCGCTGCTCCAAATATTTACCGAGGAGCCAGAAAAGACTGATACAGATAAGCACAACAATAGTTTTGACAGGGTTCGAAGTAAAAGAGGTGATGCTGTCACCGACGAACGTTATCGAAAAAATCATTACGGATTTCCCGAGTACAGCAGCCAGTAAAAAGTCTCTGGTCTTCACTCCGGACAATCCTGCAACGACATTAATGATGGCGGAAGGGGAAAAAGGAAAGCACATGAGAAGAAACAGCGGACCGAATCCGTGCTCTTCAAACCACACCATCACCCGTTTTACCTGACGGTTCTTTCTCAAAAAACGAAAAAAACGCCGACGTCCGAGACCGCGTACTACAAGAAAGACAAGTACGGCTCCTGCCACAGCTCCGATCCATGAGTAGAGAAATCCTTTAATAAGACCGTATACCACGGCATTGGCAACTACAAATACTATGAGCGGCAAAACAGGGAGAAAAGCTTCGATAAGAGGCAGAACTATACCGGGAAGCGGACCAAAGCGCTCCAGCCTCTCCAGTTGCCGTATAGCGTAATCGAACAATTGATCATTTTCAGCTAGCAATTTCAATTCCTCAAGCGTTGGCATAAAGGTTCATCCTACTCTGTTTATCTATAGTAATTTTATTTTACTGGAATTCTTCTTTTCTGCCTACCGTGTCACTTTCGAAAATTGGATTGCATAAGCGAAGGGGTTCTATGATATACTACCACATAAGAACACATGTTCGCAATGAATGAGAGGAGGTCGTGGCATGGCTCACCTGAAAGAAAAACAACTTGATAAAGCCTCCCGCTACCTGTTCCTGACAATGGCGATCACTGTCATAAAACAGGACCGGCGGCATATAGCGAATGGCGCCCACAAGATTAAAGAACCTTACCTCGAGTTGCTCGGTAAAATGGAAGTGTGTGCCAGGGAAGAAAGAAAGCGTCTTCGTTCATTTATGGATACACATCAGGTTTACGTTATTGAAACCTCAAGGCACGAAGCCTTTACCACTTTTTCCTTTATGGCTGCAGGTTATGAGGAAAAGAGAAACTATTTCAATCCGGCTATCCGCAGGAAAGTGGAATTCATCTTATGGGAACTGATGGAGAAGGCTCTGAAACAAAAGAATGTCTCACAGTAGAAGTGAATCGTTTTTCGTACATGAGCCTGAATTGGGCGGTACGTTCCAGCTGGTTCGAAAATACGCCGGGGGAGACAGGTAATTCTTCACATAATTTGTTTACAAATTGAACTCTCGTTTTTCTGGGATCGGTCTGGCCGGGGGCGAAATCACGTACAAAACTGTGGGAAATCCAGGAGCATTCAAGTCTTGAAGGGGACATGGTCGGGAAGTAATAGAGCTTCAGCATCCCGGAGATGACGATGGGGGATTTGTGTGTGTAGTTCGTAATAGCTTTTGTGCCGGAAATTCTACCGGAGAGGTTGCTTCCAAAATACTTACAGGAGTTGTCGATCACTTTCGTGGGGGGCAGGTCCACTATAAATGAATCTTCCACTTCCATCACCCTCGTTCTGATTTTCCCCTCTTCCTCTATGGCGATGAGAGCAACTGTACGTTCGTTTACTTCATATTCAGTTTTCAACGTTTCTTTCACGGTTATCATATCCCTTCCTTGTGAGTACAGTAATTGCTTTTTAAATATAGCAGATTATTTTCGAACCGTCTACGTTCCTGTTATTTTCTTCCGAAAATTCCAACATCTTCACCGTATTTGATATAATAACAGTAAAATACCGGAGGAGAGTGCTATGTGGATTCGGAGAAAGAAATCTGCCCCCAGAGAACTGGAAACTATGGACTTATCCCTGAATGATATACGAAAAGCCATCAATGATTATGCCGAAAAAAAATCGGACAGGGTACCTTTAAGTGTAATCATTAATGAAGACCTCACCATCGACTATGAGCTTCTTGCTCACTTCATCGAAAAAAAACCGAGGAAGACTTTCTACATGTCCCGGGAAACTTACGAAGTATTTGAAGAGGAAAACCTTCAGCTCGCAAAAGATATCGATATGATGCAGCGGGCAGTGGATGCTTACGTTCAGCAGGAAAAAGAACTGCCCGTCATTGAAGATGACCCTTATCGACGGGTTAACTGCTACAAACTGGAGCGCCTCGGTTTGATAACCCACCGCCCCGACAGAGAATTTTATATTACTAAAGAAGAATACATGGTGGATTACGAGAGGAAGTGACTTCTCCGAAGAGGTATTCGATCAACGCTATCCCGCACTCGGCATTCTTATCTCTGTTCAACCTAAAAAAGAGCCAATGCTACGGAGAGCATTGGCCAAAAGAGACGACTGATTAACTTTTGAGTGAGGGGTTTACATGAATGAAAAGGCTCTTTAGTGTACAAAGGCTTTTCTTTCATGCAGACAGTTATTTAAACTGCCTTTCTCAATTTTCATTATAATACAGCCTTTAAAAAATCTCACCGAAAGCTTTTTGCGGTCTACCGCATATGTGTCTGCGATATTTCTATTAACTGACAACAGACATCTGTTAGCTTTGTTGTAAATGATCACGCAGGTTCTTCCTTAAGATTTTACCGGTCGTATTTTTAGGAAGTTCCTCCATGAACTCTATGCGCTTCGGCAGTTTATACTTCGCCATTTCCTGCTTACAGTATTCAATAACAGCTTCTTCATTCAGAGAAGGATTATCTGAAACGACGAAAGCGATCACTGCCTCCCCCATCTCCGGATGAGGTTCTCCGACTACAGCTGCTTCCGTAATTTCCGGATGCTGATAGAGGACTTCCTCCACTTCTCTCGGGTAAACGTTATATCCGCCGACGATAATCAGATCTTTTTTCCTGTCCACGATATAAAAATACCCTTCCTCATCCTCACGCGCCATATCTCCGGTGAACAGCCAGCCGTCTTTAATCGTTACCGCTGTTTCTTCCGGCATTTTATAATAACCCTTCATCACGTTCGGCCCTTTGACGACGAGCTCGCCTGTTTCTCCGGCAGGTACTTCCTGACCTAGCTCATCAACGACTTTATTCTCAACGTTAGTGATATTCTGTCCTATAGAACCGGCCCGCCGCGGCCTGTCTAAAGGATTAAAAGCCGTCACGGGAGAAGCTTCCGATAAGCCGTACCCTTCCGACACCCGTACGTTGAATTTTTTCTCGAAAGCTTCGAGGAGAGAAACCGGCAGAGAAGACCCTCCCGAAACGCTGATACGCATATTTTCAAATGTGCTTTCCTGGCCATCTCCAGTCTGCAGCAGGTAATTGTACATCGTAGGTACACCGGCAAACACAGTAGCTTCATACTCTTTCGCAGCTTTGAACACTTCTCCCGGTGAGAACTGAGGGATGACTATAATCGTTCCTCCATTTACAATCGGAGCGTTCAACGCCACGGTCAGGCAGAACACGTGAAACATAGGCAACGTTGCAATTACACGGTCCTCTTCACTTATTTCCAGATAGGTGGCCACATCTTTTGCGTTCGAATAGATGTTTTTGTGGGTAAGCATCGCTCCTTTCGGCTTCCCGGTCGTCCCGGAGGTATACAGAATAACCGCCAGGTCATCATCATCCAGCGAAGGAGGAGTGAATGAAGCTGATCCTTGCTCTACTGTTTTTGTAAACGATTTCATTTTTGGGGAGATAGTAAAAGCTTCCAAATCAATATCTGCCCCGGTATCCGCAACGAAATAATGGGTGACATCCAATTCATCATCCACTACATCCAGCTGACTTACAAGAACATCAAGCGTTATAACCCCTTTGACATCGCCATTTTTTAAAATATACTTCATTTCTTTGGAAGTGTACGTAGGATTGATAGGAATGACGCTGAGACCTGCACGAAGAGCGCCGTAAAGGCCAATCATAAACACAGGACTGTTGCCACTGATAAGAGCTACGTGATCCCCCTTCTCGAAACCGGCATCTTCGAGAGCGCTTGCGAATTTAGTTACTTTAGCATCGAAAGTTCGGTAATCCGTCCTCTCTCCCTGAAAAATATACGCATCTTTCCCCGGCATTTCCCGGGCTGTCAAGCTTAAACGTTCACTTACGTTCATAGGTGCTTCCCCCTTCTTTTATTAAATGAATGAATAATCATTCATTATAAGGAATATCAACTTAAATTATAAATTATTGCCAGACTATTCGCAAATTTATTTCCATTCTTTTTTTAATATTCCGTAAATTACCTGGTCGATGAAATGATTATTCATACGGGCGCCGGACCGGGAGACCCCTTCTTTCGTAAACCCGAGACGTTCTGCGACGGCCCGGCTCGTTTCGTTTGCCACAGAGGCCCGGACAATCACTTTGTTCATACCGAATGTAGAAAAAGCGCAGGTAATCAGTGATTTGACGGACTTCGTGATTATCCCTCTCCCCTGGTACCTTCTCCGAAGCCAATACCCTATGTAAGTGGTGCGATTCGTCCAGTCCAGTTCGTTGAAACTTACCACTCCGACGATCTCTCCCTGAAAAAGGACGACTGCGGTCATACTTTCATATTCGTCATAACCGCGACGAAAATTCCTTATCGCATTTTCCATGTCCCGCACTTCCCGGGTATTCTCTACCCATGGAAGCCAGGTTTGTAAGTAGTGCCGTTCTTCCTCAACTATTTCGAACAGTTCACCTGCGTCGAAAAATTCCACGAGCCGCAGTTCCGTTTGTTCATCAACTTTCCGAACGAACATTTTCTTCCTCCTGCTCCGCTTCCTCCCGCACTCTTTCCAGAAACTCATGCACCACTTTTCTGTTACTCTTATCCCTGACGAATTTCAGCATTATTTTCCCTAAAACGCTGGCACCCTCATTGGTCCCTTCATAAATGAGTCTTGTTCTGTTTCCTGCCAATTTTTGAAAAGTATAGGAAGTCTTTATATCAAAAGCACGTCCTACAGTGAATGTCACTTCTTTCAGTTTGTGCTCTTCCCTGTCTTCACAGGCTAAAGTCGTCACGATATATGTCTCCGTTCTCTTTCCTTCCCTGTAGGTCTGACGATGCCTTGCTCCTACCTCGTTCTCTTCTTTTTCAATGAGAGCATGTTCTTCCACTTGCGGCATAATCCTGGTGATGTTCTTATCTTTAAAAAGTTCCCATACTGTTTCAATATTTGCATCAATCGTTATCTCTTCACTCCAGGTAATCATCATTTGGACCTCCTACTTTTCGTATTCAACTGTGGTGCATTTCTTTCTACAAAACGGCCCGACTCTTTCCGGAGCCGGGCCTGTTTGATTAATACACAATTGTTAAAAAGTCTTCCTCATTAATCTTACCGAGATAGTGGGGAAGGTCAATGTCTTCGACTGACTTCCTGATTGCTTCTCTTTCATATTTTGTCCCTATTAAACGATTTTCCACATCAGAAACATCCCCGATTCCGAAGAAGTCGCCGTAGATTTTAGCGTTTTTAATATATCCTTTATCTACATCAAGACGTATGTCATACGTTCCTGCGCCTTCAATACGCTTCGTCTGGCTTATATTTGATTTCGGTGACTTTCCGTAGTTCCAGTCCCAGTTGCGGTAACGTTCTTCCGAAAGCTTTCTGATCCCCTTCCAGTCTTCTTCGGTCAGTTTGTACTGAGGCACATCCTTCACATCTTCCACATCGAAAATATAGCGGAGTATCATCGACTTGAACTCTTCCATAGTCGTTCCTTCCGGAAGATATTCGGAAATATTCGCTACCCGGCTGCGAATCGATTTAATACCCTTCGACCGGATTTTTTCCGACTTCACGTTAAGGCTGCGTACTACATTTTCCACTTCGGAATTGAACATGAGCGTACCGTGACTGAACATCCGGCCTTTTGTCGTGAATTGTGCGTTCCCGGAAATTTTGCGGCCTTCTATCGTCAAATCGTTTCGGCCTGATAATTCTGCAGGAGCACCGAGCTGCTTGAGTGCTTCCACGACGGGTTTGGTGAATTTTGCGAAATCATGAAAGCTGTTTCCGTCGTCCCTGGTAAGAAAGCTGAAGCTAAGATTCCCTTTATCATGATACACTGCTCCGCCCCCGGAAAGACGACGAACGACGTGAATGCCATTCTCCTCTACGAAATCAGTGTTGATTTCTTCTACAGCATTCTGGTTTTTTCCTATAATGATGGACGGTTCATTAATATAAAACAGTAAGTACGTTTCACTGATATCGAGGTTTTTAAGTGCGTACTCCTCAATAGCAAGATTAATAGTCGGATCATAAATACCTTCGTTATCGATGAAGAGCAAGATTCTCATCCTTTCCTGTCAATTTTTACTTATCTCAAGTATAAGGGAGAGGGGCTTTCTTAGCAATTACTCGTCCGTCCACTTCAATCCTTCCTCCGCCAATTTCACTTCTCCCTGAAACACGTCCGCAGCTTCCTGTTTCAGCTTCGAATGGTTGCCGAAATGCGGAAGGTGACTGAGCCAGAGCTCTTCTACATCCGCTTTCACAGCGATTGCAGCCGCTTCCTCACTGGTCATATGACCGGCCGTCCGGGCATCCATTCCTCTGTAAAAACTGGTGTCGGCAATCAAAAGATCCGCTTTCCTGGAAAAATCGATCCACTCTTCCTGATAACAGGTATCTGCCGTATAGACGATGGCTGATTCACCATTTGAAATCCGCATACCGTAGCACGGAACAGGATGATCGGTTTTCAGGAAAGAAATGGTGAAGGGCCCTATCGTCACGGGTTCATCGGGATCGTAAGGGATCGCCTCCGTGTAGGAAGAGGACAAAGCGGTGAAGCCATCCATGTCTTCTTCATGCCCGTAGACCGGAAGTTTTCCATTCACTTTTTCCAGCAGAGTCTGTACAAGCCAGGCGTGTTGCAGTACACCAATATCAGCTATGTGGTCATGATGGTAATGGGAAATGAGGACAGCGTCGATGGAACTTAAAGGCACATACCCCTGAAGACGGGAAAGCGCTCCACTGCCGCAGTCCAGAAGCAGTCGAAAACCATTTTCCTCTATTACATAGCTGGATGTCGCGCTGTTCTGGGCAGGGTAAGCTCCCCAGTATCCGATAGTTGTAATATTCATAATATTCCTCCTTTTATAATTCTTTAGTCCTATTTTGAATTGTTTTATAACATCCTGTTGCTTTCTCGCTTCTGTTATAATACAATGAATTTAACATAAAAACAGAGGAGGCATTACCCTTATGATGAACGTCGTTGAATTCTTCCGTAACTTGCCTAAAAAACAGTGTGCCAAATGTGGAGACGTAATCCAGGAGCAGGCGGACTGCTACGGTAATACGTGTCATGACTGTGAAGGTCCCGCTCTTTAATGTCAGATGAATAAATCAAAGAAGGGAGCAGGTTGCTGCTTCTTTCTTTCATTTTAACAGAATGTTTCCGAGACTTGTGAAGCGAAGCCCCGTTGCTATACCTGCTACTATATAACAGTTGTTACTAAAAAGCTTACAGCAATCTATGTACGGATTGACTGTAAGCTTTTTTATTATTCACTTTCAATAATTCGTCCGGCTGCTTCTTTCCCCTGATCGATACAGTCAGGGAGACCGATGCCGTAGTAATGGGCGCCTGCAAGCTGAACACCCGGCAAATCTCTCTTCATATGGTTCGTGACCTGATTCAGACGTTCTTTATGCCCTACACTGTACTGGGGCATCGCATTGTGCCAACGGGTGACGACGAAAAAGTCAGGCTGGTCGGTGATATCCATTATTTTTTTCAGATCCTTCATAACGATATCCCTGATCTCTTCGTCTGTTTTATCAACGACTTCCTCGTCCCCCGGCTTTCCGATATAACAGCGGAGCAGCGCTTTCCCCTCAGGTGCTGCATGAGCCCACTTTTTATGCGTCCACGTACATGCCGTAATCCGGTAGTCATCTGTCGTTCTTGATACTACAAACCCGGTACCGTCGATATCCTGTTTGATGGCTGATTTATCAAAAGCCATAGCGACATTGGCTACCGATGTTGCTTTCATCTGTTTCAGAGGTTCCGTCCAGTCATAATGAGCAAGCATTTTTGCAGCTGCTGGAGCGGGAACAGCCAGAATAATATCGTCTGCCTGTTTCACTTCCCCGTCACTCATCAGTATGTGATAACCGTGCTCTTTCTTCTCGATGTGATCCACACCTTTGGACAGCTGAACGCTCCCCGGTTTCAGCGCATCCTGCAGGGCGTCGATGAAACCCGAAAGTCCGCCGGCGAACGAGCGGAAGGCACTCGGTTTTTCCTTATTCTTCTTTTTTCTCACAGGGGGGGCAGTCCCGGTATCTTTCAGCCCTTTGACCAGACTTCCATACTCTTCGGTGATTTCTCTGAACTGTGGAAAAGTGGCGTCCATACTCAGACGATCGATATCTCCGGCATAAATCCCGGAAAGAAGCGGTTCCACCGCGTTCTCTACTACTTCATTCCCGAGCCTGCGCCTTAGAAACAAACCAAGAGCCTCATCCCCGGTCGTTTCCTTCACCCGTTTACCGGGCTCAAGCAGAGCTCTCACTTTTCCTCTTCCGGAAAACAGGGTGGACTTCAAGAGCGGCCGTTTTCTCGTCGGAATTCCCATATGGGATCCCTGAGGCATACGGTTCAATCGCCCTTTCGCCAGAATATATGCATTTCCGGTCGAATTTTTGACCACTTCCTGCCCCATCCCGATTTCTTCAGCCAGTTCAAGCATGCTTGTTTTACGGGCGAGAAAGGAATCTGGCCCTCTTTCAATCGTAAACCCGTCCTTATGGAAAGTTCTTACCTTCCCGCCGAGACGTTCTGTTTTCTCCACAAGCTCCGTATCCACGCCGGCTTTCTGTAAATAATAAGCGGCAGATAACCCCGTTATCCCGCCGCCTATCACAACCGTTTTTCTGCTCATTCTATTTCTCTTCCTTCCACTTGGACCAGACCACATCGACAAGCGTTTCTATGAACTTCGGATTTGTGTTAGGCATTTCCGGGCGGTAGTAATTCGCCCCCACCTCGTCACACACGACTTTACATTCATAGTCATTATCAAAAAGCACTTCCAGGTGGTCTGCCACGAAACCTACCGGCGCGTAAACGAAGGAAGTGTAGCCCTTCTGCTCAAAGAGATCCCTGGTCAAATCCTGAACATCCGGGCCGAGCCACGGATCAGGAGTATTTCCTTCACTCTGCCAGCCAATCTCATACTGGCTGATGCCGGTAGCTTCCGAAATCAGTTCAGCCGTCTCCCGCAGCTGGTCCGGGTACGGGTCTCCTCCCTGAAGAATCTTCTCCGGAAGACTGTGGGCGGAAACGATCAGACAGGCTTTCTGCTTCTCATCTTCCTCCATTTTTTCATATTCCTGAAGAATCCCTTCTTTCCAGAAATCGATAAACGTCGGGTGGCTGTACCAGCTTTCCACAGAGCTGATCCGGATTCCGTGTTCCTCTGCCTTCTCCTGGGCACGTCCGTTATAAGACTTGACGCTGAAAGAGGAGTAGTGCGGGGCGAGTACGATCGAAACAGCTTCTTCGATTCCATCTTTGGCCATCTGATCGACTGCATCTTCGATAAACGGGCTTATGTGCTTCAGACCGATGTAAAGTTTGAACTCCACATCTTCCTGCATGCCATTCAGCTCATTGCGGAGCGCCCCTGCCTGTTCTTCCGTTATACGGGCCAGTGGAGAAATTCCCCCGATCGCTTCATAGCGGTCTTTAAGATCCTGAAGCGCTTCCTCCGAAGGCTTGCGCCCTTTTCTAATATGCGTGTAATAAGGCTCAATATCCTCTTCTTTGTAAGGCGTGCCGTACGCCATTACAAGTAAACCTACCTGTTTATTCGCCATTTCCGTGAACACCCCTTAATTGTTTTTGGAATATGTGTGTACCAGTTCGGTCAGTCTTCTTAACGTTTCCGGCTTAATTTCCGGAGTAACACCGTGACCGAGATTGAAAATATGGGGACCTTGTTTCAGCCCTTCATCCAGTATGGATTTTGCCCGGCTTTCAATAACATCCCATTCAGAGAGAAGGACTGCAGGATCAAGATTTCCCTGGAGAGGTTTTTGAATCCCCATCTCCCGGGCCTCTGTAATAGAGGTGCGCCAATCCAGCCCAAGTACGTCAATAGGAAGCTCATCCCACTCCCCGAGCAGGTGCGGAGCGCCCACACCGAAAAGAATCAGCGGTACTCCTTCTTTCTTCAATTCGCGGAAAATCCGGTCCATGACAGGTTTGATGAATTTCCGGTAATCCGCAGCATGAAGAGCCCCGCCCCACGAGTCGAAAATCTGGATGGCTCGGGCGCCGGCTTTCACTTGGGACTGAACATACGTAATGATCATCGAAGCGAGTTTATCCATAAGTAAAAACCACGTTTCTTCATCTCTGTACATCAGTGACTTCGTTTTATGATAATTTTTCGAAGGGCCGCCTTCGATCATATAGCTGGCCAGTGTGAATGGTGCACCGCTGAACCCGATCAGAGGAACGTTAAGCTGCTCTTTCGTCAAAAGGCTGATCGTATCCAATACATACGGAACGTCCGATTGCGGGTCGATTTCCCCAAGATTCTCCACATCCTGACGGTTCCGGACAGGATTATGAATGACCGGCCCTACCCCTTTTCTTATTTCCACGTCTACACCGAGTGCAGGGAGCGGCGACATAATATCCTTATACAGGATAGCTGCATCAACACCGTAATTCTCAACGGGCAGCCTTGTTACATAAGCACACAGTTCAGGCTGATGAGTGATCTCAAACAACCCGTACTTCTCCTTCAGTTTTCTGTATTCCGGCTGGGAACGTCCGGCCTGACGCATATACCAGACGGGCGTATGCTCTGTCGGCTCCCCGCGGAATGCTTTTAAAATTGTGTCGTTAAATGAATTAGTCATATAGCACCTGACTCCTTTATATTCTATCCGATTCCAACTATAACGATTATGTGCCCTGGTGTATAGCGATAAGCCACATTTGTCACTATTTTGTACCTTCTGACAGATGTGTCTCTTTCACCTTTACGTTCATACTCTGAAAAGAGCGGGAGTCTACCATTCCAGTGTTACTTCATTGGACGGCTCCCCTTCTCTTCCCGATTCCGGATCAAAAGGCACGACGTAATACGTCCGTGAATCAAAAAGTCCGAAGCTCTGAATCGTATGGCTGGTCTCCTTCGTCTTTGTTATCAGTTCCTTTTCTTCACCTTTTTTACGATAAATTCTGTACGTTACATCTTCATCTTTTTCGTCTGTGTTCCAATCGAGTTTCCCGCGCACCAGCGTCCATCCACCGATGTCGATGGAACCTTCCAGTTGAATATTCCGAGGCAGCTCCACCGGTTCTTCCAGAGAAGTAAGACCTTCAGGATCGGTAAATTCCTCTCCCGGGTCGAGCACTTCTTTAAGATTTGTAAGCATCTGTTTCGTAAGCGACACCGGTACGCTGCTTGAATCCTCAAGGTAATAGTCACTTCCCGAATCTCCGTACCCCATCCACATGCTCATAGCATAATTGGGGGTGAAGCCTGCAAACCACACGTCTCTGTTCTTGCCTTCCACCTCCGGATGCTGCGCAGTGCCGGTTTTTCCTGCAAGTGCACCACTGTAGCTTCCATTACGGGCCGTGCCGGAACTCACTACGGTCTCAAGCATTTCCCGGAGCTGGAAAGCTGTTTTTTCACTGAAGACGCGCACAGCTTCTGTTTCTTCCTTCGGCTTCACGGTTTCACCGGTCCGGTCCGTAATGGTGGAAACGGTTCTAAGCGGCACCCGTTCCCCGTCATTCCCGACAGCCTGATAGCCGCCGGCGATCTCCATCGGGCTGTATCCTTCCGACATTCCTCCGAGAGCGATGGAGAGGTCGTCGTCTTCAGTGGCAAGACCGAGTTTTTCAAGATAGCTCTTACTTTCCTTCACGCCTATTTCGTTCAGCAGCCATACTGCAGGAGCGTTTTTCGATTTGACAAGGGCTTCATATAACGTCACCTGCCCTTCGTACCCGTCCAGATTCTTCGGAGTATAACTCCCGTAACTGATCTTCTCATCTTTCAGTACGGAATAAGGGCTGTAAGTATCACCCATTAAGGCGGGACCGTACACTGCCAGCGGTTTCATTACGGATGCGGGCTGGTGTTTGGTGAGGGCATGGTTCATCTCCCCGTGTTCATACTCTCTTCCCCCGGTAAGAGCCGTCACCTTCCCTTCTTTATCTGTAAGCACAAAAGCCGCTTCCACCCCTTCGACAGAACCGGACGCGTAGTTCCCATCCTTCATCGTCTCATAAGCTATCCGCTGGGCTTCCGGATTCATATTCACTTCTATTTCATACCCTTCCGTTTTCAGTGCCTCTCTTGAAACACCGTAACGATCCACCACTTCCTGAACCACGACGTTTACGTAAGCATTCGACCATGTCGCGCCGACAGGTGCTTCTTCAGTATATTCCACCTGTCGGTTGGAGAGTGCTTCTTCTTCTTCCTTCGTAATGTACCCTTCATCTTCCATCCTGAACAGAACCGTGTCGCGCCTGTCTTTGGCCGCTTCGGGATCTGCTATCGGTGAATAATTGCTTGGGGCTTTCGGGAGGCCGGCCAGGAGAGCCGATTCCGTTTCGTTCAGCTCCGGTACAGGCTTTGAGAAATAACGCTCTGCTGCTTTTTCCACTCCATAGGTTCCTTCACCGAAGTAAATCGAGTTCAAATAAAGTTCAAGAATTTCATCTTTCGTATAATTCCGCTCCAGGTACAGAGCTACCATTACTTCCTTTGTTTTTCTGAGCCACGATTTATCGTTGGAGAAAAATAAATTCTTTGCTACCTGCTGGGTGATAGTACTGGCTCCTTCCACCTTCTCCCACGCTAAAACGTCGCGGTAAAGAGCTCTCGCTATGCCACGGGGGTCAATACCCGAGTGTTCATAGAACCTGCTGTCCTCGGTAGCCACCACGGCTTCCTGCAGAAATTCGGGCACCTCCTCCAAGGATATGGGACTCCGATTTGTGGAATAGATCTCTTCTATCTCTTCTCCATCCGCAACTACTGTAGTCGCTGCATCAAGGGTCATTGCATCTTCGGAAACGAAGAAGCGTCCTCCGAACATGAGCAGAAGCAGACCTATGGCCATGACGAATAAAAAGCTCCCCAACCCTATGAACGTATTCCTTAACCGTTTCCCCTTTTTCCTCATTTGCTTATATTCTTCGCGTTTCACTATAAGCCATCCTTTCTTCCTGCTTGCAGTTTCTCCTGCCCTCTTGCTAAAATTTAACTGAAGAAGAAAGGAGAATCTTTATATGATAGTTTCCATGACTAACGGTACGATCGATTTCCTGAAAAAGATTCAAAACCAGCATTCCGACAAACAGGTCCAGCTTATGCAGGGGGATAATTCCACAATCGCTTATTACGAAGGAGAGGAGCCTTCTATTTTCGAAGAAAGCCGTGATTATGAAATTGTCGACTCTACAGGAGATGTACAGAATAACGGTTTCGTAGTGACCAACAATATCCCTGTATCCGAAGAAGGACGCGCTACATTTGAAGACCGCTTCAAAAACCGGAAAGGGAACGTTGAAGGGATGGACGGGTTTCAGGCCATCCGTATTCTTCGCCCTAAACAGGGGAAAACCTATGTCGTATTCACGCAATGGCGTGATAAAGAAAGCTTTGATAACTGGAGGAACTCCCAATCTTTCGAACAGGCCCATAAGAAATCGGGCCCGGAACATAAACAGAAGCCGTCCTTTATCGATGGCGATGCTTATATCATGCACTACCGCATGGTGAATCCGGAAGATTGACATAACAGAGGCCGCTGACATTTTCAAAGAACTGTCATGCTATAAAGAAAGTGAGCGGAGAGCCCGCTCACTTTTTTCTTAGTCTCCTTTAACGTTGTTTTCGAAGAAATCCCTGAAGTTCTCTTCCGGCTGCTGACCGACGATACGATCCTGTTCTTCCCCGTTTTCGAAATGTACGACCGTAGGTGTTCCTTCGATTCCATACTTATGTCTCTGCTCAGGGAATTCAAGTACGTTCATCTTCTTCATATCCACACCCATCTCTTCTGTAAGAGGCACCAGGTACGGTGTTGTGTTCTGACAATATACACATTCAGGACTGTAGAAATATACAGTTACTTCCTCTCCCGACTCCACTTTCCCGGAAAGTTCATCAGGAAGGATCTGGTTGCCGTAGTTCGGATTCTCCAGCTGATCGATCGTGGACTGCTGCAATTCACTTTCGTCCTTGTTATAAGGGTTACCTTCTGCTTTTTCCGAGTTCTGCAAACTGACAATCAATGCCAGTGCCGCAATCAGTACCACAAGTACAGCTGCGAATATAATCATCTTCTTTTTCATCGTCACTGCTCCTTCTGCCGTAATAGTAATAAATGGCTTATGAAAATTATGATAAAAGCTGTACCGGCCAGAAAAGGAATCGTAATGAAACCTAAATAATTGACGTACTCGACCGTACAGGGGACCGTCCCGCAGCTTCCGCCCGGAGTCTTTAGAGCCGGAACTTTCTGAACCGAATAATGATACGTGGACACAAGAACCCCCGCACCACTCAAAATCAGTCCCGGTAAAGCGGTGTTTTTTTCATTTTTAAGTAAAGCGACACCATATATGATGACGAGGGGGTACATTAAAATACGCTGATACCAGCACCACTCGCACGGCGTATAACCAAGAAATTCCGAATAGAACAAACTTCCGAGCGTAGCGGTAAGGGCCGTCGCCCAGGCCACAAACATCAAATCTGACCTCTTCATACTTCGCCTCATCCTCTCTTTAAGTATTATACAAGGGAATGTAACGAATTGAAAATATAGAATAAAAATTCACGAAATCGCCATCATCTGTTCGTTTAAGCAAGACCGATGCGGGAATACAAATAAAGAGAAGATATTTATGTCCAAAGAAAGGATGGTCGTCTTATGGATCAGAAAATGAAAGAATTAATCGAAGGCTTAAATGAAGATCTTTCCCATGAATACGCAGCTTCTGTTATGTATACGAATAACGCTGCCGTGGTTTCGGGTTTGTATCGTTCAGTACTGAAACCGTTCTTCGAAGGAGAAATTGCTGACGAGCAGGGGCACGCCTTATATCTCGCAGAAAAAATAGCAACTCTCGGCGGAACGCCGACGACTACTGTAGCGGAGGTTCCTCAGGAAACACGTGTTAAAGAGATGCTTGTAGCCGCACGTGATTCGGAGGAAGCCACTATCAAACGTTACGAACAAAGAAAGAAACAGGCCGATGAATTGAATCTTACCGAACTCTCTGTAAAACTCGATGACCTGATTTCCGATGAAACCGGTCACATGGAAGAAATCGATCGTCTGCTTCAGGACTCCCGACTGCACGAATAACCGGAGTGACTGGCGTTATAATCGAAAAGCGGACTACCCGTCCGCTTTTTTTCTTTCTTCTGACAACGATGATATAGTAAAGAGTAAAAGGAGGGAAAGATAATGTCCGAGTCCATGTTTAAAGAAGTAGAAACCCTCTATGAAAAAATGGTGGAAACACGCAGGTACCTGCATCAGTATCCTGAACTTTCTTTCCAGGAGACGGAAACAGCTGCATATATAGCTGATACATACGAAGCACTCGGTATCCCTTTCCAAAAAAATGTAGGCGGCAACGGAGTGATAGCCACGATACAGGGGGGACGGCCCGGCAGAACCGTGGCACTGCGGGCCGATTTTGACGCCCTCCCGATCCAGGAAGAGAACACCCACCTGCCTTACCGCTCCAGAAACGACGGAGTGATGCATGCGTGCGGACATGACGGTCACACGGCTGAGCTGCTCGGTCTCGCAGAAGCGGTGTGGAAATATAAGGAGGAACTTCCCGGCACTATGGTTCTCGTACATCAGCCCGCTGAAGAGATTACTCCAGGGGGAGCGAAACCTTTGCTTGAAACAGGCGCCCTCGACCACGTAGACGCCGTTTTCGGTACTCATCTCTGGACAAATACGGAATACGGGACAATCGAAACGGCCCGGGGTCCGTTTATGGCTGGCGCCGATGCTTTTGAAATTAAAATTAAAGGAAAAGGCGGCCACGGCGCCCAGCCTCACCAGACGAAAGATGCTATCGTCATCGCCTCCGACATTGTAGCTTCTCTCCAGCAGGTAGTCGCCAGGAGAATCGATCCGTTAAAGACTGCCGTAGTTACCGTAGGGACCATTCAAGCCGGCAAAGCCTTCAATATAATCGCCGATCAGGCCGAGCTTTCCGGTACCGTACGAACGTTTGAGCCCGAGGTACAGGAAACCATCAGGGAAGAGATGGAACGTATTACGAGAGGGATATGTGAGGCGGCAGGCGCCGACTACCATTTCTCCTACAATATCGGCTATCCTCCTGTTATCAATCATGAAAATGAGGCTGACCTGGTTCTTAAAGAAGCGCCGCATGCAGATTCCTCTCTCTCAACCCGTGAAGTGGACCCCTCCATGGCCGGTGAGGATTTCTCCTATTATTTACAGAAGAAGCCCGGAGCCTTCTATTTCACAGGAGCTAAACTGCCCGAACACGACTTCCCCCACCATCATCCTAAATTCGACTTTGATGAACGGGCTATGCTTCATGGGGCCAAAACCCTTCTCCAGGTATTTCTCAGTTACCAGCATAAATATAGCAGCTGAATCATAAATTTTTCATATAGACCTGCTTCCCCGGCCGCCCTGGCCCGGGGAATTTTTCTATTTATTTGCCCGTCTCTCTTCTTTTTTTGAACAGCATAATTTCAAGAGCAGCGATGGAGACGAGCAGCCAGGCCGTTCCGACAGCTATTCCCGCCAGAACGTCGGTGAAATAATGGACCCCTATAAAAATGCGGCTGAGAGCCACCGTAGTACCGAATAATGCAAGCAGTATATTCACGGTCCACTTCACTTTAGAAGTGAACCTGCTTACTGTAACGAGATAAATCATAAATCCGTAGAAAGCGAAGGCACCTGTAGAGTGTCCGCTCGGGAAGCTGTATCCGACCCCGTCATATGCCTCGATCACTTCCGGACGCTGGCGCTCAAACAATAACTTCAAACCTTTCGTAAGAGCGCTTATTCCTATCATATTGACCGCAAAAAAAAGTGCCACCCATTTACTTTTATTCGAAATAAACAGAAGATAACTTATTACGATGACCGACAGTGCTGACAAAATCCATACGGACCCTGCTTCGGTTATGTATCCCATCGTTTCTGTGAGCCACGGTGGATTGATGGTATCCACAAAATTATTTACTATGCGATCCAATGCGAACTTTTCCCCTTCAAGAACATCTTCACCGAGGGAAACGAAAGAGAAGAACCCTCCTCCTATGAGGATAAACCCTGCTATTATTAAAATAATGGATGTTCTGGTGGGATTTTTGAAATGTGTGCCTCTAAATAACAATTTCTTTTCCTCCTACTTCTTACTTCTTTACTATCTTTCCCCGCACCGTTTTCAAACAAACTACAAGCCCCGGCAGAGTATACCTCCTTGCCGGGGCTTTGCTTATGCTTTCGTCCTGTAGGCCAGGTTTGATTCATTCAGGCTTTCCTCTTCTCCGAACAGAAAATGTTTATGCATATCGGGTGAATAAATGGAGTGTACCGTCTCCACACCGGCCGCTTCCGCAACAGAGCGGAGCATAGCAGGAGAACTTCCGCAACATAGACCGATATAATTAACTCCGTCATTTTTCGCTTTTTCCGCCCATGCCGCAAGTTCATACCGGTTATGATAGAGCGGGTCGAGCGAAGTCGGAAAAGTCGTTTCCGTCGGGAGAGTGCAACTGCATCCGCCATCCGGAAGATTAAAAAATGTGGGATTGTCTTCCGTCGTACGGTACGGAATCGGCAGTGCCCCTACATATCCGTTCACTTTTCGTCTTATTTTCTCTACGTAGGGCTGCATAGTATCAGGACCGCGAAAACAGTTCATACCTACGACCAGTGCTCCGTTCTCTTCAAGAGAGGCGCAGGAATCCTCCACGGTGTAGCCGTCACGCAGTATGTTTTCCCCCATAAGACCGAGGGTTATGACAGCCGGGAGTTCAACCCGTCTGATCTCCTCCAGAGCAATAAGAGCTTCTTCGTGGTAGTAGAACGTTTCCCCGTTCACAAAATCCACCCCTTCTTCTTTACACCATCCGACCATTTCCCGGAACATTTCCCGGACTTGAACTTTACTATCTTCATTTTCCGGATCAAAGATATTCGTATTCGAAATGTTCCCGGCCACGAGCGCTTCTTCCTCCGGATGTTCTCGCGCCACTTCTTTAGCCAGACGGATTGCGTTCCGGTTCAGCGGTTCAAGCAGTTCCTCTTTGCCTATGATTCTCATCTTCTCCCGGTGGGCGTTGTAGGTAAAAGCTAACACTACATCGGAACCTGCAAGCATATAATCCCGGTACGTCTGTTTCAAAGCTTCCGGATTCTTAAGGGCTACTTCCGGCACGAAAGAACCCGCCTGAAGATATCCTCTCCTCTCCAATTCAAACAGGTAACCTTCCCCGGCAATCACCGGACCTTCTTCCAGCCGCTGCTTAAGACTTCTTTTAGTCATATACCTCGCTCCTTTTTATAATGGTTTGCGTATCAGGGCAGTTATGCACTTTTTCGAACAGACTCCAAAAGCGCTGCGCCCAGGTCATCCATCAGGTCATTTTTATCTTCAATGCCTACGGAGAAGCGGAGAAGACAACTATCCACTCCATATTTCACCCTCGTCTCCTCCGGAATATCCGCATGCGTCTGAGTTGCAGGATAAGTAATGAAACTCTCCACCCCTCCAAGACTTTCAGCAAACGTAATGATATTTAAGGTCTTCAGAAAAACCGGCACCTGTTCTTCTCTTGTTAAACGGAAAGAAAGCATCCCGCCCCGTCCCGGATACAGGACTTCCCGGACCTCTTCACGGCTCTTCAGATAATCAACAATTGTTTCCGCATTCTCCTCGTGCTGTTTCATACGTATGTGGAGCGTTTTCATCCCTCTCAGTAAAAGCCAGGAATCCATCGCCGACAGTGTCGCACCAATCCCGTTATGAAGGTTCTGGACAGTGCGGGTGAGCTCCTCCCCTTTCGTTATGATCGCCCCCGCCAGGACGTCATTATGACCTCCAAGATACTTCGTACCGCTGTGGATAACGATGTCCGCCCCTTCTTCCAGAGGATTCTGAAGGAGAGGTGAATAAAACGTGTTATCCACTATTAGCCTTACACCGTATTTTCTGCAGACAGCAGCGCATTTCGAAATGTCCACCTCCTTCATCAAAGGATTGGCCGGAGTCTCGAAAAATACGGCTTTTGTCCTTTCCCTCATTTCACTCTCCAGTGCCGCATCATTCGTGAGGTCTGCATAACGAAAAGTTATCCCGTACCGGGCAAGAACTTCTTCAAACAGCCGGTAGGTCCCGCCGTACAAATCACGTGAAACGATCACCTCCTCCCCCGAGCGGAACAGACCGAAAACTGTATGGATAGCTGCCATTCCGGAACTGCAGGCAAAAGCCCCGTCTCCCTTTTCGAGTTCCTGAAGTGTTTTCTCCAAAACAGAGCGCGTGGGGTTAGCCGTCCTTGTGTAATCAAAACCGGTGGATTCCCCGAGCCCGTGATGGGCATAACTTGTGGAAAAATAAACCGGAGTGCTTACTGCGCCGGTACCGGGGTCCGTCCTGTTTCCGGCCTGCGTCAGTATTGTCGCTCTCTCGTGTACCATAGTGGCATCCCTCCCATAAAAAAATCGACCTCCTGAAAAGAGGCCGATTTCTACACATTTGTGTACTATCGTCCTCTCATCTTTTCAAAGCACAGGCTTTGCTGGAATTGGCACCAGTTCGCTTTTAAACAATGGTTGCCGAGGTTTCAAAGGGCCAGTCCCTCCACCTCTCTGGATAAGAGTCCATTAATATTCATTTGATTTTCACCAATTATATAGACGAACGCAGCATTCGTCAATATTTTTTTAATTATTTTTCAATTCAGTCGTTTCCTTACAAAGGTTTCCGTAAATAACCGACTGAAAAAAATACCTCCGAACGCCATCAAAAGGGCTCCCGCCCACATCATCTGCACAGCAAATACCACGACGAAAATGAGTGTCTGGAAGAAAAGAAGCTGTCTCAGGAAACGTATCAATTCTTCTTTTCTCTGTTCAAAGGAGACCGGATAAATATCCAGCCAGGCGATAGTCCGATGATGCTGCCACAACGTCATCATCTGGAATCCGCTCAAATAAAGAAACAGGACACCGATAATTACACTTATCATCATATTAGGAACGAACCATACAGCAAGAGCACCTATAGCAGCCAGACGAATGTACATCCCGCTGTAATCGCCGGATCTTGCAAAAGTAATTCGGTACAGGTAAGTGTACGTTGTATCTCCGGAAAAAGGAATGCGGGCGGTCAAAAGTTTTACGATAAGACGCCTTCGTTTCACCCGGCTTTTCAGATGCGGAACGTCTGTGAACATATTAGCCAGCCTGTAGAACACTCTCATCCGTCCCTGGTCTTTTTCCAGCAGAAGATCCCAGGCAAGCCCGGCTTTCTGCTTCGATACTCTCCAGGCATATACTACAAGCCCGCTCAAGAGCACAAGACCCGGAACGACAAACAAGAGGGCACCAACGGCCGCAGAGTAAAACAGGGCGGCTGAAACTATCCACGCCGCCGCCTGATAGCCGATACGTATAGAAGGCTGACGTTCCTGCAGCATCCACCAGTTGGACTGCATTACTCCCGCCTTCACGACAAGCATAAGCAGAATGATGGCGAGGTAGTGATCCGTACCCAGTTCAGGATACACGGTAAAATACAAAGGTCCGAGCGCAGCCCCCGCAAGAAAAATTACGTAAAGCTGCACCACATAACTATAGTAAAGACTGAAACGGAAATAATCCTTCAACTCGAACTCCGCCGGCAGAAGAAAAACCAGGTCCGGTTCTTTGATCATTGTACGTACCGGACTGTAGGATGTAATGCTGGCGAAAACCAGAGCTACAATCAGTCCGGCGGGGAAATCTTCCGGAACGGTCTGCAGCCACTGCTGATAAAAGTATGCACCGGCCGAAAGAAGAAAAAACATCACTACCGCAATATGACCGTTAAAAATATAGCGCGTATACCGGCTCAGTTCTTTCGTGTGTTCCCTCATCCGCTCTTTCCAGAAACGTCTGGCGTTAATCATGGGAATCGTCCTTCGTCAATCGTACATATATATCGTCGAGGGAAGCCCGCGGCATGGAAAAGAATGTGCGAAGTTCTTCCAGTGTCCCGTCTGCTCTGATTTCTCCTTCATGAAGAATGACAAAGCGGTCACAGTATTTCTCTGCAGTGGCGAGTATATGAGTCGACATAAGAACCCCGGCCCCGTTCTCCTTCATTTCTTCCATCCATTCCAGATAAGACTGGATGCCGAGCGGGTCGAGCCCTACAAACGGCTCATCTACGATATATAAAGCGGGTTCGATCAGAAAAGCACACATAATCATGACTTTCTGACGCATCCCCTTGGAGAAGTGAACAGGAAACCAGTGAAGCCTTTTTTCCATATGAAATTCTTTTAAGAGAGGGGGGACTCTGCTGTTAAAAGTCTGTTCATCAATGTGATACGCACGGGCAGTCAGGCGCAGGTGCTCTTCCAGCGTAAGTTCATCGTACAGAATAGGCATCTCGGGGATATAGGCAAGCTGTTGACGATAGCTTTCGGGGTTCTCCCTGAAAGACGTACTGTTTATGGAAACACTTCCTTTTTTCGCCTCCATCATTCCGATAACGTGCTTGATGGTCGTACTTTTCCCGGCGCCGTTCAATCCGATAAGACCAACTATTTCACCGGAATTCACCTGAAGAGAAATGCCGTGCAGAACGTTTTTCCGGGTATAGCCCCCAAATAAATTTTCGATATGTAATAGTGATTCCAATCTGACTCCCTCTTTTCGTATGTAGTGGTCCCTTCCTTTAAAAAATAGTACCATAGTTGGCTTTCCTATTACAGTTCTTGCGTCCTGCTATGGTACAATACCCATCAAGGAGGGAATATTTATGACAGATTGTATTTTCTGCAAAATTATCAACGGAGAAATTCCATCAGCCAAAGTATATGAAGACGAAGAAGTTTATGCCTTTTTAGACATTAGTCAGGTCACCAAAGGTCATACGCTCGTCATTCCAAAACAGCATACTAAAAACATCTACGAAACTCACCCGCAAGTAGCCTCCAATGTGTTTGCACGAATACCGAAAATCGCCACGGCCGTTAAATCCGCTTTTGATGCGGATGGGGTGAACATCGTAAATAATAACGACGAAGCAGCCTATCAGTCTGTATTTCACTTACACATCCACGTTCTTCCAAGGTACGAAAATGGAGACGGTTTCGGAGTCAAATGGACGGACAACAGTAATTCCTACACTCCGGAACAGCTTCAGGAACTGTCGCAGACGATTGCTGAAAAGATTTCTTAGAAACTGTACGGGACTTTTGTTATACTTATAACACATTCGCAATCGACCACGAGGGTACGGTTGGAGTGAAATCAGAAAAGCTTAGAAGAGGAGAGATTAGATGAATACTCGTGTACTGGTGTTGCTGTCGTTGTTTATAGGAATAGGGGCTGTACTGCATGCAGTCATGCCGCCGATATTTTTCGGAATGAGGCCGGATATGCTGCTTGCCATGATGTTTTTGGGGATTATTATGTTCCCCAAAGTATCTTACGTTCTTGTGCTTTCCACAGCTACAGGAATCGTCTCTGCATTAACCACCACCGCACCGGGCGGACAGATCGCAAACCTTATTGAAAAACCCGTCACAGGTATGATTGTATTTGTGCTCGTTCTCGCCATGCGTAACTTCAAACAGGAACGCATCAAAGCAGCTGTTCTTACGGCTGTCGGAACGATTGTCAGCGGCTCCATTTTCCTGGGGTTGATTCTGTTCGTTATCGGTTTAATGGATGCAGGCTTTATAGCCATATTCCTGACTGTAGTACTCCCGACAGCGCTTTTAAACACTGTGCTGATGGTGGTATTGCACCCCGTTTCTCTCAGAATTATGAGAAACTCTCCGGCACAGACACTTCGCGCTTCCTGACTTTACAGGAGCGGTCTCTCTATCTGGCCGCTCTCCTGCTTTCAGGAGGAAAAGGTTTAAATGTATACATATCAGGAGAAACAGTAAACAGGTACAGGTTAGTGAGTAAAGGAGGAAACAGAATGGTCCGAGTTAAACCGTTTGTTATGGGAATTGTTTCCGGAAGTGCTGCCGGAGCCCTTTACGTTCTTTTCAGCACTCCCTCGTCCGGCCAGGAATTCCGCTCGAACGCTGTCAGTAAAAGTAAAGAATTGAACAGTCTTTTACGCAGGTCCGGTCAGGATGGTAAACAATTCAAAGATCAGGTTACTGAAACATCCAAAGACACACTTTCACTCATCCGTCATCTCAGCGAAGATATCAGCTCTTCTGTCGAGGGCTGGAAACAGACGATCGCTCCCCATCAGAAAGAAATTCAAAAATACTTAGAACAGATTGAAGAAAATCTTGCAGACCTTGAAGAGAAAGCAAAGCAGCACCGTACCTCCGGAAACGAAGAAACTCCCCGCAACTGATGAAAGAGCACCCGCTCCGGGTGCTCTTTTTTTATCTTCCTTCATAAAAAAAGCGTCCCGGCTCCCGGGACGCTTTCCTGACATGATTATTCAGCAGCTTGTAAATCTTCGATAGAATCTACATCCATATATTCCGGGACTACAAGGCCGATTTTCGCGCCCTCCAGGTTAGCCCCGAGATCCTCTACCTGTTCTCCGTACTTCTCGAACTGGGAACCATGAGTGGCCGGCAACCATGCCGCTACCATTCCATCAGCTTCGCCATTGGCTACAGCTTCCCACATCGGACCATTGTCGAGAGGAGTGGCGGTCACTTCGAAGCCCTGTTCCTTCATGACTTCAGCTACAACGTTCGTAGATGCGATTTCCGAATCCCAGTTTACATAGACGAGTTCTACTTCTTTTCCATCAACTTCTTCTGTACCTTCCGTCCAGGATGATACTGCATCTTCATTATTGGAAACCCAGTTTTTTGCAGCCTCTGCAGGGTCTGCGCCATTTTGGATTTCAAGCATAACTTCTTCCATTTGAGAAGTTTCCCACTGGAACTGATCCAGAATCTTGTAAGCATTAGGCTTCTCGTCTTTCAGTCCCGTTTTCACCATTGTTTTGATTTCTTCAGCGTCCCCGAAAACTCCTTGCGGGTCTTCAAGATATTTCAGGTCATATTCAGCGAACTTCCAGTGTGGTGTCCAGCCGGTAACGACAATCGGCTCTTCATTGTCAATAGCTTCCCCAAGAGCAGTTGCCATAGCCCCGGAAGAAGAAGTGGATACTTCCCACCCGGCAAGACTGTCATACTTCTCCACAGCATCCTGGGAGGCCGCTACAACACCGGCACCTGCTTCAATACCTGTAATTTCGTAGTTTATTTCCTCACCATAGTTCGCCTTTCCGGAAGATTCACCGTCAGAGCCCGATTCTCCACCGGAGTCCGAAGAGCCTCCGTCCGAACCGCACCCCGCGGCTAATAGCGTCAACGATAACCCAGCTGTCATACCAATTCTTTTCCAATCAAACTTAAACATGTACTTCTCCCCTTTTCTTAATAAGTTTTATATAAATCAGGACACGTGGTCCTCTTCCACCTGCTTAAGGATTATCTCCCCGCTGTGTATTAAGATTCTGCGTAAAGCGGTCGATAATAATTGCCAGAATAACGATTCCGAACCCTGCGACGAAACCAGGTCCTACCTGAGCACGCTGAAGGGCTGTAATAACTGTCTGTCCAAGACCTTTCGCCCCGATCATGGAGGCGATAACTACCATGGAAAGTGCGAGCATAACCGTCTGGTTGATACCGGCCATAATCGTTTTCTTGGCCATAGGAAGCTGAACTTTAAACAGCTTCTGTGTTCCCGTAGTTCCGAAAGCATCGGAAGCTTCGATCAATTCACCGGACACCTGACGTATGCCGAGGTTGGTGAACCTTACCGTCGGAGGCGTAGCGAATATGACGGAGGCAAAGACACCCGGCACCATGCCGATACCAAAGAACGCAACAGCCGGAATCAGATAAACGAACGCCGGCATCGTCTGCATAAAGTCAAGAACCGGGGTGAGGATATTTTCTACCGGTTTACTTTTCGCCATCCATATTCCGAACGGCACCCCGATAATGACAGATATCAGACTTGCAAATATGACGAGTGTAAATGTATTCATCAGCTCTTCCCATAGCCCCTGGTTCGCCACAAACCATAAACCGATCACCGTAAAAGCGACCAGTCCGAACTTTTTGCCCGAGGCGAAAAAAGCGAGAGCCGCTATTACTACGATGAACAACCAGATCGGTATGTTCATCAGCCAGTCTTCGGCAAATACTTCGATAAAGTTGCCGAAATCTTCCCTTATAAATGTAAAAATAGGTTTAAGACCTTCCTGTATGCCTTCAGTTGCTGCTGTTATCCATTCAGCTACCGGTATTTCAGGAAATATCCCCATTCAGGTTCACCTCACTTCCGGACAGAGCGGCAATTACTGCCCCTCGCACAATGATTCCTTCCAATTTTTCATTATCCACTACGGCTACCGGGACTTTAGCGTCATGAATCACATCAAAGATTTCATGCATCGTAGTCTCCCTGCTCACCTGTACTACTTCTGTACGTAATATGTTTTTCAGAGTTTTTTCTTCCTTACCTGCCGCCTCGGCTACGTCATCAGCGGTAACGTATCCTTTTAAATTTCTATCGGCATCGGTGACGTAAATACTTGATAATCCTTCTTTCCTCATTCTTTCAAGAGCAGTCCGCGGGCCATGTTTCTCTATATCCACCGTCTCCGGCCGTTTCATAATGTGTTCGGCAGTCAGTACTTTGGAACGATCCACGTCCTCGACAAATCTCTCTACATAGTCATTAGCCGGATTGATGAGTATTTCTTCCGGAGTGCCGATTTGTACTATCTTTCCATCTTTCATCAGAGCAATACGATCTCCGATACGGAGTGCTTCGTCGAGATCGTGCGTGATGAAAAGAATCGTTTTCTTCATTTTTTGCTGAAGGGCAATCAGTTCATCCTGCATCTCTTTTCGAATGAGAGGATCGAGTGCCGAAAACGCTTCATCCATCAGCAGTACTTCCGGGTCGTTGGCAAGCGCACGCGCCAGTCCGACACGCTGCTGCATCCCGCCGGAGAGCTGACCGGGAAACTGATTCATATAATCCCCGAGCCCTACCATCTCGAGCGATTCGGACGCTTTCTTTCTGCGCTCATCTTTGTCTATGTTCTGGACTTCAAGACCGAATTCCGCATTTTCAACAATGGTCCGATGAGGAAACAGTGCGAAGCGCTGGAAAACCATACTTAATTTCCGACGGCGCACTTCTCTCAAAGCCTTCTTATCCATCTGGGAAAGGTCTTCTCCGTCGATCGTCACGCTTCCTTCCGTCGGCTCGATCAATCTGTTCACGAGACGTACCAGAGTGGATTTCCCACTCCCGGACAGCCCCATTATTACGAAGATTTCTCCTGCCTCCACACTGAAAGTAGCGCGGTTTACACCGACTGTGTTCCCGGTTTTCTTTAAAATTTCTTCCTTCGACATACCTTCATCCAGATATTTGGTAGCCTTCTTGGCGTTTTTACCGAATATTTTCGATAAATCTTTTACGTCGATTACTGGCAATTCCCTCACCTCTTTCTAAATTAGCAACGATTCCATTCGTTTTCTCTTTTTGTTACCTACTTGTAATACTGTAACTTATCCGACACATAAAACACAAACTTATTATAAATGTTATTCAGTTCAAAAATAACGTACAGTTTAAACTGTACACAACAAACAAAGTATAATACGCCTTTTTTCTTTGTTTTTCGTCTATTTCCTGCCGGTGCTACTATTTTCTCCCGCAGTAGCATTGTAGTAACCTTAAAGTAATTCGTACTGGAGGAGGATTGCATGACATCTGTAAACTATCCCTTATTAGAAGAATTTCAGGCTAAAACCGTCCAGGAGTTTTCTAAAACTCTTGAGATGTTCGGTCTTACCTCCGGGGACGCGCGGCTTTTTATCATTTTATACATCCACCCTTTTCCTATGACATTGGATGACATGAGTAAGGCTTCAGGTAAAAGTAAAACGTCCATGAGCACCGGGATTCGAAGTCTGCTGGAGCAGGGGCTCGTAGAACGGGTGTGGGTGAAGGGGAAGCGTAAAGACTTCTATCAGGCTAATAAAAACCTGTATTTAAGTTTCCTTTCTTCTTTTATTGAAAAATGGATACAGCAGGCTGATGAACAGAAAGACAATCTGGAAAGGCTGCAGGCAGAGATGGCGGCCAGCAATTATGAGTTAGTCGAGGAAGGTTCCGCCGAAGAAGCGGATCTGCTTTATGAAAAAGCTGAGGAAATGAAAGTATTCCAAGCATGCGTTACGGAAGCATTCACCAAAATACTTGCGCTGAAAGAAGATGAAGTCAACTAGTTATATATACCCTCCCCTCTTAAAAATAACCGGCGTATAGTCGGTTATTTTGATTTTTGTGACTTATTCCTGCCGCCTTTCTGCCCTCTCTTCTCCCTGCACTTATTAACCCTTCTTCTCCAACGTTTTCGCAAGGACTCCATGGACCCTTCGACCCCCGCCATCACGCTGTTAAAATTCTTTTTTATAAAACTGTTGCTTTTCTTCTCAATCCGTACTATGATTCCTCTTGTGGCCGGGGAAAAAAGTCTTCGCAGACCCGGCATGTCGACGATTCAACCAACTATTGACTTGCATTCTGATGCAGAGGAGGGTATTCACTATGATGAACTGCTGGAAATCAGTAAACATCAATAAAGAATTCGGCCTGAACCGGATTTATATCTTTTCAATTTTTATTGGGGTTATTTCTTTTCTCATCTTATTTATTCCGTTATCTATGTATCATGGCTCTAATGAAGTAAAAGACTATGGGCTGTTTCCGGTAGTCGTCGTTCTGTTTCTCCTTCCGCTGTTTCATCGGCTGATGCATATGCTTCCGTTACTATTGTCTTATAAACGTATGAAGGTGTTCCTGAAATTCAGAAAGCGCGTTTTCCCGACTTTCTTCTATCAGTGTAAATCGAAACTTTCAAAACAGACGTCCATTCTTATGGCGCTCGGCCCGACTCTTTTCATATCGGCGCCTTCGTATATGATGGCTTACATGTTCCCTGATTATTTCGTGTATTTCATGCTCATCACTTCCGTTAACTTAGCGATGTCTTTCACAGACTTCCTTTATCTTTATCATTTCGTGAAAGCTCCGCGCCGGTGTATAATCGAAAACGCAAAGGACGGGTACGACATACTGATCCAGCGGAAAGAAGCATAAGACAGCACCTGTAAGAGTGCTGTCTTTTCATTTTCTCCAGTTTTTGATACAGTAAACCGTAAGAGTAAAGGAGGGGCTATTTATGAGCTTCGCAGTCGTTTTTGGTGTATTTGCTTTAGTTGTACTATTTATTTTCAACTCATTAACTCACTCCCTATGTCTGAAAACGAAAATGGAGAAAGAAAAACAGATGAGAGTATTTCGTACGATCAACGTTCTCATTACCATTCTGCTGATTTCTTCTTACGTGGAAGTCATTACGGTTTTATAATAGAGCGTCATGCACTATAAAATAATTATCGTTAAGGAACACTGCAGGTACGGGCTGCGGTGTTTTTATTTTATGGAGGCAAGTTTCCCCCTTCCGTTTCTTTACATTCACAGTAGTAAGTGAAATGTTTTTTATGTTATATTATCTTTTAGGCAGACCTTCAGGCCCACCTCTGCAAATTACATACAAGGAGTGTACGACCATTATGAAAAAAGCTGTATTAACCACAATTTTAGCTACGAGTGTTTTTACGCTTGCGGCATGCAGTTCGGATGATTCCTCCGAAACGGTTGCAGAAACCGCAAACAGTGAAATTACAAAAGAAGAATTCTATAACGAACTGAAAAATAAACACGGGGAAGAGGTACTTCAGCAGCTTGTGACGAATGAAGTACTGACCGAAAAGTATGACGTAAGTGATGAGGCCGTGCAAAAAGAAGTGGACGCCCTGAAGGAACAATACGGAGACCAGTTCGATCAAGCTCTCGAGAGTAGCGGTTTTGAAGATGTGGACGCTTTTAAGGAAACGATACGTCAAAGTCTTCTTCAAGAACAGGCTGCTGCTGAAACAGTAGATATTTCCGAAAAGGAAATGAAAGACTACTACGAACGCATGAAAACAGAAGTACAGGCAAGCCATATTCTTGTCGAAGACAAAGAAACGGCAGAGGAAGTTAAGAAAAAGCTGGCTGATGGAGCAGAATTCAGTGAACTTGCCAGCGAATATTCCTCTGACGGCTCTGCACAGCAGGGCGGCAAACTCGGTTACTTCGGCCCCGGGGAAATGGCCCAGGAGTTCGAAGCGGCTGCTTACAAACTGGATAAGGGTGAAATCAGCGAACCTGTCCAGTCTCAATTCGGCTACCACATCATAAAGGTCACCGATAAACGTGATGCGGAAGATGTGAAACCTTACGAGGAAGCTAAACCGGAAATCAAAAGAACGCTCGTAAGTCAGAAAGTCGATCAGCAGAAAATGCAGCAGCATCTGCAGAAAATCATGGATGAAGCTGAAATTGACGTGAAACTGGAAGAATTCGAGGGACTGTTTAAACAGGAATCAGCTGAAGAAGGCAGCGGGGATTCTGAAGAAGATGGAAGTTCCGAAGAATAGTCCAATTTAAAAGCTGGGGGATTTATCCAATCCCCCGGCTTGTTTTATTTATTTGTACATAAATTTATTATTAATAGACTTCTGTAAAACTGCAGGCAGGGGAGGTGTGGTTCTCACTCCATTTCAAACAGGGGTTTGTAAAAAGAGCGCTGCTCCAGCGGATAAATCCTCTCCGTAAAGCTGCCTGGCTTTGTCTTTTGCAGGGAGGTGTTCATCATTTGTATGCGGGAGTCCAGCATATCGATCTGGTGCAGAATTTCTGCTTCGCGAATGTAAGGTGGTTTCGGGCTGCCCCATTCACCTTTACCGTGATGACTCAGTACAAGATGCTTCAGCGCCATCACTTCCTCCCCTTCGATATGAAGTTCCGAGGCCGCATGCTGGATTTCCTCGACCATTATGGAAATGTGCCCGAGCAAACGGCCTTCAATCGTATACTCGGGTGAATCAGGGTCCGAAAGCTCTCTTATTTTACCTAGATCATGTACGATAATTCCGGCGTACAGTAAATCCTTGTTTACTTCCGGGTAAATTCCACCGATTTCCCTGGCTAGGCGGAGCATGGTGACAACATGGTGAGCAAGGCCTGAAACGTAGTTATGGTGGTTCCTCGTAGCGGCAGGATATGTGAAAAGTTCTTCGTTGTACTCTTTTACGAAGTAGCGGGTGAGCCGCTGAAGATTAGCGTTGGTCATTTCGAACATGAATTCTTTGATCTGATCTTCAAGCCACTCCACACTCACCGGCGCTTCCTCCACGAATTGTTTCACTTCTCTTCCGTCTTCCTCCAGCGCCTGACGTATGTGCTGAATTTTCAATTGGGGCTTATTTCTGAATTGACTTATCTCCCCGGATACCTTCACTAATACACCTTTTTTAAACAACGTCTCATCTTCTTTTTTTGCGCCCCACAACCGGGCGTCGATTTCCCCGGTACGGTCACGTAAAAGCAGGGCTAAAAACGGTTTACCGTTACTGGCGATACTTTTATTCGCCGAGGTGATGAGCAGGAAATCGTCGAACGTCTCCCCTACCTGATAATGAGCAATTCCCTTACTCATAGGAAACCCCCTCTCTCCTGACAGGTTTCTGCTCCACTTTGGGAACATACCGGAAGATTTCCCCGGATTCCACAACACGAATAAAGTTCATCAGCCATTCATAGTAGTTTTTCGCATACTGCAACTTGTATATATCGTCTTCGAGTCGTTCCCTTAACAGTAAATCTTCCGTGTTCTGCTGCAGATTCCGGAACTCTTCGATGGCTTCATCCGCTTCTTCTATGTTCGTTTCTACATCTTTCTTCCATTTACTAGCAAAAAGAGAAGTGAAGGATTTGTACCAGTCTTCTTCAGACTTATACAGATCTTTGCGCATCCCTTTTTTAAAAGCAGGTTCTACCATTTTCATATCAGATAGTACTTTCACTCCTGTAGACATGCTCGTTTTGCTCATGGATAGCGCTTCTCTCATGTCATCGAGCGTCATAGGTTTCTCGGCAAAATACAAAACTCCATAAAGACGTCCGATAGATGGAGTAACCCCGTAAAGGTTCATATTTTTAGCGATCACCTGAATAAACTTTTCTTTCGTTTCTTCATACTGCTGCCATTCTTTATTTTCCACTGGAGGATCCCTCCCGTCTGATTCAAAATTAACATCCATCTATTCTATCAAATATTTTCTTAAAAAGCTCTATCCCTTTTTATCTTTTAGTTCACCTGCTTATCAAACGTATTCAGCTATATAACAAATTCCCTGCCCGGGAGGCAGGGAAACATGTTCTTCATTCTTTTTTGGAAAGCTGCAGCGCTTCTTTCGTGTTTTTCCATAGCGAGGAGCTGCTGTACATAAGTACACCTCCCCGATAAATTCTGGCACCGATAACTCCGAGCAGTATGATTGCGCCGACGAGAACGCCGAACGACAGAACCACTTCCCATACCGGCATTTCTCCCACTCCTATTCTCGTGAACATGACGAAGGGAGTGAAAAAAGGGATATAGGAAGCCGCCGCTATATAAAAAGCGTTCGGGTTGCTGAGGGCGGATATCGCAAAAAAGAACGCTACGACCACCAGCATCATCATCGGTGTCACCGTCTGTTGGGCATCTTCCACCCGGCTTACGAGTGAACCGAGCACCGCGGCCAGTGTGGCATACAGGAAGTAGCCGAGCAGAAAATAAATGACTGCATAAGTGATGATGCCCCAGTCCGGGTTGCTGAGACCGGCCATCTGGATAAGGGAATTCTCCGAACTGTCACTCATACGGATACCCACAATACCGCTGAGAATAAAAATCCCGAATTGACTCAGCCCCACCAGGGCAACCCCTGTTATTTTTCCGAACATCTGCGTGACCGGCGATACGCTGGAAATAAGAATTTCCATTACCCGGCTCGACTTTTCCGTAGTCACTTCCGTGGCAATGATGTTTCCGTACATAATGACAGCAAGATACATAACGAACAGCATAATATAGACGATCACGCGGGCCTGGTTCAGCTCTTCTTCGGACTTAGCCCCCTCTTCCAGTGCTGTCGTCTCAAATTCCACAGGCGTGGAAATTTCGGCAAGTGCTTCTCCGGATATATTCTGCTGCCGCGCCGCAGCGTTCATTTTGACCTGCTGTAATGCCTGCCTGACTTCCTGATCCGTGGAGGAAGTGAATTCGTCCGTGTAGTAATGACCGGCCGGCAATCCTGCTTCTCCTTTTTCGACTACGAGAAGCCCATCGAATTTGCCATCTCTTACCGACTTTTTCGCGTCTTCCGCTTCTCCTTCATATATTTCTCCACCGGGAATGGATGCAGCGAGAGCAGACGCCTCCGGTTCATCTGCAATAAGAGCTACGGAGGATTTTTCATCCTCGTCCCCCTGGAAGACTTCCATTACCGTCTGTATATTCGTCATGAGCAGGATAGCAGCCACCATAAGAGCAGTAGTAATGATAAAGGCCTTTGATTTAATTCTGTTAGTATATGTATGGGATAGAATGACAAAAAACTTATTCATATGATTCCCCTACCTTTTCAATGAAGATATCTTCAAGCGACGGTTCCTCCACCTCGAATTTTCTCACAAATCCTTTGCCCTGCAGGGCTTCGAAAAGTACCTGTGCATCTTCTTCCTTATGTATCTGACAGGTCGCCCCCTCCGGTACAGCTTTATAGTGGAGCACCACCTCTTCCTCTTTCAGGAATGAAACATCGAAGTCGGCTTCGATCTGCACATTTTTCTTTCCGAACGAGCGTTTGATTTCCTTTAATTTCCCATGCACTACCGGCGCTCCTTTATGCATAATACACAAGCTTTCACAAAGTTCTTCGACGTGCTCCATCCGGTGGGAGGAGAAGACGATGGAAGTGCCCTTTTCTTTCAGCTCTTTCACGGCTTCTTTCAGCATCTCCACGTTTACCGGGTCGAGTCCCGTAAAGGGTTCATCCAGAATCAGCAGTTTCGGCTTATGCAGCACGGCGGAAATGAACTGGATTTTCTGCTGATTTCCTTTCGAAAGCTCTTCCACTTTTTTCGTCCGGTAATCGGGCACTTTGAAACGCTCCAGCCAGTAGTTGATTTCACCGCGGGCGTCCTGCTTATTCATCCCTCTCAGTTTGGCCAGATAGACGAGCTGATCTTCGACTTTAAGTTTCGGATACAGCCCCCTCTCCTCCGGCAGATAACCGACGAGGTGACTCTGATCGTACCCGATTCCTCCTTCATTCCAGGAGATTTCCCCTTCTGTCTGGTCGAGAAGACCGAGAATCATACGGAATGTTGTCGTTTTACCCGCACCATTTCCTCCGAGGAACCCGAACATCTGCTTTTCGGGTATTTCTATGGAAAGGCTGTCGACTGCAACAAACGAGCCGAATTTTTTAGTTACATTTTCAAGTTTCAGCATATTTCCTCCTCCTTCATTTTCTTTCGATTACGTTTCTTCAGTGAAAACGTTTCATTTTTAAACAAAAACTTCTATAATGTGAATAGGCATTCATCCAAAAAGGAGGGTACATAAATGAAAACATATTTTCTGACAGTATTCAGCCAGGACGGCACCAACCTGATCGACGAAAGGTTTGAAGCGGAAGACGATAAATCTGCTGCGGAAATCGGAAAAGGGAAGTTGGCCGAGCAGGGATATGAAGAACAGACTCATCGCTGCGTAGCGCCTGAAGGTCATCTCGTTCTGTTTCACAGATAACTTCAACACATAGCGAAGCCTTCCTTCTGGAAACAGAGGAAGGCTTCTTTGATTCAATTTCAGAATGAACTTTGATCTTAGATTCTTCAGTCGTTTCCCCGATTATTCACCTGTGAATTCCGGCTTTCTTTTTTCCATAAAAGCACGGACCGCTTCCTTGTGATCTTTCGTTTCACTCAGTTTCCTCTGGTTAACCCGTTCCTGCTGCAGGTAATAATCCAGTTCCTTTACGCCCGCCTGATGGTACAGAGTCTTCGTGGCAATCATCGACCTCAAAGGCCTGCGGCTCCAGCTCGTCATCAGAGCTTCCGCCTGGGACATCAATTCTTCCGTAACCATATCCACGAGCTTCAGTTCCTGAGCTTCTTGTCCCGACAGTTTCGCACCCTCCCAGGCGTACTGTTTCGCATGATGCACACCGAGCCTTTCCTTCAGCCAGTAGTGGCCGCCTCCGTCCGGAGCCAGACCGATCCCGATAAAATTCATCGAAAATACTGCATTTTTTTCAGCAATAATATAATCGCAGCTGAGGGCGATACTCAACCCGAGTCCTACAGCAGAGCCGTGCACGGCAGCAACGACTATTTTAGGCATCGTATAGATTTCTTTAACAATCGCTTCGATGTCATTCATCAGTGCGCTGTATTTTTCATCATCCGAAAACTCTTTCATCATCGAAATGTCGCCTCCGGCACAGAATCCGGGACCTTCGCCGGATATCAGAACCAGATCCGCTTCGTATCCTCTCACTTCCTCTAGCACTTCCCTGAACTCCTTAAGCATCGGTGCATTCAATGCATTGTATTTGTCGGGACGTGCCAATTGAACGTGTACAAAAGAGTCGTGCTGTTCTAAACGGAAATAATTCAATGTGTTTCCCCCTTTTTAATTCTTTACATACCTTCCTGTATTATACATTTCGACGAAAATTCCGACTTTCCTTTTAACAATATACGCACCCTTTTCTTGGCATAAAAAAAAGCCGCCCGAAGGCGACTTTTTACTGTTCTTCCTGATCCTGGGTACCGTAAAGATCCTCAAGAGGTTTCGTAATGATCTGGCTTACCTCATTGATGACCGTGTTCAAACGCTGCTCTTCTTCCATCAGCTTGGAAATATCAGGATGCTGCTGTACAAGTTGTACAACGCTCTGCGCTTTTTCCACTTCTTCTTCGGAGATTTCTTCTCCCTGCATCTGCTTCTGTTGAAGCGTCATTTGCGTCTGACGGAAATCTTCGAACATCTGTTTAGAAGATTCATCGCTCATCACTTTGTCATAAGCGTCTTTAAGTGCTGTAAATTCTTCACTGTTACGTAGTGCTTTTTCCAGTTCATATGCATTATCATAAATATTAGCCATTGAAAAATAACCTCCTAAATTTGACTCTTTTCCTACTATAACAAACGAGTTTCCGTCTGTATAGGCAAAAACTTATATTCCAAGGAGGAGTACGATACCACTTTGAAGAAGGCCTACAAATCCCCCTAACATAGCTCCGAGATAAGTGATCATCTTGAACTCGCGACGTGAAATTCCGAGCACCAGATCTTCAAGGCGTGATACCTCGAAAGCTTCCACCTGTTCCTTCACGATATCTTCCAGATGCAAATGTTTAATGACACTTTCCATCTGTACCGAAAGAAAATCGATCGCTTTCGGAACGACAAAAGCCACTCCATCTTCCGTAATCCTCTCCCGCACAGGGGCCGAAATCTCGGAGAGCGGTTTATCCCAGTATCTCTCCAGAGGCACGAGACTGCTTAACGCTCCGGAGAAAGAGGCGATTATCTCCTCACGCCTGATGTGTTGTTCAATATCTTCCACTTTCAAAGCAATCAGGTGTTTATACTCCTCCACCATCACGTCTTCAATCCACTGTCTGGTCTCTTCTTTGTTTGCATATCTCACCATAGTGCCATGCAGCCGTTCGCTTATGTTTCTGCTGCTGAAAATAGAAGACATGAGCTGGCCGAACATCCCGTGTTTTTCAAAATAATCGTTGATAAGAGCCTTTACACGATATCGTCCGTCCGGGCTTTCAAGATACGAAGCTATTTTCCTCTGTACATAGATGCTTGCGCGTTTTGTAAGAAATATCCCCCTCTCTTCCCATTCTCCCGGCACAATATCTTTTATTTTTACGTCTTTTCTTCTGTCCAGCCACCCGCTGATAGTTTTCTCCAGCTGTTTTTCAAGTTCTCCGTGCACGTTTTCTTTCGTAAGTTCCGGGGCCATGGGAGAAATGAGTTCTCCCAGAGTGATTTTTGAATCGAGGAAACGGTTCACTTCTTTTCTGGTTCCCCTTAGCAGTGTTTCCCTGAATGTCTCGTTCAAAAGCTTATTCCTGAGCCCGCTCGGAGTCACCAGGTGTTCCACCACCATTTCACCCAGTTGTTTTGCCAGTTCACTTTGCCGTTTGGGAATAAGTCCCGGAGTGAACGGTATTTGAAATTTGCCTATATATACAGGACGATAGGGACGAAACAACATACGTATGGCGAGAGAGTTCGTCACTCCCCCGATCATTGCTCCAATTCCGATCATCATAATTGTAAACAGTATCGGATCCATATAATTATCCTCATTTCCGGTTATGTTTCTTTCAGTATAAGCGAATCGGTAAAAAACGTGCAATCAGTTCGCGGGACCCGAAGGTATGCCAAGTGTGCCGAGCCACGGAAGGACGCCCCTGTTTTGTTCCTCTTAACTAAAAAAACGCACCGGGGCACCGGCGCGTTTCAGCGGCTCTTCACGAGCATTTGTATAGCTTCACCTATTACTTCGTCTGCACTTTCTCCTTCATTCTCTGCATCACGAATACACGTTTCCAAATTTTTTGCTACAATATATGCTAAGGAACGATCCATCGCCGACCGGGCGGCAGATAGTTGTGTTACGACATCTTTACATTCTTTTCCTTCTTCCATCATTTTTAAAATGCCTCGTATTTGCCCTTCCACTCTTTTGAGGCGATTTTTCACATCCTGATCATATTCACTTTTCTTCTCTATATCTTCCATGAAGGAGCCCCTCCTCTTGCTATTCTGGTATTTTCTTTTAATACTACTACATCACTCGGGATTATACAAAAGAAAGGATATGTTTTATGAAAGCAGCTCAGCTGAAACAGCTTTACTCCAATTATACAACACCGGAAGAAGTCTCCGTACACGCCTACGATTCCTATTACTGGTTCGATACGGACGAAGGGCCAGTGGGCCTCAAGCGGGAAGAAGTTCCGGAACGTGAGCGTACTCTCCTGCTTGAACTTTTCCCGAAAGCCGACCGGGAAATCCCTTTAAGGGAAGATCAGTGGAGACGTCTGCTTTTTCAACGGGAAGAAGCAACTTTCCAGAGGCCTCCTCGCCGTTATCGCTTCATTTTTTTTACCGCCCCTCATTCCGTGGATCAGGAAGCTCTTCACGAAGCCTTCCAGGCGCTCTTCCCGTTTCCTGTTTCCATTATCTGGACGGACGGAAGAGGCGGGGTGATCATTGAAGAACAGACAGAGAGGCCGGTGGAAACCATCGCTTTCGACGAAGTGACGGATGTACTTATGAGTGATTTCGATATGAAAATCCGTTTCTATGTAAGTGAATTCTATGAAGATTTCCGGTCGGTCCATGCCCATTTCGCCTTCTCTCAAACGATGGCCGAAACAGCCTCCCGCTATCTTCCGGGAGCACTCGCCACGCCTTTGAATACGGCTCTTTATCTTTATATCGATAGTTTAAAAGAAGAGAACAGAGAAATCCTTGCATCCAATTTCCTGAATGGCGCTGAATCCGACGGGGAACTTCTGGATACCGTCAAAGTGTTTCTTGAACACGGAGCGAATGCGTCAGCCGCTGCCAAAACGTTATATATGCACCGCAACAGCCTGCAATACCGTATCGATAAATTCACGGAACTCACCGGGATGGATATCAGGCAGTTCGACGCAGGCGTCCTCGTTTACCTCTCTATTCTTCACATACGCTACTGACAACGTGCACAAAACACCGTTGATTTTCCTGTGCACGTTAACCGTTTTCTTTATTGTACGGATGAGATAGACTGGTTCTTATAAAGAAAACGATTTCAAAATGACGGGGGTAATGATAATGGCTGAAATCAATTTAAACAATATCCAAAAAGTTTATGATGGAAATGTACATGCCGTACAGGATTTTAATTTACATATCAACGATAAGGAATTCGTCGTATTCGTCGGTCCCTCCGGGTGCGGGAAGTCGACGACTCTGCGTATGATCGCAGGACTTGAGGACATTACTGACGGGGATTTCATGATTGATGAAAACCGCATGAATGATGTGGCACCGAAAGATCGGGACATTGCAATGGTTTTCCAGAACTATGCCCTTTATCCGCACATGAACGTTTACGATAATATGGCATTCGGACTGAAACTTCGTAAAATGGATAAAAAAGAAATTCAGGAACGGGTCAAACGGGCCGCGGACATCCTTGGGCTCGAATCTCTTCTCGACCGTAAGCCGAAAGCACTCTCCGGCGGGCAGCGCCAGCGTGTGGCTCTCGGTCGCGCTATCGTCCGGGATGCGAAAGTCTTCCTCATGGACGAACCGCTCTCCAACCTGGACGCCAAACTTCGTGTACAAATGCGAGCTGAAATCCAGAAGCTCCACCAGCGCCTGCAGACGACCACTATTTACGTAACGCATGACCAGACGGAAGCTATGACGATGGCAACCAGACTGGTAGTTATGAAAGATGGTGTTATCCAGCAGGTCGGAGCCCCGAAAGATGTATACGACCGGCCGGAAAACATGTTTGTCGGCGGCTTCATCGGCTCTCCTGCGATGAACTTCTTTACCGGAAAACTGGGTGAGGATCATATAGAAATCGATGAGGCGAAAGTAGCTATTCCGGAAGGGAAGATTAAGACACTGCGCGAACAGGGATACATCGGTAAAGAAGTCGTACTCGGCATACGTCCGGAAGAACTCCATGACGAACAGCTTTTTATCGACAGTAACAGTGATAAAAAAATCAAGGCTTACATCGAAGTTGCCGAACTGATGGGAGCGGAGTCCTATCTTTACTCGAAAATAGGTAATCAGGAATTTGTGGCCCGGGTGGACTCCCGCTCCGACGTCAAAGGTGGAGATACTATAGAAATCGCCATGGATATGAATAAAGCTCACTTCTTCGATAAAGAATCAGAGCTTCGAATCAGGTAATCACTTAACAACAGCGCTTTTTGCCCCAATTTGACCGGGCGCGCTGTTGTTTTTTTATAGAATTCTTATCCTTCACTGCGCTCTTCTGTGAAATACTTCGTCCAGAATACGAAGTGCTGCATCGATCTGGGCCTTAGTCACGGTAAGAGGAGGAAGTAAACGTATAACATCCGGACCTGCCGGAAGTACAAGCACGCCTTCGGTCCGCAACTCATCGATAATCGATTTTACTTCACACCCCCACTCGACCCCTATCATGAGCCCGAGTCCACGCACTTCTTTTACTCCGTCGATATCGGCAACCATTCCGGTCAGCTGCTCTTTCATATATTTTCCTTTTTCTTTTACGTCATTGAGAAATCCTTCTTTAAGTATCTCTTCCAGAGTAGCTCTGGCTGCCGTGGCGCTGAGGGGGTTCCCACCAAAGGTGGATCCGTGACTTCCCGGGCCGAAATTATCCTTCAAAAAAGCCTTCCCGAGCATCGCTCCCACCGGAAAACCGCTGCCGAGCCCTTTAGCCGATGTAATGATATCAGGTTCGAGCCCCATTGTCTCATAAGCGAACAGTTCTCCTGTGCGTCCGGCTCCCGTCTGGATTTCATCAATGATGAGAAGCACGCCCCGGGATCTGCATACTTCCTGAACGAATTCCAGAAAACTCTGCTCTGCCGGTCGAACTCCTCCTTCTCCCTGAACAATCTCAAGCATACATGCTGCTGTAGTTCCGTCTATGTTCCTTTCCACACTTTCTTTATCATTCCACACTGCATAGTCAAAAGGCTCGAGCATACGGCCAAACCCCTGCCTGACCTTTTCCTGTCCGGTAGCCGCCATTGTAGCAAAGCTGCGCCCGTGGAAAGACTGACCGAATGTTACTACTTTATCTTTGCCTGTATGTTTTCTGGCCAGCTTAATGGCTGCTTCATTCGCTTCTGCTCCACTATTGCAGAAAAAAACGGCATCCATGGAAGAGTGTGCTGTCAAAATTTCCGCCGCTTCCACCTGAGCCGGAACCGGAAAAATATTCGATACATGCCACAGCCGGTTCATCTGCTCTTCAATCGCCCTTTGTACTGCAACCGGACGGTGACCAAGATTATTCACCCCAATACCGGAGGTGAAATCAAGATATTCATTATTATTATCATCTCTTACGATCGTTCCTTCCGCATCCGTCAGAGTTACCGGCAGACGCGGATAAGTCGGAAACAGACTCACAGAAACATCCCCTTTCCCTCTTTTGTAATGAATGTGCCTTTCCATTCCCCATTTATTGACATAGGTTCTTTCCCGCTGACAATCACCGCTTCCCGCAATGTTTCGGATAACGCTTCTTCCGCCGCTCTCACTTTAGGTATCATTCCTCCATAAATCGTCTCTTTTTCAATGAGCTGCCTGATGTCTGCTGAGGAAAGGTGCGGAATTATCCTGCCCTCCTCCATTACCCCGGGTACATCCGTTACAAAAATAAGTTTGTCTGCTTTCAGTGCTTTTGCAATTCCTGCAGCTGCGGTGTCGGCATTCACGTTCACAATTTCCCCATTTTCTGTCTGCGCAAGAGGAGAAACAACAGGAAGGAAGGACCTTTCGAGAGTTTCCTTCAGAAGTCCCGTTTCAATACGGGGTGCCCCCCCTACGTACCCGTAGGAAGAAAAGTCCAGAAATTCAGCAGAAATCACATCATCACAACCTCTTATGCCCACTGCCTTCATTCCTTCATCAGTAAACCTGTCTGCCAGTTCCCGGTTTTTTACCTCTCCCAATACTGTTTCCACAACTTCCATTGCCGGCTTTGTCGTCCTCCTCAGCCCGTGTATGAAAGGGGCATCGATTTTTCGTTTCTTCAGTTCATAGGAGATAGAGGGGCCTGCGCCGTGAACAATTACAAATTGATACCGATCCCTGAGTTCTTCTACACTCTTAAGAAAAATACTTTCCAGTTCCTCGATCATACTGCCGCCTATTTTTAGGACGAGGAGGGGTTTATGTCCGGTAACTGGCATTGATTTTGACATAGTCATACGTCAGGTCACACCCCCATGCTGTTCCGGAAGCGTCACCGGCGCTAAGATCTACAGTGATCTTCACTTCATCCCGGGACAGATAGGAAGCTACTTCTTCCTCTGAAAAGTCGACGCCTTCCCCATTTTCAAAAACGGTACAAGAGCCAACCGCCACAGTGCATTTTTCGGAATCGAAACTCGCTCTGCTGTGGCCCATCGCACCGATAATCCGCCCCCAATTTCCATCTTCTCCATATATGGCCGTTTTGACGAGACTGGAACCTACGATTTTTTTAGCTACTTCTCTTGCTTCTCCTATACTTGCCGCTCCGTTCACGGTAACCTCGACCAGTTTGGTCGCCCCCTCTCCGTCTGCTGCTATTTTTTTAGCAAGGTCACAGCAGACTTCCGAAAAGACTCCTGCGAAAAGTTCCCAGTCTTCATGACCTTCGTGAAGAATTTCATTATTAGCCGCTCCGTTCGCCATGGCCAGCACCATGTCATTTGTCGAAGTTTCCCCATCCACGGTAATCTGATTGAAGGAGTGATTGACAGTAGATTTTAAAAGCCGGTCGAAATCTTCCGGATCGACAGCTGCGTCCGTCGTCAAAAACCCGAGCATCGTCGCCATATTCGGATGGATCATCCCGGAGCCTTTCGAGGTCCCGGCTACAGTTACTACGCTTTCCCCGATTTTCACCCGATAACAGACAGATTTCGTCTTCTTATCAGTAGTGAGAATCGAGGAAGCGAAGTCTTCCCCTCCTTCCGAATCCGGGTCTACTTCAAAACAGCCCTTTTTAATAATATCCATAGGCAGCTGTTTCCCGATGACACCGGTGGAAGAGACGGCTACCGAAGATTCCGGAAGGCCGTGACGTTCTGCCAGCCACCGTCTCATCTGAAACGCATTGGCCACTCCCCGGGCACCTGTACAGGCGTTCGCTACTGCACTGTTCACGACTACTGCCTGAAGCATGCCATCTTCCAGACTTTCTCTCGTCACCTGTAATGGCGCAGCCTGAAAGTGACTCCGGGTGTAAACGGCGGTACTGACAGCCGGCACATCACTGACAATCACCCCCATGTCTTTTCTCGTTTTTCTTAAACCTGTATGGGCTCCTCCGGCTGTGAACCCTTTTGGCGTGGCTACTGTTCCATTTTCTATCTTTTCTACGTTTAACGCTGTATCGATCAACCTCCCAACTCCTTTCTATTTTTTATTTATGGATATAAAGGAAACAACTTCAAACCTCTCGTCTCTTCGAATCCGAGCATAATATTCATGTTTTGTATCGCCTGACCCGAAGCTCCTTTAACGAGGTTATCTATAACGGACACTATCGTTAACCGACCTGTCCTCTCGTCCAGTTCCACATGCATATCACAGAAGTTTGAGCCGTACACATCTTTCGTTGCCGGGAATTCATCCCTGACCCGAACGAAAGGACTGTTGGCATAAAAAGTTCTGTAAAGATCCATCCACGATTCCGGATGTTCATGTAATGAGACATCGACATACATCGTCGCCATAATACCTCTCGTCATGGGTACGAGATGGGGAGTGAACGAAACTGCCTCCGATCTCCCGCTCCATCTCTTAAGCTGCTGCTCAATTTCAGGTATGTGCTGGTGTTCATTCACTTTGTAAACTCTGAAGTTCTCTTCTGTATTCGTATAAATTGTCTTTTCGTTCGGAGACTTTCCTGCTCCCGAAATACCGGATTTAGCATCTATAATGAGAGATTTTTTCTCCAGCAACCCGATATCGGCTAGAGGGGCGAGCCCAAGAAGCACCGCTGTAGGATAGCACCCGGGGTTAGCTAGAATATCCGCCTCCCTTATCTTTTCGCCATTCGTTTCCGGCAGACCGTACACAGCTTCGTCGAGTAACTGTCCGGGAGCAGGAGTTTTTTTATACCACTTTTCATAATCCGCCGGGTTCTGCAAACGTAAGTCCCCCGACAAATCAATCACCTTTACCCCGCTGCCCTGGAACAAGGGCGTCAGGTCTCTCGATACTCCTGCGGGTGTAGCGAGAAACAGTACATCCAGTTCCTCTTTCATCCGTTCCGTTTCTATAGGTTTAAGCTCATCACTGAACCACTCGGACAGCTGAGGCATTAAAGAAGCGTACGGAGAACCTGCCTCCGAAGAAGAATAAAGACTTATGTTTTTTATATCCTTATGATTGGCCAGAAGCCGGAACAATTCTACGCCACCATAGCCGGTAGCTCCGGCGATACCTGCGTGTACCAAGCTGTAATTCCCCCTCCGTTAATGAATAATTATTAATTATAACGTATATTTATACCAATAATATCTTTTTTAATGAAAATGTCAATATAGTTATCAAAATTTTGGCGCAAAAAGAATATACTGAATAAGTCTTTAAATAGTACAGAAGATATACAAAAAAGCCCCTCCTGGAAACCGGACGATGTTCTCCGCTTTCCAGGAGGGGCTGTTATACAAGAGTGATAATAAAAGAACGGCTTATACTGTCTCCGGCACCTCCATCAGATATTTATCACAGGCATCTGCAGCAGCTCTTCCTTCGTTGATGGCCCAGACAATCAGACTCTGCCCGCGCCGCATGTCCCCTGCTGCAAAAACTCCTTCTTTGTTTGTCAGGTACGTATGAAGGTCAGCTTTAACATTCGTCTTTCGGGTCGTTTCAATCCCCATTTCTTCCACCAGTTCCTGTTCAGGTCCTGTAAAACCGATAGCCAGCAATACGAGATCTGCCTGCCAAACCTTCTCGGTGCCGGGAATTTCTTCACGATATTTGTTCCCCTGTTCATCGAATTTAAGTTTAACGTTGATAGTATGCACTTCTTTAATACGACCATGTTCATCTCCGACAAACTTCTTCGTCTGGACGGCGTAAGCTCTCGGATCGTCTCCGAAAACTGCCTCCGCTTCTTTTTGCCCGTATTCGATACGATGAATCACCGGATATTGCGGCCACGGGTTCACCGCTTCATCTCTATTCCCGGGTTTCTTATCATATATATCGAACTGCACGAGTGACTTGCAGTTATGTCTCATGGACGTGGCGATACAATCGGTTCCGGTGTCACCACCGCCGATTACAATCACATTCTTCCCTTCGGCGGAGATATATTCTCCGTTCTCGTGATGTGAGTCAAGCAGACTTTTGGTGTTTGCATGAAGAAAGTCCATCGCAAAATGTACACCTTCAAGGTTACGCCCTTCTACGTCAATATTTCTGTGATTAGCTGCGCCACCGCATAATACAACCGCGTCGTTTTCCTCTTCCAGCTGGCTGGAAGGGATATCTCTGCCTATATTTGCATTCGTTACAAAGCGCACCCCTTCTTCTTCCATAAGTTTTATACGACGCAGTACCACTTCATACGATAGTTTCATCTCCGGTATGCCGTACGTAAGCAGGCCGCCGGGACGATCGTCACGCTCGTATACTGTGACTGTATGTCCCGCTTTGTTCAGCTGGTCGGCGACGGTTAACCCCGCCGGTCCGGACCCTACAACTGCCACTTTCTTACCGGTACGCTTTTCGGGTGGTTCCGCGGTAATCCATCCGTTTGCAAACCCCTTCTCAACGATGGACCTCTCCACCGATCTTATGGCTACGGGATTCTCATTCAGACCCAGCACGCATGCCCCTTCACACGGAGCCGGACAGGCGATACCGGTGAATTCAGGGAAGTTGTTCTGCTCGTGAGCTTTCATCAGTGCTTCTTTCCACTGCCCCCGGTATACAAGATCGTTCCATTCCGGAATATAGTGATAGACGGGACAGCCTGAGGTTCCTCCGACCATTTCCGTACCGGTGTGACAGGTAGGCACACCGCAGTCCATGCAGCGTGCCCCTTCCCGTTGCGCTTCTTCATCCGGCATGGGAAGCGTGTAGTCCTCCCAGTCCTTTACCCTTTCCTTCGGGTCCCGCTCCGGGCGCCCCCGGCGCTCATACTCCATAAACCCTGTCGGTTTCCCCATCTTTAGCCTCCTCCTGTTTATTCTCCAGCTGTTCTTCTTCTTTTTTCTGGCTGGCTTCAAATGCTTTCATTTCCGCTTCGAATTTATCGTTCCCTTCGTTCCTGAATGTTTCGATTCTGCTCCTCATTTCAAGAAATGCTACTGGAACGACGCGTTTGAATTTAGGAAGTGTTTCCTCCCAGTTATCAAGAATCCGCTGCCCTTTCTCACTCCGGGTATAGCCTGCATGGGCTTCGATCATCTCATAAAGTTCCTGCTTCTCCGTCTCTTCCTGTATCTGTTCCGAAAGTACAAGCTCTTTATTAAGTTTAGTGCTGAAACTTCCGTCTTCGTCCAGTACATAGGCGATTCCGCCGGACATACCTGCGGCAAAGTTCCTCCCTGTCTCCCCGAGTACGGCTACCCTTCCTCCTGTCATATATTCACAGCCATGATCCCCCACACCTTCGACTACGAGATGGGCTCCACTGTTACGCACGGCGAAGCGTTCTCCCGCCTTCCCGCTGATATATGCTTCGCCTCCGGAAGCACCATAAAAGCAGACGTTTCCAGCTATAATGTTATCTTCCGCTTTGAACGTAGAACGCGGGGAAGGGTGAACGATGATTTTCCCGCCGGAGAGACCTTTTCCGACGTAATCATTTGCATCTCCGACCAGGCGCATCGTAAGTCCTCTCGGGATGAAGGCTCCGAAACTCTGACCGGCCGAGCCTTTGAATTTCAGCTGAATCGTATCTTCCGGAAGACCTTCTTCTCCATACTTTTTCGAAATTTCACTGCCGAGTATCGTTCCGGCCACCCGGTGGATGTTACGTATCGATCCTGTGCCTTTCACCGGTGTTCCATTATCGATCGCTTCCTTACAAAGGGGAATCAGTTCCTGGACATCAAGAGATTTCTCGAGTCCGTGATCCTGTTCCACCTGAGAATAGTGGCCGACGTTCGATCCTGTTTCCGGTCGATAAAGAAGAGCTGATAAGTCCACGTCTTTGGCTTTCCAGTGGTCCACATCCGCTTTCCTTTCGAGAACGTCATTACGACCGATCATTTCATTCACCGTCCGGAAACCGAGCTCTGCCATAATTTCTCTTGCTTCTTCTGCTATGAAACGCATGAAATTCGCGACGTGATCAGCATCCCCTATAAACTTCTTCCGTAGCTCCGGATTTTGGGTGGCCACTCCGACCGGGCAGGTATCCAGGTGACAGACACGCATCATAATACAGCCGAGAACTACGAGAGGTGCTGTGGAAAATCCGTACTCTTCCGCTCCTAAAAGAGCGGCCGTGACGACATCACGTCCCGTCATCAATTTACCGTCCGTCTCCACTGTAATCCGGTCCCTGAGTCCGTCCAGAAGGAGAGTCTGGTGAGTTTCTGCAACTCCGATTTCCCAAGGCATCCCTGCATGTTTGATACTCGTCCGGGGAGCGGCGCCTGTGCCCCCGTCATAGCCGCTGATCAGTACAAGGTCAGCCCGGCCCTTGGCCACACCGGCAGCTATCGTGCCTACTCCTACGGCCGATACCAGTTTGACACTGATGCGTGCTTCCGGATTCGCGTTTTTCAGGTTATGGATCAGTTCCGCTAAATCTTCGATCGAATAAATGTCATGGTGAGGAGGAGGAGAAATCAATTCCACCCCGGGAGTCGCGCCCCTCACTTCCGCAATCCACGGGTACACTTTCTTCCCGGGCAAATGCCCCCCTTCTCCAGGTTTTGCGCCCTGAGATACTTTGATCTGAATTTCGTCCGCATTCACCAGGTAGTGACTCGTTACTCCGAAACGGCCGGAAGCCACCTGTTTAATGGCACTGCGCCTTGAGATCCCGTCTTTATCCGGGAGGAACCGGTCAGGTGATTCTCCGCCTTCTCCTGTATTGCTCCGACCTCCCAGTTTGTTCATGGCTACAGCCAGAGCTTCATGGGCCTCCTGTGAAATGGAACCGTAGGAAATCGCTCCTGTTTTGAACCGTTTCACAATTTCTTCCACCGGCTCCACTTCATCGAGAGGAACTGATGCACGATCCTTGAACTTGATGAGCCCGCGGAGGGACTGCAGATTATTCGTTTCGTCCGTGAGCATCTTCGTGTATTTCTTAAACAGTTTATAATCATTGGTTCTGGCTGCCCGTTGCAGGGTATGAATGGTCTGGGGGTTGTATTGATGATCTTCCCCGTTCATTCTGTACTGGAATTCATCTCCCGGGTCCAGCATCTTCGACTGCAGCCGCTCGGCTTCAAAGCCCCGGTCGTGACGCATGCGCACTTCCTGCTCTATAGTTTCCAGTCCGATGCCCCCGAGCCGGGAAGCTGTTCTCGTGAAATACTTATCTATCACGTCCGAACTGATGCCTGCCGCTTCGAAAATCTGAGCACCACGGTAGCTCTGAATAGTGGATATACCTATTTTCGAAAGTACTTTGACGATTCCATCCGTAACACTGCTTACGTAGTCGAGAACACTCCGGTCGTAGCTGCGATCCGGAATCTCCCCGCGTGCCACCAGATCACGGAGCGTCTCATAAGAAAGATAAGGATTTACAGCTTCCGCCCCGTACCCGAGCAGGGTAGCGAAATGGTGGACTTCTCTCGGTTCTGCCGATTCAAGTATTAAACTGACTTTAGTACGGACGCCCTCGCGAATGAGGTGATGGTGCAGTCCTGAAACGGCAAGCAGGGCCGGAATGGCTACATAGTCTCTGTTCACACCCCTGTCCGACAAAATAAGAAAGGTCGTGCCTTTCTCCACTTCTTTGTCCGCTTCTTTGAACAGCCGTTCCAGGGCTTTTTCCATTTCGCGATCCCGGCCATCCTTTTCAAAAAGAAGGGACAACTTCCCGCTTTCAAACCCTTCTATGTTCTGATTTTCGATTTTCCAAAGCTGCTCATTCGTCAGTACCGGGGTATCGAGTTTCAGATGTCGACAGCTTTCCGGCTTCGGATTCACGACGCTTCCTTCTTTTCCGATGGTCGTCTCCGTCATCGTAATAACTTTCTCCCTTATTGCATCGATAGCCGGATTGGTCACCTGGGCGAAAAGTTGTTTAAAATAGTTGTAAAGCAGCTGTGGTTTTTTCGAAAGGACAGCGAGAGGGGAATCATATCCCATCGAACCTACCGGATCTTTCCGGTCAAGAACCAGAGGCTTGATGATCTTATTGAGCTCCTCTGTCGTGTAACCGAAAGCCAGCTGCCAGGAGATCAGATCATCTCCGGTAATTTGCGGCGCGTCGGCTTCGAGTTCCGGAAAATCGGATAAATCGTATTTATTCTCTTTGAGCCACTTTCCGTACGGTTCCTCTTCAGCTATGCCTAATTTAATCTCCTCATCCGGAATAATCCGGCCCTCCTCGAGGTCAACCAAAAGCATCTTACCGGGATGGAGACGGCCTTTGTATTCGATATCATCAGCAAAGATATCGAGTGCCCCCACTTCAGAGCCGAGCACAATCATTCCGTCTTTGGTAACGTAATATCTGGCCGGGCGAAGGCCGTTCCGATCGAGGCAGGCCCCTATCTGTCTGCCGTCTGTATAACAGACGGCCGCAGGACCGTCCCATGGTTCCATAAGAGTGCTATGGTATTCATAAAAATCCCGTTTCTTCGGGTGGATCGTCTCGTCGTTGGCCCACGGTTCAGGAATCATCATCATCGCGGAATGCGCCAGCGATCTTCCTGATAAATACATAAATTCAAGGGCATTATCGAACATAGAAGAATCACTCCCGTCCTCATCAATGACGGGCAAAGCTTTTTTAAGTTCCTCATCGTTGAATGCTTCTGATTGAGACATTTTTTCGCGGGCCCGCATCCAGTTTACGTTTCCGCGCAGCGTATTGAACTCCCCGTTATGAATAGTATAGCGATTCGGGTGGGATCTTTTCCACGAGGGGAAAGTATTTGTACTGAAACGTGAGTGGACCATGGCGAAAGCAGTTTTAAATGTGGGGTGATTCAAATCAATATAGAAAGAGTCAAGCTGTTCGGGGATCAACATGCCTTTGTAGACGATAGTGGTCGTGGATAGGCTGCACATATAGAATTCTTTGAATTTATCGTTTTTCTCCAAAGCTTTCAATGCCTGCTTCCGAATAACGTAAAGCTTCCTTTCAAATTCTATGCGACTTTCGATAGTATCATCCGGTTCAATAAACAATTGTGAAATGTAAGGCATGGTCGTTTTAGCGTTATCACCGACGAAAGAAGCATTAATCGGCACAGACCTCCATCCCAGGAATTTCTGTCCTTCTTTCTCTACCAGTCCTTCAAAAATCTTTTTGGCTTCCTGACGGGAATTACGGTCTCTCGGAAGAAAAACCATCCCGACCCCATATTTCCCGGCTTCCGGTAAATATATATCCTCTTTTTCGCATTGTTTCTCGAAGAAAGAATGGGGGATCTGGGTCATAATTCCTGCGCCGTCTCCTGTACTGACATCCGCTCCCTGTCCCCCGCGGTGTTCCAGGTTACAAAGAATGGTAACCGCGTTATTTACGATATCGTGGGATTTCGAACCGTTTATGTTCGCTATCATTCCGATACCGCAGGCTTCGTGTTCAAAATCCGGATGGTATAATCCCTGGGCAGCAGGGTATCCTCTTTTTTCCATGTTTTAAAACCTCCTGATGAACGATTATTTATTTTTGAAAATTAAGAAAATTATGCTTACAGTAGTGTTGCATAATTATAGTATAAAATACGGAATTTTGCACGCGGGTTAATTTTTATCCAATTAATGGATCGCTGTTACGACAACTTTGTAAACGTTGACATTTTATTTTAAAAAAATATAAACTTTCTGTTTCTGTTAATAATTAAAAGAAATAATTATCCATAATCATTAATGTTTATTCAAAAAGATATGAATTATTCATTATAAAAAAACCTGAGAAGGGACCGCTCCCTTCTCAGGCTTCTGTAATTCTCTATTCCCCCGTTTATTTTGCGTTCGGTTTCGTCATTTCTTCAGGTTTAACATATTCCTCAAACTGCTCTTCTGTCAGTAAATCGAGCTCTACTGCCGTTTCTTTCAGATTCTGATTCTTTTCGAAAGCAGTTTTCGCTATTTTCGCAGCATTTTCGTATCCAATGTGCGGGTTAAGAGCTGTTACAAGCATGAGCGAATCGCGAAGATATTCTTCGATTTTCTCTATATTCGGTTCCAGTCCCTGTACACAGCGTTCGTCGAAACTCTTTATACTGTCTGCAAGAATTTGGGACGACTGAAGGAAGTTATAGGCAATTACAGGTTTGAAAACGTTCAGCTCGAAGTTACCCTGGCTTGCTGCAAAACCGATAGTCGCATCATTTCCCATAACCTGGGCTGCAACCATCGTTACTGCCTCACTTTGAGTCGGGTTGACTTTTCCGGGCATTATAGAACTCCCCGGCTCGTTAGCCGGAATCGTAATTTCCCCGATACCCGAACGTGGTCCGCTGCCGAGCCAGCGAACGTCATTGGCGATTTTCATCATATCCGCTGCCAGTGCTTTTACAGCTCCGTGCGCATGTACGAGTTCATCATGAGAGGTAAGGGAATGAAATTTATTAGGTGCCGAAATAAAATCTTTCCCCGTATCCTTGTTGATATAGGAAACGACTTTTTCGGAAAAGTCCACATGAGCGTTCAGACCTGTGCCGACCGCTGTTCCCCCGATGGCCAGTTCTTTTACGTATGTAATGCTTTCAGTCAGCATCTTTTCCGTTTTCTCAAGCATTCTGTGCCATCCGCTTATTTCCTGGCCAAGGGTCAGAGGAGTGGCATCCTGAAGGTGAGTCCGGCCGATTTTAACGATGTCATTAAACGCTTCCATTTTTTCTTTCAATGTCTTCTTTAACTGTTCCGAAGACGGGAGCAGCACATCTTCCACTTTACGTACAGCTGCAATGTGCATCGCTGTAGGATACGTGTCGTTGGAACTCTGGGATTTATTCACGTCATCATTCGGATGAAGACGGGTTTCTTTTCCTTCTTTTTCAAGCCATTCACTGCCGACGTATGCGATGACTTCGTTTACGTTCATGTTGGACTGCGTTCCGCTTCCGGTCTGCCACACGACGAGTGGAAAGTGGTCGTCCAGTTCGCCTGCCGTAATTTTATCTGCTGCATATGCGATAGCATCCGCTTTGTCTTTCTCCAGAAGACCGAGTTCTTCGTTCGCGCGGGCTGCACTTTTTTTCAGGATAGCGAATCCTTCAATGATTTCTTTCGGCATTTTTTCGTCACCGATCGGAAAATTTTCTTTACTCCGTTGCGTCTGGGCCGCCCAGTATTTATCTTTCGGTACTTTCATTTCCCCTAATGTGTCTTTTTCAATACGATATTCCACTTGATGATCCCTCCTTAAAATGGTTCCATTTAATTGTATCAACTTTCAATCGAACTATCACCTTTTTGATGCAAACTCCGCAAAAACTTGGAAAACCGCTTAATTTGCATTTGGATCGGGAATGATAGAACAAGAAGGAGGAATACATATGCACATAGCAATACTTGGAGCGACAGGGAGAGTAGGCCACAGAGTTGCAAATAAACTTGCTGAGCAGCACACTGTGTCCGCTCTCGTCAGAGACAGCAAGAAAGCTTCCGGTCTGCTCAATGACGATATAAACCGTATAGAGGGGAACGTACTGGACCCGGAAGCCCTCCGGAAAACTCTGGAACATGCAGATGTGGTGTTCAGTGCTCTTGGAACCGATAAAACGACGACGTTATCGGAGTTCACTCCGACCTGCCTCGAAATAATGAAGGAATACAATATTCCTCGCATAGTTACGATTGGTACGGCGGGCATTTTGAACAGCCGGACGGAAGAAGGTAAGCTGAGATATCAGACAGACGAGTCGAAACGGAGAATTACGTTCGCTGCAAAAGAGCATGAAAAAGTTTACCGGGAATTTGAAAACAGTGACAGGAGCTGGACGATTCTTTGTCCGACTTACCTGCCGGATGAAGAATCGGGGGGTCCTCTCCGTGAAGAAGCTGATTATTTACCCGAAAACGGTAAAAGAGCTCCGGTCCCTGATGTAGCGGAGGTCGCCGTCCGCGAAATAATTTCTCCCGACTATAAAAATAAGCGTGTCGGACTGGCACTCTGACCGAAAGAAAAACTCCCGGACGCGAGAAGCCCGGGAGTTTTTAAATCCATATTATCACTGATTGGCAGGATACAGCCCAAAATATTCTTCAAGCGTCACATTCTCCGCGTGCACTTTACCCGCCAGCTCTTTTCCTACAAAACGCAGATGCCAGGGTTCATAGGCGTACCCGGTGATATCCGACTTGCCCTCGGGATAACGAATGACGAAGCCGAAACGGTGCGCATTTTCCTTCAGCCACTGACCTTCTTCTGTATTTACGAAAGACTCATCAAGTCCGAAACCCATTTCAGCAGACGTTACGTCCATGGCAAGCCCGGTCTGGTGCTCGCTCGTCCCCGGCTTAGCGGAATAACGATTCGCATATTCTCTTCCATTTTCCGCTACGGAGTTTTCGTAAATCGCTTTCTGTCGTTCATAAGAACGGTAGCCGGAAGCAGCGACAGGTTCCAAACCGTCCTCTTCTGCTGCCTGGAACAACTCTTCGAGAGCCACAGCTGCCTTTTTCCTCATCTGCTTTTTCGGATGAAACTCTTCAAAAGAGAACGGAACATCCGGCACGGTCAGGTTCGGAGTTTCGTACCCTTCCGGCAGCTTTCTCTGCTTATTAACTATTACATCAATTCTTTCAGGCTCCTCTACTTCGATCATACTTCCATCTTCTGAGGTTTTCCGGCTCTTACCTGTCTCTTTGTTTCCTCCGCTTTCATTTTCATCGCTATCGTCCTGACCCGTTTCCTCTTTATTACCGTTTCCTGCCTGACTATCGCCACTACTGTCCTTTTGGTCAGTACTTCCTTTACTGCTCGTCTGTTCCTCTCCGGACTTCTCCGGTTCTGCCCCGTTATCTTCCGCAGTATTTTCACCGGCACAACCGGCAAGCAGAAGTCCCAAGCCTATAATTGCCGCCACTACAGATTTTTTCATATTTTATGTACCCGCCTTTTTATAAAAAATATCCTTACCCACTATATCATGAAAACCATTCGCCTGTATAACCGCTTCTGAAACATAACAAAAAGCGTACCCACTCGTTGCAGGTACACTTTTCGTTGACCGAACTTATGTTATTCCCAGGTGTAGGGCTGATAATGTACGGATAGTCGCTCGAAAGCAGCTCTGTCATCATTGTCAATAGCTTCGTTTATAGCGGCATCCAGGCGGTTTTTGTTGAATTCATATACCATCTGGTCCAGAAATAACCGGGAAGCCAGCTTAATACCGTAGGACAACTCTCGTTTTGCAGTAATATTTTTTCCTTTGTATGCCGGGAACCGTCGAAGAACGTATACACTCTTTTGCTTCCTCATGAGATTACCCCCTCAATCCTTTTTTCCATTATGCAAGATAACAGATGATTTAGCAACAATTTTCTGAATATTTAATTATAATATACCCGCTTTCTCTCTTTTGAAACATAAAAAGGCCGGCAGAAATCTTTTCCTGCCGGCACTGTCTGGTTATTTTACTGTTTAATTTTTTCTGCAATCTGCACGGTACGTTTAGCCTGGTGGCGTACCGCTCCTTCGACATCTTCTTTCATATTGCCTTCGCCATCTACACTTACACTTGTTCCATACGGATTTCCGCCTGCTGCGAAAATCGTATCGTCCGAGTAACCTGTAGGTACGACGATAGCACCCCAGTGATACATAGTGGTATAAATGTTCAGAATAGTCGCTTCCTGTCCTCCGTGAGGGTTTTGAGCGGAAGACATGGCTGTAGCCACTTTGTTGACAAGTTTTCCTTGAGCCCATAGGCCACCTGCCATATCAAAGAATTGTTTCAGTTGTGCAGGTACGCTTCCGAAACGTGTCGGTGAACTGAAAACAAACGCATCTGCCCATTCCAGATCTTCCACTTTCGCTTCAGGGACTACGTCTTTCGTAGCTTCGTAATGTTCTTTCCAAGCAGGGTTCTTTTCAATAGCAGCCATAGGAGCAAGTTCAGGAGCACGCACGAGCTTAACTTCCGCTCCTTCTTTCTCGGCTTCCTCTTTTGCCCACTTAGCCATCTGATAGTTCGTACCTGTAGAACTGTAATAAATAACAGCCAGCTTAATTGCCATAAAAATAATACCTCCCAGCGATATTTTCGTCGGTATCAGCACCGGGGACGAGCCACGCACTGTTCCGACCACACTACTTACAATAACCTAATTATCTCAACTTAAAACTATTTAGACGAAGAATCTTTTAATCCCACACTGCTCTCCCTTGCGAAATTTTATATTGTTGTCAATATTGCTTCAATTTCGCCTTTTCCTCTTTCTTTAATGCTGTTAGCCTGCCTGTGGTATATTTGCTATGATAGAAGGATGGTAAGGAGAGAGATAATCGATGGAAAACAACCAGTGGAAAAAAGGAGAAACAGGTGCCTGGGTCAGCATTATCGCTTATGTCGTATTATCGATATCGAAACTGATCATAGCACAGGTCGGATCGTCCGATGCCTTACGGGCAGACGGATTAAATAATACAACGGACATAATCGCCTCATTGGCTGTGCTGATCGGCCTGCGCATCTCCCGGAAACCTCCGGACAGCGATCACCACTACGGCCACTCCAGGGCTGAAACCATTTCTTCTCTGATTGCTGCCTTCATTATGGCTACTATCGGTATTCAAGTACTTTTCGGGGCAGGCGAAACGATCGTCAATCGTCAGTTTGGAGAACCGTCCCTGCTCACGGGGTGGACAGCGATTGCAGGAGCGGTCATTATGTACGGTGTGTACCGTTTCAACCTCCGATTGTCACGCCAGGTAAGCAGCCGGGCTTTATACGCCGCAGCCCAGGACAACCGATCGGACGCTCTTGTGAGTATCGGAGCCGCAGTGGGTATTTTCGGTACGATGTCCGGCATGCTCTGGATGGATCCAGCTGCAGCTGTCATCGTCGGCGCCGTTATTTTAAAAACGTCGTGGGATATTTTCACGGACGCGACTCACCTGTTAACGGACGGGTTCGATGAAGATGAACTTCATGAAATCAAATCGACTATCTCGTCCCACCCCGAAGTGAACAAGGTGGCTGACGTCAAAGCCCGTCTCCAGGGTAATGAAACGCTCGTCGACGTAATCATTCTCGTATCTCCGGACATCACCGTCCAGAAAGCCCATGATATTACGGATGAGATAGAAATACTTCTCGAAAAAAATCATCACATTTCTTACGCTCATATTCATACGGAACCATATCACGGTTAAAGATGGCTGATTAAAAGTACCGTTATAATTGCAATCAGCACCGTGACCATTATCGGGGCACGCAGCCAGGCTGCAAGGACGGCTGCCGCCCCGCCGGCCATGCCTGCCCAGGGCTTGCCGTCTATCACCGTGAATATCCCCGGGATAATAAGCGCTCCGAGCGCTGCGTAGGGGATAGCTGCAAGCCATCTTCTCCCCCACGGAGGCAGCTCAAGTCTATCCATGATGAAAACCGGAGCGAACCTTGGCACCAGAGTAACGACACTCATTCCTAAAATCATCCAAAGGATCATTCTTCTTCCTCCTCTTCATCAGGCAGGAGAAATACACCGAGCAGTCCTCCCAGAATCGTCCCTATGACGATGGACCACCCGGCAGTAAGTCCTGCCCACTGAGCTGTACTGTTGATAATCATGGCTGCCCCGGCTATACCTCCGACGGCTATGGAGGTCTTCAATGAAGGTACGAGGAGCCCGATAAACATAGCGTAAAGAGCGATACCCATGCTGTCACTGAGTGCTTTCGGCATGACATTGCCGAGAAGACCCCCGGCAAGGGAACCAAGTACCCAAGCGCTGTATGCAGCCATCATTACTCCACCGTAAAACCAGAACGCATGAGGTTCTTTCGCCTCTTTCTTATGAATGGAAGAAATAGCAAATGTTTCATCGGTCAAAAATAATGTTAGGGGAAGTTTCCGCTTCTTCGCATGAGCTTTCATCTGGTTTACAAAAGAAAGACTCATAACAAAATGGCGGAAGTTCAATACGAACACGGCTATAATAATTTCTGCAGCGCTTACCCCCGCCGCTACCATCGAAACTCCGAGAAATTGCGCGGCTCCGGCAAACACAGCCGCACTCATGAACGTCAGTTCAAAAAGAGTAAGACCCGACTGATAAGCAAGCACCCCGTAAGTAAGGGCAATAGGTATGTATCCAAAAATGATCGGTGATCCGGCGACGAAACCTTTTCTGAACATTTTTCCTCTGCCGGAAATGGTGATTCTTTCACTAACCTCCGCCACATCATCCCTCCATTTCAGTAATATTTTCTAATATTATACATTATATCCGGGGTGAATAGTTAGAGTGATTTTTCCTTTTCCTCATTTTCTTTCTCCTTCGTTGACACAGCTTCGCACCTGCTCTATAGTAAATTCATATACTTCAATACACAAAAGCGTCTAAGCATAAAAGCAATCGATCAATCATCAGGAGGTTTTTTCAGTGTTATACTTACAGCCTAAAAAATTACCGGGTCTGACTGAGTCCGTCATTGTCCTTCTTTTTATAATTTCAGTCATCAGTTTTTTCATTATCAGTCTGGAAAGCACTCCTCACACTCCTATTCTCATCGGGATTCTTATTCTTTTAGCCTACGGTACGGTGAGGAAATTCCGCTTTGATCAATTACAGCATGGGATGGTACAGGGAGCTCAATCCGGAATGCCGGCTGTATTGCTCTTTTTCGTTATCGGTATTTTAATAGCCAGCTGGATGGCGAGCGGAACTATTCCTGCTCTAATGAGTGTCGCCTTCTCTCTGACAGGCGGTCCGTTCATCTACGCTTTAGTATTTACCATCACCGCCTTTACAGGAGTGGCTCTCGGCAGTTCGTTCACTACAGCTGCTACGGTCGGGGTAGCTTTTATGGGAGCTGCACAGACTACTGACCTTTCTTTGGCAGTTATGGCCGGCGCTATCGTCTCGGGTGCATTTTTCGGAGACAAAATGTCTCCTCTGTCCGATACGACCAACCTGTCCTCCACCGTAGTGAAAGTCGATCTGTTCGATCACATAAAAAACATGATGTGGACTACTGTACCGGCGTTCATCATCACTTTTATCCTTTTTGCTTTTCTTTCTCCGGGAAGCAGCCGCGGAGCCACTTTATCTCCTTTTGAAGAAGGGCTGTTAAGTACCGGCCTGATCCACTGGAGTTCCTGGATTCCTCTCGCTGTTCTCGTCCTGTTCACTGTTACCAAACGTCCGGCTTTCGTTTCTCTCTCGGTCACGAGTATTACAGCTACCATCATTGCAGGCTTACGGGGAACGATGGAGTGGGGTGCAGTACTCAGTTCCTGGTTTAGCGGTTTTGAGATTGAAACACAAAACGAAGGGCTGACGGATATGCTCTCAAGAGGTGGCATGAACGGAATGTTCTTCACCATCTCCATCGTCATCCTTGCCCTTGCTCTCGGTGGTCTTTTCTTCACTACGGGGATAATACCGAGCATTCTCCAAAGTGCGCAGAAAGGGCTGCAGTCCGTGCGATCAGCTACGATCGCCACCGCTTTTACGGCTATCGGAATCAACGTTACGGTTGGGGAACAGTACCTTTCGATTCTGCTGACTGGAGAAGCTTTCCAGGATGTGTACGACAGAGTCGGCCTTGCCAGGAAGAACCTCTCCCGCACCCTGGAGGATGCCGGGACGGTGATCAACCCTCTCGTTCCCTGGAGTGTATGTGGAGTATTTATGGCCGGTGTGCTTGGCGTACCGGTCCTTGAGTATCTGCCGTTCGCTTTTTTCTGTCTCCTGTCCCCGCTTCTTACAATTATTTCGGGTTTCACCGGCAAAACCCTGTCAAAAAAGTCTGAAGCAAAAATGGAAGTTTCCTGACAGGGAGACTTCCGTTTTTTATGTTTTTGTAAAATAATGAAAGGTCGCATTTATTTCATACGCATATAGTGGTAAACTAAATACAATTCAGCGGAATAAAGGGGGCTTGTCATGATCAAAGGACGCGTGAAGTGGTTCAGCGATGACAGAGGGTTCGGTTTTATCGAAACTGAAGACGGAAATGAAGAGGTTTTTGTCCATTTTTCTGCGATTGACGAAGAAGGGTACAAAACGTTGAAGCAGGGACAGCCGGTTACATTCGAAATAGAGGAAGGACGCCGGGGCCCTCAGGCCTCCAGGGTCCAAAAATAACTGCTGCTGAAGCAGTTTTCTTTTTTATTGGTATAATAAAAGCGTACAGGTCCTCCCTGTACGCTTTATGTGCCCCCCAAAACCCGGGAACTACTCATCTTCCTGGGCCGTAAGAATGAACGGCCCTTCTTTTGTAATTGCGATAGTGTGTTCATATTGCGCCGATAGCGACCCGTCGACCGTTCTTGCGGTCCACTGATTATCATCCATTTTACTCTGCCAGTCGCCGACGTTGATCATCGGTTCAATGGTAATCACCATACCATCCTTCAGACGGGCTCCTTTACCCGCTTCACCGAAGTGCGGTATATAAGGATCTTCGTGTATAGTTTCTCCGATGCCGTGGCCCGTAAACTCCCGGACTACGGAATATCCTTCCCCTTCCGCATAAGACTGGATAGCGTGGCCGATATCTCCGATGCGGTTGCCGACCTGCGCAGCTTCTATCCCTCTATATAGGGAAGTTTTGGATACATCCATAAGTTTCCGTGCTTCCTCGCTGATTTCACCCACGGGATGAGTCCACGCCGAATCAGCGAGGAATCCGTTCAGTTTGACCACCATGTCCACCGTAACGATGTCCCCTTCTTCCAGTTTTTCCTTTCTGGGAAAACCGTGACAAATTTCGTCGTTGATACTAGCACAGGTGGTGTACTCATAACCCTGGTAGCCTTTTTGTTCTCCGGTGGCTCCATGCTTGTCCAGGTAGCGTTCCACGAACTGCTCGATTTCCATGGTAGTTACACCCGGTTTGATGAAGGAGCGCAATTCTTTGTGGACAGAAGCGAGAAGCTCTCCTGCTTCTTTCATCTTTTCAATTTCTCTTTTACTTTTCCGTTTAATCATCTTTTCCATCCTTTCTCCTGTATCGATCCGTCATTTTATGTTTTGAACAATTATTCCATTACTTATATTATAATATCAGCACTCGAATTGAAACCGTCACACCCTGAATTCGTATTACAGTAAAAAAGAAAGGAGCTTTCCGTGCTTGAATTACACAATGTAACTAAACGATATGCCGGGAAAACGGCTGTACATAACCTTGATTTACGGGTGACCCCAGGGAAGATCTTCGGGTTCCTCGGACCGAACGGGGCAGGCAAATCCACCACGATTAAAATGATCACCGGTATACTTCCTGTAGACGAGGGGAGTATTTCCATTAACGGAAAAGATATTGAAAAAGACGCGCTCGAAGCTAAACGACAATTCGGTTACGTCCCGGATACGTCCGACTCCTTTCTGCGGTTAAAAGGAAGAGAGTACCTGGAATTCATTGCCGATGTTTATGATGTCCCGGAAGAAGTAAGAGAAGAGCGACTCGCCCGCTATGCCTCTCTCCTTCAGCTAAACGAAGCTCTGGAGGATAAGCTCCATACTTATTCCCATGGAATGAGACAAAAGGTTGTGCTGCTCGGAGTGCTTATTCACCAGCCGGATGTATGGATTCTTGATGAGCCGCTCACAGGACTGGATCCGAAATCGGCAAATGCCCTGAAAGAACTTATGAGAGAACAGGCGGACGCAGGAAAAATCGTTTTTTTCTCCTCTCACGTACTCGAAGTCGTAGAACAGCTGTGTGACGAAGTGGCCATCATCGATGAGGGAAGCCTGCGCTTTCAGGGGGAAATGAGTGATATGAGGCAGGAATTCCAGGAAGGAAGAAACCTGGAAAGCCTATTTCTGGAGCTGACGAACGATGCATAAAGCTTACCTCCTTATGAACATCATCGTTAAAATGGAATTTTTTCGAAAAGGAAAGGGCAGTGCCCTCAGAGTGCTCCTTTTCGTACTTGCTATACCGATAGCTGTACTGGTTTACAATCTTACGTACACTCTTTTTAAGGAGACGTTCTCAATCCTTTCCGTTTCCGGGAATGAGCCGGCACTGCTGGGGCTGATTTTCCTTGTTGCCACTGGCCTTCTTATTGTCACCACCTTCATACCGGCTATAAATACATTTTATCTTTCAGACAGCATAGAGGGATACCTACCACTGCCGTTGAAGCCTTCTCAGATTATTATAGGGAAATCCGCTTCCCCACTTCTGCGGGGTTATGTATGGAATACTGTCATAACCGCTCCTTTTCTGCTTATGTACATGCTTCAGGCAGGAAGCGGGTTTCTATTTTTTCTTTACGCTTTTATTATATGGACGATATTTCCGATTCTTCCGTTTCTGCTCGTGAGCTCTTTACTCATGTTCGTCATGCGTTTCATTAACATATCCAGATATAAAGACCGGGCCAAAGCAATCGGAGGTCTGCTTTCTTTTGCGCTCATTCTGGCCGTTAACGTGCTTGTCAGACAGGATTCTCCAGGGGACGACGGCAGTCTTTCTGCCGTGATCGGCGACGGTGAACTTCTTGCCGCACTGACGGGCTGGGTACCGAACGCAAAGCTTGCCGCCATGGCACTCGCTTCCCCCTTCAGCGTAAGCGGCATCCTTGCTCTTACCGGCCTCCTTATCATGACGGCCTCAGGGACGTTCTTATTTCTTTATTTCAGTGATACGCTCTATTTTAAAGGGGTTCGCGGCCTGAGTGGAGGGGTGCGTTCCTCTTCATCCAAAAGAAATGTCGCCCGAAGGAAAAGTATGTTCCACTCACTCGCCCGCAGGGACATCAAAACGATTGTGCGTACTCCCGTTTACGTTACCCAGATTCTCGGTCACCAGTTCTTTGCTCCATTATTATTGCTCATCTTTCCATTTGTCGACGGCGGCAGTTCTTTTTCATCCTGGACAGAAGGGGCAGCCGGGCTGGAGACCAACGTCATCCTCCCTCTCCTGCTCGCTTTTTCCGCTCTTATCGGAGCTACGAGTACAGCAGGTACCAGCTCTTTCTCCAGGGAAGGAAAAACTCTTTATGAATTTCGGTCTTTTCCGATTCCGTTTACCGAACTTTTAAAAAGTAAACTGCTGGTGGCTTTCATCATCCCTGCCTCAGCATTCACTCTGTTCGCTTTGACCATCGGATTTGTGTTCTCTTTACCTTTTCCTCTCTGGGCCGGTTGGCTGGTTCTATCCTATGTGCTGATCTTGTCAATATCCATTATCGCCACAGCTCTGGACATGAACGAACCGAAACTCACATGGGAGAGTGAAGAAGAAGTATTTCAGCACCGGTTCATCAACCTTCTTCTGCTGATTGTGACAGCAGTATTCACCATTCCGGTACTTCTCCTCATGTGGAAGGTACCGGTAATGCAGAATCCCGCAATAGCTTTTCTTTTCGGGCTGTCGAGCTTCTCCCTTTATGCCTGGACAGGTTGGAAAATAGTAAAGCAGAAAATTCTTCCTTCTTTCGTAAACAGAGACTGACATCCTTAAAGCAAATCTCTTCCTTTCCCCTTCTATTTATAATAGGATAGGGAAAGTGAATTTTTTGGAAAGGGTTAAAGAAAGAGGAGGAAGAATTATGTCTGACCGGAATAAAGGGATATTATTATTGCTTATATCAGCGCTCGGTTTTTCTATGATGGGGGCTTTCGTTAAACTTTCCGGGGACCTCCCCACTGTGCAGAAGGCTTTCTTCCGAAATATAGTGGCAGCTGCCATAACACTTGGATTCGTGCTAAAGCACAAAGACAGGATTTTCGGAAAACGGGAGAACCAGAAACTGCTTCTTTCCCGCTCCTCACTTGGAGCAGTAGGGATTGTAATGAATTTCTACGCTATCGATCATCTCGTCCTTTCGGATGCGGAAATGCTGAACAAACTGAGTCCGTTCATTCTTATTATTTTCTCCGGCATCTTTCTTAAGGAACATGCACGGAAGTATCAGATTGTTTCTATTATCATCGCTTTCCTGGGAACGCTGTTCATCATCCAGCCGGAATTTTCTGTCCAGGTCCTTCCTTACATTATCGGGGTGCTGGGAGCGGTTTTTGCTGCCGGAGCTTATACTATGCTGCGGGTACTTGGAAATAAGGAGAAACATTATACGGTGGTCTTCTACTTCTCCTTCTTTACTACTGTGCTGCTTCTCCCTTTTACAATATTCTTTTACGAACCGATGAGTGTACAACAGTGGATTTTTCTTTTGCTTGCCGGCGCATTCGCAACGGTGGGCCAATTCGGAGTTACGCTGGCCTACAAATTCGCCCCGGCCAGTGAAATTTCTATATTCTTCTACTCCACTGTGGTATATTCCGCCCTGCTCAGCATTGTACTGTTCGGACAGATTCCTACATTATGGAGCGTTATCGGCTACGTCATTATATTCAGCGCTTCGTTCTATATGTTCCTAAAAAATAACCATATAGATAAAAAACAGCTCGCCCGGCAGGAAGAAAAGAAAGCATTCAGGTCTTCCTGATCCCGGCAGGCTGTGGCCCCCGGAAAAGCTGTACGATGTTCTTTTATCCTTGCGGAAGTAACAGAGACAAAAGACCGGACAATCCAATGTCCGGTCTTTTGTCTCTGTTTTATTGTTTCTTTGGATTCTTTTTAATATTTATCAATGTAATCATAGAGTTTATAGACTTCGCCGTTTTGTACCGGTTCCTCTTTAAGGAGATTACGGAGAACTTCAGCCACCCGTTCAGGAGAAGTCAATTCACCCTTCTCTTTCAGTTCCCGGAACTTTTCTACATCTTTAAATGAATCCTCGGATGCAGAACGTATTTCTTCCTGCATATCCGTATCCATTACCCCGGGACTGTAGGCGAGGATCGTATGACTCTTCTGTTCCTGTTCTTTAGCTGTAATGGCAGTAAATCGATCAATAGCGGCTTTTCCGGCACTGTACACGCTCCAGCCTTCCGTCGTCTTCCCGGCTGCTCCTGAGGTGATATTCACAAGTGTTAAAGGCACTTCCCACTCATTCGCCAATCCAAGAATATAATTGGCAAGCAGAACAGGTACGGAGACGTTCAAACGTATGTGCCGATCTACGGCTGGTATATCAAGAGCTCCGACTTTTTCAATCGGCCCCACCATCCCTGCATTATTAAGAAGCGTAAGTGCTTCCACGTCTTCTCTCTGCAGATAATTGTGTACTGCCGCAAGCGTATTATTCGTAGCCGCTTCATCTGTAAGATCACATTCGTAATGACGATAGGAGACCCCGCAGCTGTCGGCAGTTTCTTTTAACGTTCCGTTATACGTACGTGAAATGCCGATCACCGACACCCCATCTTCCATCCATCGTTTTGCCACTGCTTCTCCAAGACCTTTCGAGTCCCCTGTAATAATAATGAATTTCACAGTTTTTCCCTCTTTTCTTTACAATCTTCCTTCAAATAAGTATGCTATTATCAGCTTATGTTAAAGGAGTCTTCTATGGTTTACTTGTTATTAGCTCTCATATATTCGGCCGGTCTGCTCGTCTCGAGTCTCGGTCTTGCCCTCATCATTAAATCAAACCTCGGGGCCGGTCCCGGCGACAGCATAGCTGTAGGTTTATCGTATCATACCCCTGTCACTGTTGGAACGTTTATGATTATCGCATTCACTATTCTTTTAATCGTCAATGCGATTTTAGAAAAAAAACGTCCTCAATATGAATCTCTCATACCAAGTATTATCCGTGGGCGTACACTGGACTTTTTCCTTTACGGAACTTTGGAAAACGTAAATCCTGATGCCTGGTACTCTCAGGCCGGTATCTTTGCACTTGGTATCCTTGCCACGGCCGTAGGAATCTCCTTTTACTTACGTACCCCGTTCCCGAGAATCCCGCTGGACCATTTCATGATGGTGATGAACAATCGGACGAACCAGTCCAAAGGGGTCGTTCGTAATCTTATGGAAGGGGCTATGGCCCTCACCGGATATTTTCTCGGCGGTCCGGTCGGAATCGGCACTTTAATGGTCGTTTTCCTGCTCGGCCCTCTCATTCAATGGACTTTCCCTCTGGCACGACCCGTCGCTTTTCTATGGTCCGATGCTCAAAAAGCAAGAGACGCAGAATAATTTCTGCGCCTCTTGCTTTTTTATTTCGTTTTACCTGATTGTGTCAGACGCCCTGACTGGTCGTTTTCACAACCGGTACGCCAAGTCCATCTTTTTTAACGAGGAATTGAAGAGCAAGCAGGATAACAAATATGCTCAACCCGATAATGTCGCTCCAAAGTCCCGGATAAATGAGTGTGAGTCCTCCGAGAACTGCCGGTATCCGTTCGTACCATTCCACTTTTCTGAACCAGTATCCGACCAGCCCGGCGCCTATAGCCATCATTCCGGTTATGGCTGTGAACAGAATCCATGATACTTCCCCGACGTTCGTGTCGATCATCAACAGTTCCGGTGAAAGTACGAACATGTACGGGATGATGAATGCGGCAATGGCAAGCTTCGCTGCGTTCAGCCCGGTTCGTATCGGTTCGGAAGACGCAACACCGGAAGCTGCGAACGCCGCAAGCGCTACAGGCGGAGTGATATCCGCTATAATGCCGAAGTAGAAAACGAACAGGTGAGCTGCCAGATCCTGCACCCCAAGAAGAATGACAGCCGGAGCTGCAATCGTGGAGGTGATGACATAGTTAGCCGTTGTCGGCGAGCCCATACCAAGTATAATAGCGGCAATCATCGTAAAGAAAAGCGTAATCAGAATCTGACCGTCCGCAAGAGTGACAAGACTGTTGGCAAGTTTCAGCCCGAGTCCCGTTTTCGTTACCACTCCTACGATAATACCTGCCGCCGCCGTGGCCGCTACAACTCCAAGAGCCGTTCTGGCACCACTTACGAGAGCATCAATCGTATCCTTGAGATTTCCGTCGAAAAGGTAGCTCACTATAATCGTTACGAGCGTGCCGGCAATAATGGAGTCAAGGATAGAGAATCCGCCTTGCAGAAAGCCGTAAATGCCGAAACCGACAAAGCCTGCGGCAAAGGTAGCGACGTAAATTTTCCTGAATTTCTCCTCCCGCAGCAGACCTACCAGTATGACAGTCAGTATGCCGTAAAGGGCGGAACGCATAACGCTTACCCCGCTTGCCAGAAAGACGACGATAGCCACAATCGGCAGCAATAGGTAAAGCTTTTTCAGCACTTCTTTTTTATCCGGAATATCTTCATCCGGCAAGCCGCTCAGTCCCGTTCTTTTAGCTTCGAAGTGGGTCATAATCCAGATACCTGTAAAATACAGAATTGCTGGTATGAGAGCCGCTTTAGCAATCGACCAGTAGTCGATTCCGATAAATTCGATCATAAGGAAAGCCGCTGCACCCATGATCGGAGGCATGAGCTGTCCTCCTGTCGAAGCAGCCGCTTCCACTCCCCCGGCAAATTCCCGGCGGTACCCGAGTTTTTTCATCATCGGGATAGTGAAAGATCCGGACGTAACCACGTTCGCCACGGAACTTCCGCTTATCGTCCCCTGCAGGGCACTGGAGAAAATCGCAACTTTCGCAGGCCCCCCCGTTCTTTTACCTGCCAGAGCAACAGCCAGGTCATTGAAATACTGACCTACTCCCGTCTTGACGAGGAAAGCACCGAACAACAGGAATAAAAAGATGAACGTGGAGGAGACGGCGATTGGTGTACCGAGAATACCCTCTGTAGTAAAGAACATGGACTGCACGAGATTATCGAGGTCCACCCCTCTGTGTACGAGAAAACTCGGCATCTGGCGACCCCAGTACGCGTAAGCGAGGAAAAGTGCCGCAATAACCGTAATAGGTATACCCACGGCTCTCCTCGTCGCTTCAAGCACAAGCACTATCGCCAAAGCTCCCACGTAAAAATCAAGCTGGGTCATGTCGCCGGCCCGGAGGACGATATCTTCATAAAACAGCGGCCAGTATAAACCTACTCCGCCTCCGAGAATGGCGAGGCCTATATCGTACCACGCAATTTTCCCTTTGCTTCTATTCTTCTTAGTAGCGGGGTACAACAGAAAAATCAGTACAAGACCGAAGCCTACGTGTACAGAACGGAGAATCTGAGCCTGCACCTGGTAGACGGTGGATGTAAGTAACTGAAATACGGAAAAAGAAAGTAGTAAAATAAATACTATTTTAGCTATCTTCCCGGTGAGTTCCCGGACGCCGGACTCGGGGTCGTACTTTTCCATAACTTCTTTCTGTTTTTCCACTGATTCGTTAGTTTCACTCATTGCAGCTTCACTCCTCTCCACACTTCCAGATTAGAGACGTATGCAGGGGCGATACGCACCCAGCTTCCCGCCTCAATGGAATCTTTAAGTAAATAAGAATTATCATGATAGTTAATAGTATGTTCCGCCTTCACCTGACCTATGTTCAGGTCTAAACTGGAATGCGAACCCTGAAGATTTGTGATGTAATATTTCCCGTTCTTCATTTCAAACGACTCCCCTTCCCCTGCATTGGAAGGCATGCCGATCGCCGTGTCCTCGTATATAAGCCGGACCGGCTTTAAAGAACGGCCTTTCATTTCATACTCTTCCACCACCCTGGACAAGTGAACAGAGTGGATGAATTGAAGCTGAAAATGATCGTTTTCGGATACAGGCAAAAAATATACTCTTTCTTCCCCGGGCATCGTAGTTACAGTAAGTACGTAGCGGCAAGGAATGAATATCCAGGCCAGCAGGATACCGACTGCCAAGACAGTCAGCACTGCGACTATCCATTTTTTCATAGTATCCCTGTCCTCTTGTCAGAGACGAAAAGGGACTGTGCCGGACAGTATCCTGTCTGACAGTCCCTTTCCTTTTCCCTGCTATAGGCTTTTCTTACTGTTCATCAAAATATTTTTTCGCTCCGGGGTGAAGATCGATACCTACACCTTCCTGAGCACTCTCGGCAGTAATCTGCTCCCCTTTGGCATGCTGAACCTGATCTGTGTTTTCGAAAATAGCTTTTGTCATATTATAGACGAGATCTTCACTTAAGTTGGAATCAGTTACAAGCATAGCCTGAACAGCTACCGTGCTTACCGCTTTTTCAAGTCCGTAAGTACCTTCAGGAATTTCGTCCTGAGCATAGTACCCGTACTCGTCAATCAGTTCTTTGACTTTATCCTGTTCCACAGGAACGATGTTGACATCGGAAGTAGCCGCCAGACTTTCTACGGCACCCGTCGGTGTACCGGATGTAATGAATGCCGCATCAATCGTCCCATCCTGGATTCCGGACGTAGAGTCATCGAAAGCAAGGTCGCGGGCTTCGATATCGTCTTCAATTGAAAGACCGTGAATGTCCAGAATGTTCTCTGCGTTCGCATGAGTTCCGGAACCGACCGCCCCTACGGAAACAACTTTGCCTTCAAGGTCTTCCACTGATTCTATTCCTGTATCAGCCGTCGTTACGATTTGGATAGTTTCAGGGTAAAGAGTACCGATAGCCTGAAGATTTTCAATCTTTTCATCAAACATAACTTCTCCGTTCTTTGCGTAAGAAGCGATGTCTGTCTGAGTGAATGCGAGCTGGCCGTCGCCGTCACGCATGGATTTCATATTTTCCACGGAAGCCCCTGTAGACGTAGCGTTTGCTTCCAGATTATCTATTTCACTGGTCAGGATATTCGCAAATGCTCCTCCAAGCGGGTAATATGTACCCTGCGTTCCGCCTGTGAGGATCTGCACGAACTCTGTATCTCCGCTTTCGCCCCCTTCACCGTTATCGGAACTTCCTTCATCGCTACTCGAAGTACCGCCGCCACAAGCAGCCAGCACAAGAGAAAGCGTTCCCAACAATAGGAATAATAAAAACCCTTTTTTCATAAAATTACCTCCTGTAATTGTAGTATGTGAACTTATTCATCGTTCGTATGATAAGTTTGAAACCGTTCTTTCAGTACGTTGCAGCAAAAATAAGATTCGGGACCAAAATATATTCTACACGAAAGTAGTGCGGGTGAAAAGAATTTTTTCACATCTTTGTCACCCGCTTTGTCGGACTTTATGTCATCAATCTTCCCACGTTAAAGCCCATAACCCGTTCTTCTCCAGTTTCTCTTCCACTTTCGCTTCTATTTCTAATTGTTTTTCCACTTCTTCTTCCTTCAGCGGGCGATTCATTATTTCCTCCCCAAAGGCATCGATCATTTCTTTCTGGCTCATTTTTTCAATAAGCTGATCCCAGAAACTATGTTCATCATATTCCTGCACGTAGCGTTCCATCCACTTATTTTCCGTTTCCTGATTCAGCTCATAAACGTCCGCATGGGGCTGGTATTCCACTTCTTCCTGCATGGAATCTTTGTAGTATTCAGCCAGCACAAGATTCCGCACATCTTCGAACTCTTCGTTCAGTTCCTGTCTCGGATAATTGACTATCCATGTGGAAAGAAACATGGAAGCCACCATTGTACGAAGCTGTTCCTTTGAAACATCTATAGAATGATAACTCATTGTGTTCCCGCCTTTTCTGAAAGTATTATTCTTTTGAAAAAATCGCTGCCGTTCCCGTAATTCCCGCATCTTTTTCGTAAGCAGCCTGCAGCTTCCTCGTTACCGGACCAGGCCGGCCATTGCCGATTGTCACCTCATCAACCTTAGTCAGGGGCTGTACCTCCGAAGTACTGCTCGTCATAAATACCTCGTCCGCGCCTTCGAAGTCTTCCATCCTGAAAGCTTCTTCTATAAACGGAATGTCCGCTTCCTTGCAGAACTCCTCTATTTTCATGCGCACGCATCCGCCGAGGATACGTTTCGTTGCGGGGTGGGTATATACCTTACCGTTCCGCACCAGGTAAATATTTGAGGAACTTCCTTCCGTAACGATTCCGTCTTTATGAAGAATCGCTTCTTTTGCGCCCAGTTCCTTGGCGTTTTGTTTGGCGAGAACGTTCGGAAGCAGATTCAGACTTTTAATATAACACCATTCCCACCGTATATCTTCCATAGTAATGGCAGGGGCGCCTTCTTCCAGCGAGTCAGTGTTGCGGGCGAAATCTTTCACATACGCATACAGATTAGCTTCGGTGTTGAGGGGGAATGCGTGGTCTCTCGGAGCTGAACCTCTCGTAAGCTGGAGATACATCGTTGCATCATTACGTACACTGTTTTTATTCAGAAGTTCATGCAAGTGAGCGTATAATTCCTGTTTCTGAAAAGGTACGTCTATTTTGATTGCTGCTGCAGAACGGTACAGACGTTCGACATGCTCTTCGATAAGATAGTATTCCCCCTCATAAATCCGGATAACTTCGTACACTCCATCACCGAACTGAAGGCCTCTTTCTTCGAAGGGATAACTCAGGTCGTTCTTTTCCACGAACTCTTTTCCGGTCAGAATCCAATCGTATAAACTCATATATAAACCTCCTGTCAATCTTTAGGGACGATCCACCAGGACCCGTCCGTATCGTCTGATCCGTTCGTTGTTCCCCTGCTCAGAAGGGAAGATTCCAAAAAATATGTACAGCGAAAACGTACACAAGCTGGATTCCTGTAAAGAAAAGCAAAGTAACAGGGAAAAGCAGTTCTTTCCCCGGCGTTTCCCGTACACCTTTTTTCAGAATAATTATAGTAACCAGGGCTATTACGTAATAAAGAAAAAACCACAGCCAGCCGGCGGATGTATCTTCATCAAGACTGATTTCATACGCAACAGCCAGCATTGCCCAGGTGACAAGAAAAGAAACAGTTCCTATGAACATCCATTTTCTCCGCTTATCTTTTGTTACAGCAGTAACTGCCGTAACAAGAGTCATTACCCCCGTCACTTCACTTAAGGTAACATACACTCTCTGCACAGAAGTCTTTTCCATAGTGACAATACTCAGCAATATTAAAAATGCCAATAAAAAAATGCCACTCACCGTCAGCCTTAACCAGGTTCTCTCTTTCATAGCCAAAGCGAATCTCTCCCTACAGTTCAAACTTTACTCATTATAGCACAGGAGGAAAAAAACTTTCTTTACCTGAACGCTATTCTTTTAAGAAATTGAACATGTTGTTTCCAATCATATGATATTCTGTTAAATAGGAGGGTATCCCCTCTTTTTCCGGGGAATCAGTCAGGGGTTGATTCTTTTCCGGAAAATGACGAAAATAATAGCAGCGTAATCAGGTGAAGCGACACTTCAACTGGTCATCATCTATCCAAACTTACAACCTGCAGAGGAGGATCTTTATATGAAGAATGAAATCGTTGTAATCACTGGTGCTTCACGCGGTATAGGCCGGGCCGCAGCTTTCCATTTCGCCAAAGCCGGAGCGCGGCTCACTGTAACCGGAAGTTCCGAAGATATATATGATACGAAAAAATCTCTTGAAGAGGCCGGCTTCAATGACGTAGTTGCTCTGGTAAGCGATGTCACCAGGGAAGGTGCGATGGAACAGATCATCCATTCCACAATCAATACGTATGGTCGTGTAGATGTACTCATCAACAATGCCGGCGTGGGAAAATTTCAGGCTCTGGAGGATATCACACTCGAAGAATGGAAAAAAATGTTCGAGGTGAACGTACAGGGCGTATTCCTGGCTACTAAATCTGTCATCCCACAAATGAAGAAACAGCAATCAGGTACCATTCTGACTGTAGCTTCCGATGTCTCCCGTTATTCGATACCCGAGAACGGGTCATTGTATACTGCCACCAAATATGCCGTGCAGGGTTTCATGGGATCCGTCGCTCAGGAATTAAAACCTTTTGGTATACGGGTCGGGACGATTAACCCCGGCATGACGGATACGAATTTTGCCGGAGGTACAGAAGGTGACCCGGAGAAAAAAGACTGGTTGAAAGCTGATGATGTAGCTGCAGGACTACTGCACATGGCTTCTGCCCCGAAACATATGCAGGTAGACGAAATGCATATCCATCCACTAGCCCAGGATTATCCAAGACCGTAAGTGTATATGCACCCGGTCCTTAAACAAAAGAAGCAGTCAGCAGAAGCAGTATTACACTGCTTCTATTGGCTGCTTCTTTACTCATCTTTTATTATAACGAACGTTTTAATACATCGATACGAATCGTCTTCCTGAGAAACCTCTCTACAGCTGCTCAATCTTTCTTCGACTCGAAAAACATCCGAATCACATCTTTCACATCATCTTCAATCTCAGTAACCTCTTCACTTGCGGTAATTCGTTCATTGACTAAAGAATTCACAGTTTTCCCGACTTTTTCGGCTTCTTCCTTCCACTTGTACGGCACTGTATACACAGCAGCCTCGTAAGCTTCCTCTTCCTGAGCGAGAAATTGCCTTACATTTTTACTGATCTCCAGCTCTTCCTTCCCTGTTAAATAAGAAATACCTAAAAGTACATTTTCTTCTCCGGAAGCACCGTCACCGTTGACAGCTTCACATAACTGGGAAGTTACGGCAGCCAGCTTTTTCCCTTCCCATTCTTCCATGTTTTTTATAATAACCTGAGCTTCATCATCAGCAGCTTCCAACGAGATAACCTCAAGCTCCCGATTTATCTTCGCCTCGAAGCTCGGATTAATGTCTATATTCACGTAAGCATAGGTTTTATCATTTCCATACCATAAATAAGCAGGTACAAAAGCGAGAAGAAAAGCCAGAACAATCGCAAAAGCACTGAACTTTTTAGGAGGCATCCAGTTGAGTGAAAAGCCGGGTTTCTTTTCGTAAAAAGCTTCTTCCCCCACTTTTGCATCAGGGATTTTCCTGGCTTTCACAAACTCGCCTTCGCTGGTGAACACAATAGTCGAACGTACTTTATGTTCAAGGACTACTCCCTTCTTCACACATCTACCCCCTTCAGATAATCTTTCAGATATACGTAGTCACCTGACAGTATAAGCACAAGAGAAATAATATACTTGCGATTCCGCTCTAACGTCTTTTTACTTACAGTGACTTTGTCACTCAATTCTTTGATCGGCAAACGGCCTTTACTTAATACTTTAGTACGTAACTCCTCGTTATGAAAAACAATATGCGCTACTTTGAGGGCAGATTCTCTTGCATCTCTGTGTCTTGGGGCAACTTCTGTCAGTTCCTTGAAAGACAGACGGAAATGACGAAGCTGCTGCTGAAATTCTTCGATTTCCGTTCTCCGGTACCACGCTTCCGTTTCCACTTCGAATTTTTCTCTCGAAATCTGTACTTCAGCAGGGCTTTCCGTTTTTTCTTCTTGGTCATTCAGATTATTTATAGAAGTCATTATTATAGGGGAGGTCTGCTGACGGATGTAATCGATTACCCTCCGTTTGATGACCAGCTTTGCAAAAGAAAGGAAAGCAGCACCTTTATCTATGACATAGGAATCGATCGCATCATTGAATGCTATAAGCCCTATGCTGAATTCATCATCCCGGGAAGGACTGATATATTTCTTGCACACTTCCGAGACACACTTGGCAACGAAAGGTTGATATTTGGAGATGAGTTCATGTCTTATCTCCTCATCCCCGAACTGGGCCGCAGTCACCTGTGTCTCCAGGGCGGACTCTTTATTCGTAAACAGATGTACGCTCAACCTTCTTCACCCCCGGCTGTTAAATGTTTTCGTTACAACCACTAATACTGTGGAAGCGTTTTATTAGAATTGTTTCATCGATTCAACAAATGTATATTCGTTACTAAGTCGTGCGATTCACAACTTGATGAAACTATTTTACTAAACGACGGGAGTGTAAGCGAGAACACACTGATTACATTTTTTTAAAATTCTGTTGCAAACAATAATGACTATTATCTGTTCACTTCATGAAAATGATCCACCGGGACTGCCAGACCCACTTTTCCATGGTCGTCCGTCTGCAACGTTGCAAATACGATTCCTGTGACTTTCCCTTCCTCATTGATAACCGGACTCCCGGAATTCCCCCGGTACACAGGGGCATCCAGCACCAGCACTTTTTCTTCCCAGCCCTCAAGTTCTTTCATCCCTATGATTTCCCCTTCGTTCGCAATCCTTATAAACCGCAGCGGGTTCCCGATAAATCGGATAGGCGGATCCCCCTGAAATTGTGCCCGGTCCGCAAGTTCGAGATGAGGCAGGTTCTTACCTGATACTTTCAGAACAGCGAGGTCTATTTTTTCATATTCTTCTACGACCTCCGCTGAATAAAGGCCTTCTTCTTCAAAAGAAACCGAGATTCTTTTTTCCCCTTCTATTACGTGATGGTTGGTAAGTATTTCCCCGTCGGACGTGTAAGAGAAGCCTGTCCCTTTCTTTTCCCCCGCTTCCACCACTACCACAGATTCTTTGTATTGACGAACGTCTTCATCAGTGTATAACTTGGCCGAAGTAATAAGGAAGTCTATAGCCGGGATGGAAAACGTACGGGGAATGGCACTGATTACGCTTAAAAACATGAAAAAAGCTATTAATATAATCAGCCACTTCGAGAAAGGGTTCCTGTTTTTTCTTTTTTCTGTACGTTCCTTGCGAGGGAAGGAATTTTCTTCTTCAATCAGTTCTGCCATTTCTTCTTCATTCAGGTTCTCTTTCAAATCTTCATCCATCTGCTCATCGTCTCTCCAGCTCACGGGCTCACCTCGATTCTTACGTTAATTTTATCACTGAAGTCATCTTTTGAACATTTCCGGTTATTCCCCGGGAAATATTTCGTCTTTTACTATAAAAACAGACGCGCAGATCGATTCTATCTCGATCCACGCGTCTTGTATAACTGCTATATTGTTCAGGGAACGTCAATCATATGGAAATTCATCCGGATGTTTCCCCTGACGTTCATTCCGATCCATTTCATCAATTTCATTTATATCTTCGGGACTTAGTTCAAAATCGAAAACGTCGGCGTTCTCTTTTTGACGTTTGCGTCTGGTGGATTTCGGAATAGTGACGATTCCGTGCTGAAGCCCCCAGCGGATAATAATCTGAGCAGGCGTTTTATTATGCTTCTCAGCCAATGATTGCAGTACGGGAGAATCCAAATATCTGGCTCTTCCGAGAGGAGCCCAAGCTTCCAGCTTTATATCTTTTGCAGAACAGAAGTCAAGCAGGTCTTTCTGATAAAGGCGCGGGTGAAACTCCACCTGGTCGACGACCGGCGTTACTTCCGCCGTCTCCAACAGTTTTTCCAGGTGATGTTCCTGAAAATTACAGACGCCTATCGCTCTCGCACGTCCCTGATTATAGAGGTCTTCAAGAGCTTTCCACGTATCCTGAAATTTACCGGGAACCGGCCAGTGAATGAGGTATAAATCGACATAATCCGTTTGTAATTTATCAAGGCTGCGCTCAAAAGCTTTAATCGTTTCTGCGTAACCCTGCTCATCGTTCCACACCTTCGTCGTTACAAAAATCTCTTCTCTCGGGATATTCGACTCTGCGATAGCACTCCCCACTTCCCTTTCATTTCCATAAAAAGAGGCAGTGTCAATATGGCGGTATCCGAGATCAAGGGCTGTGGAAACAGTTTCTTTCGCCTCTTCCTGTGCCACTTTATAAACACCCAGACCCAGCTGAGGGATTTTCACTCCATTTGACAATGTAACTGTGGATTCCAAATTCATCATTTCTTCCTCCTTCTAACGTTTGTTTTCCAGAAATACCGGAAGCGGATGTTCATATCTCACATAGGAAAGAATTCTCATCAATGGTGGATACAAAGTCAGCACTCCGAGCAGATCACCGATGGAACCAAGAGCTGAACCGGCAAGAAAAAATATACTGACCGCCAGCATAATGATCGAGATAATAGTGTTCGGCATATTGTTCAATGGTTTTTCATTGTCGCCGATCCTTTCTACTTCCCGGGCCGCCTGATCGTAACAGATGTAGTGGTACGGACGTATACTGAACCATTTTGCGGCGGTCACGAGCTCATCCCGGTCACGGATCGGTTTTTGGCAGTACCGACAGGCATGTGTCATAACTTACCCCTTTCTTTTCTCATACTGCTCCAGCAGCTCGATGACGTGCTCCTTCGATTTTTCCACCTCATATTTTTCCATATGTGTTTTCAACTGCTCCTGATCTTCGTCCAGCTTTCTTACGGCTTCCAGAAAGCTTTTCTTCGTAACCTGTTCCTCTTCAAGACTATGGGCAAACCCCTGACGTTCAAAAGATTGGGCGTTCAGAATCTGATCTCCCCTGCTCACCTTGCGGGAGAGAGGGATGAGAAGCATAGGTTTTTTCAATGCCACGAATTCAAAAATTGCATTAGCCCCGGCGCGGGAGACGACGAGGTCAGCCAGTTTCAGTAAATCCTTCAGTTCATCTTTGACATACTCATACTGTATATAACCTTTTACGTTATAAGCTTCCTCCCTGTGGCCCTTTCCGCACAGATGAATGATGTTGTAGTTCAGAAGAAGCTGATCGAGGTTGTCCCGTATAGCCGTGTTTATCGTCTCGGATCCAGTACTCCCTCCCATTACGAGAAGGACAGGTTTATCGTCGGAGAAACCGGTCATCTCTCTGGCGGCATCGGCGTCTCCGAGAAAAAGTTCCTCCCTGATAATCGCGCCGATATATTCCGACTTCTTCTCCGGTACATGCTTCATCGTTTCCGGGAATGTTGTAAGAATTCTGTCTGCAAAAGGAAAAGACAATTTGTTGGCAAGTCCGGGGGTGTAGTCCGATTCATGAATCAAAACCGGTACTCGCGCGAGCTTGGCAGCAAGTACTACAGGTACGCTGACAAATCCGCCTTTCGAGAAAATGACTCCCGGTTTCTTTCTTTTTAAAACCGACAGCGCCTGAAAAGTCCCCTTCGCCACTTTGAACGGATCTTTAAAATTTTCTTTCGACATGTACCTTCTCAGCTTGCCTGTCGAAATACTGTGGTAGTCTACTCCCTCCATAGGCTGTATCAGTTCTTTCTCTATTCCATTGTACGAACCTATATAATCAATTTCATATCCTTTTTTCTGTACGGCAGGAATCAGTGCCGTATTCACGATTACGTGCCCGGCGGTCCCCCCGCCTGTGAACAGCATTCTTTTCATATGTATCTTCCCCTTCTTTTAAAAATCGTAGCCCAGCACTGCTGATTGATTCACGCATCACTGCCACCCTCATTTAATCATATCTTACCGTATACAAAAAAGAAATTACAGTCGACAGACAACCCTCACTCATCGATTTTCCACATAAAAAAGCTGCCCGGGGGGGCAGCTTTCGATAAACACTTCAGGAAGGATCGTCAAGGTTCATTACGACCAGACGCTCTTCTGTCATATCTTCGATAGTATATTTAGGACCTTCTTTACCCCAGCCGCTTTCTTTCACGCCTCCATAAGGCATCAGATCGACACGATACTGGGAAGAATCATTTATCATAAATCCGCCTACCTGCACGTTTCTTGCAGCATAGAAAGCATTGTTGACATTCTGGGTAAAGATTCCTCCCTGCAGACCGTATTTCGATTTATTCACCTCTTTTACACCTTCTTTAAGGTTGGAGAAGGACAAAATACTTACGACCGGAGCAAAAACTTCCTCACTTACCACTTTCATCGACTCGTCAACGTCGGTGAGCACGGTAGGTTCAAGAAGTGATCCTTTTCTTGTACCTCCATGGAGAACAGTCGCTCCACCCGATTTCGCCTCTTCTATCCATTCCACCGCTGCCTCGGCTTCCTTCTCGCCTATCATAGGACCTACATCGGTATCCGGATCATTCGGATCTCCGACTTTTAATTTCTTGAGAGCTTGGATGAATTTATTTTCGAACTCTTTTTTCACTTCTTCGTGCACATACAGACGCTGGACCGAAATACACGTCTGACCTGCGAATGCATAACTTTTAGCTGCGGTATTCTCAGCCGCTTTATCAATATCTGCGTGCTTATCTATAATGACAGGAGAGTTGTTACCAAGTTCAAGAATGAGTTTATTCATTCCTGTATTCTGTTTCAGTTTCAGACCGACTTTGGAACTTCCGGTGAATGTGTAAAGGGAGATTTTCTCATCCTGCATCATCTGATTCCCTACAGTTGATCCCGACCCGATAACAACGTTGAATAAGCCTTTCCTGAGACCTGCCTCATGGAACAGGGAGGCGAGTTTAAGAGCGGTCACCGGGGTTTTACTGGCCGGTTTAAGTACTACCGCATTACCCGCTGCAATCGCCGGAGCTATTTTGTGACAGACGAGGTTCATCGGGAAGTTGAAAGGACTTATCGCACCTACGACCCCTACCGGCACCCTGATTGTAAAAGCCATGCGATTCTCAGACCCGGGAGATGCTTCCACCGGTACACCTTCTCCGCTGATACGCTTCGCTTCTTCTGCTGATAATTCCACCGTCTGCGTCGCACGGTCAATTTCTGTCCGGGCCTGTTTCAGGGGCTTCCCGGCTTCCTTTGTGATCGTCAGGGCCAGATCTTCTTTTCTTTCCTGCATCAATTCGCTTACCTTCTTCAATATTTTGAACCGTTCATAAGGTGGGAGCGGACCTTCATTATAGGCGTCCTCTGCCGCTTTCACAGCCTGGTCGACTTCTTTCTCGGAAGCCTGTGGGACACTTGCATACGGCTCCATCGAATATTTATCCAGTACTTCCGCTTTTTCTTCCGTATCCACCCATTGTCCATCAATATAAAGTTTAACGTCCTCCATATTTCCACTCCTTTTCCTAAATAAGGCTTTCTCACAGTATTTCCTATTTTTTTCACAATAAACAATTTATTAGCGAAGCAAAGTTGTACACAAAAAAACCTGACTGCTGAATGAAGCAGTCAGGTCCTTCGTCTTAAAGGAATATACCGGCCATCGTACCGGAAAGAATGGAGCCGAGTGTGGCACCGATAAGGAGTTTCATACCGAAACTGGAAACTTCCGCACCTTTTTTAGCATCAATTCCCTGCACTGTACCTGCAATGATACCTATGGAGGAGAAGTTAGCGAAACTGGTAAGGAAGACGGTGACGACTCCCACTGTTTTATCGGAGACTTCACTAAGCATCTGTTCGAACTGAAGCATAGCGACAAATTCGTTTGTAATGATCTTCGTACCCATAATCGCACCCGATTGTACGGTTTCAGAAGCCGGGATACCCATAAGGAACCCGATAGGAGCAAATATATAACCAAGAATCTCCTGTAACGTAACGCCTGCAAATATGGCAGATATAGCATAGTTCACAAGTTCGAGGGAAGCGATGAAGGCGATAAGCATGGCCCCGACGATAAGTGCAATCTTTCCGCCATCGAGCGCCCCGTTCCCCATCGCTTCAAAAATACTTTTGGACTGAGAAACATCCTGGATATCCACCTCGTCCTCTTCTTTCGGCACCTTAACCGGTGCGATAATAGAAGCTACAATCAATGCGCTGAACATGTTTAGCGGCAGAGCGACAAGTACGAACTGCTCAGGCAGTATGTTCAGATAAGCTCCGACGATCGAGGCGGAAACAGATCCCATCGCTGAAGCACTGACAATATAAAGGCGGTTATTGTTCAGTCGCTGAAACTGGGATTTGATTGCAATAATCGCTTCCGACTGGCCGAAGAAGATACTGTTCACCGCGTTGAACGACTCTACTTTCGGAAGACGTGTAATAAACGAAAGACCTAAACCAAGATATTTGATGATAAACGGAAGAATTTTCAGATGTGTCAAAACGGAAAGGAGAGTCGAGAAAAATACAATCAGCAGAAGTACGTTGAAGAAAAATACGGAACCGCCTTCTTCGACTGCCACTCCTCCAAGAATAAAATTGACCCCTTCTGTCCCGAACTCTATCAGTTTATTGAAAACCGCCGAAATTCCCTTGATGAGCGCTTCTCCCCACGGAGTCTGGAACATGAAAAACGTAGTAACTAGTTGAGCCATAAGCATTGTACCGACACCGATGAAATTAATGTTTTTCTTATCATTGGACATTAAAAAAGCAATGCCGATCACGACAGCGATGGATGCCAAGCTCAGAAGAAAACTGACCACAGATGCGTCCCCCTTAATATTTTATAAAAAAAAGCAGTGAAAACATTTTCATATAACGCTTACATATGGATTGTAACAGGTTGTCAGACGTCATGCAAGAATCCTGCAAATAGAAAAAATATTCTAATTTCACTTACGTTTTCTGCATTTTTCTTAAAAGATACAGAAAGTATGGAGCTCCTATGACAGCTGTAAAAATCCCTGCAGGAATTTCCGTAGGAGGGACCAGTCCCCTCCCGAGCCCGTCGGCGACTAGAAGAAGAATCATTCCCGTCAGTGCGGAGGCAGGCAAAAGTACGATATGTTTATTCCCGACCAGCTGTCTCGCTATGTGCGGTGCTACCAGCCCTACGAAACCGAGGGTCCCTACAATAGCCACTGACACACCTGCAAGCACAACGGACACAAGAAGAAGAACAATGCGTGCTGCTTTTACACTTTCCCCGAGGCCCTCAGCCACGTCATCCCCCAGTTGTAAAATGTCCATTTTCCCGGTAAGAAACATCGCTATCCCGGAGAATATAATTATCCAGGGAAGAAGCATCCATATGTCGCTCCAGTCTTTACCCCACAGACTTCCGGTCAGCCATACGAGGGCCACATTCGTCTCTACCGGATACCGTACGGTCAAAAACTGGATGCCGGCCTGAAAAATGGCCCCCAGAGCTATTCCCACAAGCGCAAGCGTAGCCGGTTGCACCCGTTGCCGAAAAGCGAACAGGTAAAGACCTGCCGTCACGATCCCCGCACCGAGAAACGCCGCAACCGGTACCGCCTGCGGAGGGAGCCCGGGAAAGAGTATGATGGTGGACGCTGCTGCAAAGCCTGCCCCTTTCGTAATACCTATGACGTCAGGAGAAGCAAGCGGATTACGGATAACCGCCTGTAAAATCGCGCCGGATATGCCCAGGCCGGCACCGACAAGCAGTGCTATAACAAGGCGGGGGACTCTGAAGTTCATGAACAGAAATGACTGCTCCCCGCTAAAGATGGCAGCAGGTGAGACATAAACGGCTCCTACCCCTGCGGAGAGGATACCGGCAACAAGAACTCCCGCAGCCAGTACACTGATGATAAGAAAAGGAGATCTGTTCTTCATGTTGTCTGCCCTCCTTTTTGTGCCAAATATAAGAAAAAGGGAGCACCGATCAATGCCGTAACGATTCCTACAGGGGATTCGGCCGGAAAGGCGATGAACCTTGACAGAACGTCCGAAACAGACAGAAGAATTCCCCCGAACAGCGCACAGACCGGCAGCACAATTTTGTAATCGGTACCCACGAGCTTCCGGGCGATGTGAGGAATGATGAGACCGACAAACCCTATAGGACCTGCAATAGACACTGCTGCACCCGCAAGAAGTACTACAATGAGTGAAGCGGCCATTCTCATCCAAACAACCCGCTGTCCAAGCCCTCTCGCCACTTCTTCGCCGAGACTCATAATCGTAAAGGAAGGAGATAACAGCATGGCTGCTGCCAGTCCTGATCCTACCCATACAAGGAGCAACTGTACATCCCCCCAATCAGTACCGTCCACTCCTCCTGCCAGCCAGAATAATACATCTTCAGTGGAGGTTTCGTTAAAAATCACTACGGATTCGATCAGGGAGGTAAGAAACATATGAATGGTAATTCCGGCAAGAGCCAGTTTAACGGGGGTCATACCTCCCGAGGAAGCTGTAAAAAACACAAGACCTCCTCCAAGGGCTGCACCGATGAAGGCAAAATAAACGATTTCGGAAGGAGAGAAGTCAGGGAACAGCACGACGGCGAGTACGACGAGCAGAGATCCTCCGGCATTCACCCCGAAAATCTGAGGGGAGGCCAAAGGGTTATTCGTCATCGCCTGCATGATGGCCCCGGCTACTGCAAGACCCGCTCCTATCAGTACAGCTACGAGAGCCCTCGGAAGCCTTAATGTTCGTACGACTTCTGCAGCTTCGGTCGATGATCCTCCCGTCACCCCTCCTATTAAATCCGACATGGATACCGTATAAGCTCCTATACTGAGACTGAAATAAACAGAAACTGTCAACAGCAGCAGGCCTGCAAGTACGGTAATGATAATTTTACGATTGGACTTCTTCATAACTATCCTTCCTATTCGAGAAGACATGGAATTCAAACATACCCCGATTTAAAACACAGGCACCTCTGCATACGAGTATAGCAAAGGAGCCGGGCTGTTTCGATTCCTTTACTATACTCCGGTTTTACCGGAGCAGGTAAATTAATGTAAAACAAGAAAGAACGGAGTATGACGTCCGTTCTTTCAGAAATCACTCATATAAGTGGTTGATAGCGTCTTCCAGAATTTTCTCGGAGGAGATTAACCCACGGAATCTTGACCACATATTACGGTCCACCTCGTACACCTGGTCTTCTTTTACTGCACTTACTTTTCCGTACAGATCGTTTTCTTTCCATTCGTCCACTACTGTCTTATCTCCGGTCACCATATGGAACATCACATCCGGATCGACTTCTACAATTTGTTCCAGGTTTATTTTATTATATCTGTCGTCTCCACTCTGAATCGCGTTTTCGAGGCCGATGGATTCAAGAAGGGAGCCGGTATATGATTCGAAATTGTGAGCGAAATAGCCGCTGTCGGCCACTACGGCAGGTAAAACTGTCCTTGATTCGTCTTCCGGGACCTGAGAGCGGAGTTCTTCCATTCTGTTTTTATGCTCTTTCAGAACTTCCTCCCCCTTCTGCTCTTTCCCCACAGCTTTTGCAACCGTTTCGAAACTGTCGATAATGCCTGCATAATCCGCTGAAAGGGAAGGCAGGACAATCGTCGGTGCAATTTCCGAAAGCTGATCATAAATATCCTGATGTCTTTCATAATCGGCTATGATCAAATCCGGCTGGAGAGAACTGATCACTTCGAGGGAAGGCTGCTTTCTCGTACCTACCGAAGTGTAGTCTCCTATTTTTTCTTTAACGGGGTCTATGATACGTTCCGGATCCTCATCATCTGCGATCCCCGCCGGGGTGATACCGAGAGAAGCAAGGTTATCCACAAAGGAAAACTCCAGAGCCACTACTTTCTCCGGCGTTCCTGTAATTTCGGTTTCGCCCATTTCATGTTTAATCGTTCGCGTTTCTTTCTTATCCTCCTGCGATTCCCCGGAAGAATCCTCTTCATTTCCTCCGCAAGCCGCTAAAAATATAACAAAAGCAAACATGCTTATAAGTACTGCATAACGTTTCATTACTTCACTCCTGACCTTAATTGAAAATCATTATCACTATTATCTTATGCGCTCCACCCCCTGTTGTAAAGATATTTTTCACTTTAATAAACAGTAGCTACAATTCAGACAGTAATTATAATGTTTATTTAAAGCAGGAGACTCTGTTTTCCCCCGGTGCCGAAAACAGGGTTTACTGTTTCGATAAATATCCGGAACGTTCTGTCGTAGCATTCATCGCTTCGATTACAGCCTTGCGAAGACCGTGTTTTTCAAGAGCGGTGACGCCCTCGATGGTGACTCCCCCGGGCGTACAAACATCGTCTTTCAGTTTGCCCGGGTGCTCTCCTGTTTCAAGAATCATTTTTGCCGCTCCGCTCACGGACTGAGCAGCCATTTTATAGGCCTTATCTCTTGGAAACCCCTGTTGTACCGCCGTATCGGCCATAGCTTCAATGAACATATAGACAAATGCCGGAGAAGACCCGCTTACGGCAGGTACAGCATCCATGAGATTTTCTTTAATAACCTCCGCCTTCCCGAAGCTCTCATAAAGATCGAGAACAGCATTCAGTTCCGTCTCTGTAACCAGTTCATTAGGGCACAATACACTCATCCCTTCCCCTACTAAAGAAGGTGTGTTAGGCATGGAGCGAATTACCTTGACGTTTTTGCCAAGATACTTCCTCATCGTTTCTAAGTTTATGCCGGGGGCGATTGTAACTATAATAGTATCTTCAGAAAGTTCCGATTTGATCTGTTCGATTACCCCCTGATAAACATAAGGTTTCACAGCCAGGAACAGGATATCACTATCCGCAGCCAGACGTTTGTTGTCATCAGAAATCCGTATACCGATTTCCCCGCTTACGAAATCGATAGTCTCCTCGGTTATTGCAGTCGCAGAAATCTGATCGATAGAGACGCTCCCGGAACGGATCATCCCCTGGATCATTGCCTGCCCCATGCTGCCACATCCTATAAAACCAATGTTCTTTACCAAATCAATCGCCTCCTTTAATGGTTTTCATTTTAACGAAATCTGTCCACGTTCACAATCTCATTAACGAAAAAGGTTATATTTCCTGAGAAAGGGTTTACAAAGCTGAAGACCTGCTTTATAATAAAATACGTAATCATATCATAACGCTTCACCCCAAATATCATAACCACTGCAATCGAGCCAGGTACCCTTCTACACCTGGCTCTTACTTATGTTCAATTTTCTTTTAAAGCCTGCAGACGTTTCTTCAGCTGTTTCTTCACTTTCCGGGCTACGAGAATGTACAACGTGTCTCCCGGCATAATTGTTGTCTGACCGTAAGGGGTAATCATATCCCCGTCTCTTATAATAGCGTTAATCAAAGCCCTGTCAGGCAAAGATAAATCTTCAAGCGTCTCCCCGGCGATCTGGTTCTGGTCTGTTACTTCAAATTCCAGCATCTCCACGTTCGCTTTCCCCATGGATATCACCTCGAGAGAATGGATAGGATTGATTCTCCTCTCTGAAACCAATTTGAATTTCTCTGCCACCTGCATAATAGTCGAACCCTGCAGCAGAGCTGAAATCAGAACAATGAAGAAAACGATATTAAAAATAGTCTGGCTGTGACCGATTCCTGCGAGCATAGGGAATATCGCCAGTACGATTGGTACAGCTCCTCTTAGTCCCGCCCACGACAGAAACAGCATTTCCTTAGTCGAAAATCTGAAAAAGCCGAGCATCGAAAATACCGCGGCGGGCCGGGCGATAAATATCAGTACAAATGCTGTAAGCACCCCGCTCCACATAACGTTGCCTGTAAACACCTCCGAAGGGGAAACAAACAGCCCAAGCAGGACGAACATCAAAATCTGCGCCATCCAGCCGAACCCTTCATGGAAACGGAGAATGGAGTATCGATAGGCGAGCTCACCGTGGCCGATTACAACAGCACTTACATAGACTGCGAGCAAGCCGCTCGATTCAATAAGTGAACTCGTACTGTAGGCGAGGAATGCAAAACCCAAAGCAAACAACGGATACAAACCACTTGAGTCGAGGTTTATTTTATTCAGGGAGAGGCTCGCCACGTATCCGATAATAATTCCTGTCAGAAGACCGGCACCCATCTGCCAGAAAAAAGAACCCACGGCTGTCCAAATGTTGGACTCCTCCAGAGAAAGAAGTTGTATGAACGTGACCGTCAGGAAGACGGCCATAGGATCATTAGTCCCCGATTCCGCTTCAAGCGTGGAGGATACTTTATCTTTGATGTTTTTTCCTTTCAGCACGGCGAATACGGCTGCAGCATCCGTGGAACCTACGATGGACCCTAACAGAAAGGCTTCGAGCCATGGTAAATCGATAATGTATTTCGCTGTTACAGCTACAATGGCAGTGGTTATCAGCACGCCGACTGTAGCAAGCATGACAGACGGTGCGGCCACCGGTCTGATTTCCCGCCACTCCGTCTGCATACCACCCTCGAACAAAATGACTACAAGAGCCATTACCCCGATTAACTGGGCAACTTCGGCATTATTAAAATACACGAGTTGAAGACCGTCACTTCCAACAATCATTCCTACAGCTATAAATAAAACCAGTGAAGGCACGCCGAGACGGCTTGAAAATTTCGTAACTACCACACTGACAATCAGAAGCAGTGCTATCAAAAAAAGAAACTGATTGGATTCTAAAATTTCCTGTATCATTTATGGAGCCTCCAGAGATTTCGTTTTTTTTATTATACCAATTTTTCTCTGGTATCGTTCGCAGGACGCTCACTCTTCTTCCATTACAGAAGTTTCTCAGATACAAAAAGGCGGCCTTTTGAAACCGGCCGCCTTTTTGTAGTGCTGTTTTATTAACCTTCGAGCAGAAGATCATATGGGTCTTCAATCATTTCTTTAATACGACGAAGGAATTGCACTGCTTCCTTACCATCAACGATACGATGGTCGTAGGAAAGCGCAATATACATCATCGGTCTGGCTTCAATGGAATCGTCCGGCATTACTTTCGGACGCTTTTCAATATTGTGAAGCCCGAGAATCCCTACCTGTGGGGAGTTCAGGATAGGTGTAGAAAGCATGGAACCGAAAATACCGCCGTTTGTGATCGTGAAAGATCCGCCTTGAAGATCATCAAGACCGAGTTCTTTATTACGGGCCATCTCAGCCAAACGGATGATTTCGCTTTCGATGCCTGCGAAACCGACGCGATCCGCATCACGTACGACAGGGACGACCAGACCTTCATCTGTGGAAACAGCCATTCCGATATCATAGAATTTCTTTTTCACTACTTCTTTGCCCTGGATTTCCGCATTAAGCAGCGGGAATTCTTTAAGGGCACCAACTGCAGCTTTCGTAAAGAAGGACATAAACCCAAGTTTCACTCCATGTTTATCCTGGAATGCTTCTTTCCGTTCTTTACGCAAGTTCATGATATTGGTCATATCCACTTCGTTGAAAGTGGTGAGCATCGCAGATTCCTGCTGAACTTCCACCAGACGTTTTGCAATAGTCTGGCGGCGGCGGGACATTTTCTCGCGCTCTACCGGCTTACTGAACTCTTCTTTCGATTCTTTTTCTTTTTTATCGGAAGACGAGCCGCTGGAAGTCTGTTTCTTCTCCTCTTTCGAACTGTCATTTGCATGTTCGTCTACATCTTCCGGACGTACGCGGCCGTAAGGGTCACGTGCAGAAATCTCGCTTAAATCGATACCAAGTTCTCTGGCCCGTTTGCGGGCAGCCGGGGTAGCGATGATATCTTCTTTCTTCGAGTCATCATCGGAAGATTTTTCTTTCTTGTCTTCTTTTTCTTCTTTCTTATCTTCTGTTTTCTCCTCTTTTGCTTCCTGTTTGCCTTCGTCTGGCTTCTCTTCTGTTTTCTCTTCGGAAGCATCTTCCCCGGAAGAATCATCTTCTTTTCCGGAGGCTTCCCCGGTTTCATCAACTTTCGCAATTACGTCCCCGACTTCTACGTCATCACCTGCTTCTTTCAGGAGTTCGGTAATGACACCGCCGGTATCCGCGTTCACCTCGACGTTGACTTTGTCGGTTTCAAGCTCGAGAACAGGATCGCCTTTTTCCACCTGGTCCCCTTTATTCACGAGCCATTCGGCTATAGTCCCCTCCGTAATTGATTCTGCCAGTTCTGGTACTTTTATTTCCTTCATTGTGAGTTGCCTCCTTTAGAGATTTGAAGAGCTTCCTTGATTATGCGGTTCTGTTCAGTTTTATGAATATTAGGTTCCCCCACTGAAGGTGATGCACGATGAGGGCGTCCCACGTAACGGTGTATCTGACCTTCCTCGAGCAGGTTGTAAAGAATGCCTTCGACAAAATACCAGCTTCCCATATTTTGCGGTTCTTCCTGTACCCATACGAGTTCTTTCAAGTTAGGATATTCCTTCATAATCTCTTTCAGTTTCTGATCCGGGAACGGATAAATCTGTTCGACGCGGACCGCATCAATTGTTTCAAAAGAACTTTCTTCCTGTTCAGTACGATCTTCGATATCCACCATGATTTTACCGCTTCCGAGAAGCAGTGTTTTCACTTTAGATTTGTCTTTTTTCTTCGTCTTCGTCAGTCCGGGCTGACGAACAAGAGGGTGGAAGCCGCTGTCCGTAAATTCTTTCGCTTCTGAAGCCACACGCTGATTACGCAACAGACTTTTCGGCGTCATCAGCACAAGCGGCCTTTCTTCCTCTTTACAACTGATGGCTGACTGCCTTCTGAGAAGATGGAAGTATTGGGCGGCTGACGTCACGTTTGCGACTGTCCAGTTGTTTTCAGCTGACATCTGCAGGAAACGTTCCAGACGGGCACTGGAGTGTTCAGGCCCCTGTCCTTCATAACCGTGCGGAAGCAGGAATACCATATTCGACTGTTCGTTCCACTTCGCGCGTCCGGAAGAAACAAACTGATCGAAAATCACCTGACCCGCGTTCGCGAAATCACCGAACTGTGCTTCCCATACGACCAGGGTTTCCTGGGAATGTACGCTGTACCCGTATTCAAAACCGAGCACTCCGGCTTCCGACAGGGGACTGTTGAATATATCAAACGAAGCTTTCGCCTGTTCAATACCGTGTAGCGGGCAATAAGTTTCTCCGGTTTCCACATCATGAAGAACCATGTGCCGGTGGGCAAATGTCCCACGTTCCGTGTCCTGACCGGTGACCCGGATCGGCTGACCCTCTTCAAGGATAGAGGCGAACGCCAGTGCTTCTGCTGTAGCCCAGTCTACTTTATTTCCTTCTTCAAGCATATTCTCACGTTTGTTCAGGATTTTTTCGAGTTTCTTGAACCCGTTGAAGCCTTCAGGGCGCTCAAGCATCTGCTTGTTGAGCGTTTTCAGACGATCAAGGTCCACTACGGTTTCAAACTCCTCGAGAGACCGTTCCACTCCCTGCGGGCGACCCTGGACGTCCGGTTCGTATGTCTCTTCTTCTTTCATACTGTTATAAATGTCTCTCAGGTTCGAAGTCGCTTTTTCTTTATACTCATCAAGCTCTCCGTCCTGGATAACCCCCTGATTCAATAGATTCTCTCCGTACACATTGGCGATGGTAGGATGTTCATCTATTTCACTATAAAGACGGGGTTGGGTAGCCCGTGGCTCGTCTATTTCGTTATGACCATAACGCCGGTAACCGACAAGATCGATTAATACGTCTTTATGGAAAGTCTGGCGATATTCGTATGCAAGAGCAATCGCGGAGAGGCACGCTTCCGGATCGTCAGCATTTACGTGCATGATAGGAATTTCAAACCCTTTGGCCAGGTCACTGGCATAACGGGTGGACCTTCCGTCTTTCCGGTTCGTAGTGAAGCCAACAAGATTATTCGCAATAATATGCACCGTCCCTCCAGAACGGTACCCTTCAAGGTCACTCAAGTTTAAGGTTTCGGCTACGACACCTTCCCCTATAAAAGCAGCATCTCCGTGAATAAGCACGCCAAGAGCCGCATCTTCATCAATTACTGAATTACCGCGCTCCTCCCGGTAATCCTGAGCAGCTCTTGTGAAGCCCTGTACTATCGGATTTACAAACTCAAGGTGAGAAGGGTTATGGCTTAACGTTACGCGCGTGGCGTGACTGTCATCCCCGTTTTTCACTTCTCGTTTGGCACCGAAATGATATTTCACATCTCCGGTCCATCCGTAGTTGATTCCCTGTGATCCTTCCGAAGGCATAAGTTCCTTTTCCGGGGAGTGATTAAATTCCGAAAAGATTTTTTCATAAGGTTTTCCAAGTACGTGAGCCAGTACGTTCAGACGGCCGCGGTGCGCCATTCCAAGCATAACGTGCTGAATATGGTCGACTGCTGCTGACTGGACGATTTTATCCAGCATAGGTACCATGGCATCCATGCCTTCGATGGAAAACCTCTTCTGAGCCACGAAAGTCTTACCGAGAAACTGTTCGAAATTCTCGACTTCTATCAGGCGATACAAAAGTTGCTTCCGTTCTTCCGTGGACAGGTTGACACTGTAAGAACCCGATTCGATTCTTTCCTTTAACCAGGACCTTTCCCTTTCGTTATGCACGTGTTCATATTCGAAGGAAAGCGTACCTGCATACCTTTCTTTCAGTGTTTCGATCGCCTGCCACGCATTATTGAGTTTAACGTTAGCCTCAGGCCAGATCCATTCGGCCGGGAGCTGTTCAAGATCTTCTTTAGAGATACCGTAAGTTTCCGGTTCGAGTAATTCGGTGTCGGGGCGATCAAATCCTCCTACCGCATAAATATCGGCGGAAAGATGACCATCTCGACGGATTGCTTCCACCAGTTTCAAAGCAGCAGCAATTTTGCTTACATCCTGGGCAGAAGGGACGTTTCCACCGGAGGATTCGGCAGCAGGCCGCTCCGATTCTACAGGCGCCCCGTGCTTTTCAAAAAGTTCTTTCATAGAAGCGTCGACTGCATTTTCATCTTCCTGAAAACGTTCATATTGCTCTTCTATGTATCCCATGTTGGGACCATGGAAGTTAGACCAAAAAGATACTTTGGATTCTGTATTCGACACGAAAATTACCCCCAAATTAGTCTTCGATGATGTATGAAACGTAAACGTTTGCAAATTCAAACTCTATTATAGAACTGTACATGGTAACGTTCAATAGCTGTTGACATTTTCTTTTTTTCTGACTTTCATACATACTCTTTTATTCCATCTATCATTATAACAAGAAAAGATGGATATGCACACGAATTGAGTAATTATCCTCTACTATTTAACAACATTCTTTTTCCTTTTGAATGTATGAGGATTTTATATAGAAATAAATACTCTTAAAAACTACCGTGTCAACTTTCAAACCGAATTTCTGAATATATACCTGTACATCTTAAAAAATAGTTTACATAGCAAATGAATGTACACGTTTTTTGTCTTTTTCCTTCTTTTGACAAACATTCCATGACCTGCTACACTCAAATCGTTTACTATCTTAAACGAAGGGAGGTAATTAGGTTGGAAACATGGAAGTTTCTTTATACTCCTGATTTGACACCTGCGATGAACATGGCTCTGGACGAGAAATTGATGGAATGGCACCGGGAGAAAAGAATCCCGCCTGTACTGCGCTTTTACACTTGGAGTCCTGCCGGTCTTTCTGTAGGCTATTTTCAAAAAACACTGAACAAAGTAAGTGAAGAAGGTGTAAATAAGCACAAAGTCGATATAGTAAGGCGACTTACGGGCGGACGGGCTGTCCTCCATGATAACGAACTTACATATAGCATCATCGTAGACGAACGTCACCCCGGAATTCCAAAGACAGTTAAAGAAGCCTGCCTCGTCCTTTCGAAGGGACTCATGAAAGGTTATTCGATACTTGGGATAAAAGCAGAATATGCTATGCCGGAGAAACGGATGAATGAGTCTTCGGCAGTATGCTTCGAAGAATCATCCTGGTACGAACTGACTGTAGAAGGGAAAAAAGCTGCCGGAAGTGCACAGGTCCGACAAAAGGGGATTCTTCTCCAGCACGGCTCTATACCGATCCGTACAGATGAAGAAAAACTTTTTGATATGTTCATTTATCCTAATGAAAAAGTAAAACAGAGATCTAAAAAGAGTTTTCATAATAAGGCTGTCAGTATTGAGGAGGCTTTAAGTGAACGTGTGACTGTACAACACGTCCACGACGCCTTTCTCCAGGGATTCCGAGAAGGGTTGGATGTAACTTTCGAATCTTTAAACCTGGCAAAGAAAGACTGGGAGGAAGTTGAATATTTAGCAGAAACCAAATATATGAGCGAGGAATGGAACTTTAAACGTTAAAAAGGAGTGAAGCAATGAGTAAAAGTTACGAACACATCAAAAAACCCGAATGGCTGAAAATTAAGCTGAACACCAATCAGTCCTATATGAAGCTGAAAAAACTGATGAAAGATAAAAAACTGAACACCGTCTGTGAAGAAGCGAGATGCCCGAATATTCATGAGTGCTGGAGTGAACGGAAAACTGCTACTTTCATGATTCTCGGGGATACATGTACGCGCGGGTGCCGTTTTTGTGCCGTCAAAACCGGGCTCCCGAATGAGCTCGATTGGGGAGAACCCGAGCGGGTGGCGGAATCGGTAGAAATCATGGGATTAAAACACGTAGTCGTTACTTCCGTGGCACGTGACGACCTGAAAGATGGGGGTGCGGCTGTTTTCGGGGAAACAGTACGTGCCATCCGAAAAAGAGTTCCAGGATGTTCCGTGGAAATCCTCCCTTCTGATATGAAAGGTGACTACGAAAGCCTGTCTACTCTGCTCGCAGGGGAACCGGACATCTTTAACCATAATATCGAAACAGTGCGTCGGCTCACGAAACGTGTCCGTGCTATTGCTATGTACGACCGTTCTCTCGAATTGCTTCGTCGAGTGAAGGAAATGCGGCCAAACACTCCTACGAAATCAAGTATTATGGTCGGACTTGGAGAGACAAAGGAAGAACTTATTGAAGCAATGGATGATCTACGGGCGCACAACGTGGACATCCTCACACTCGGCCAGTATCTGCAGCCGACGAAAAAACACTTGAACGTAGAGAGATATTACCATCCGGATGAGTTCGAAGAGTTAAAACAAATAGCTTTAGAAAAAGGGTTCAGTCACTGTGAAGCGGGACCACTGGTGCGTTCCTCCTATCACGCAGATGAACAGGTAAACAAAACGACCGTGCAAAAAAGATTGGAATATGCCAAAGGGTACGAAGAAAGCTCCGGGGAACCGTTAACGAATACAAACTTCTAAATGGTATTTCCTTTGGAATTTCACTCATGTATAATGAAAATAGCCTGAACGGAATATGAAGGAGGAACTACACATGAAAATGACATTGATCATGATGGTGAGCATTTCTTTTCTTACGTCTATTTTCGCTGCAGGACGCGACGAAAAGCCAGGTGCTCCAAAGTAATATACTGAAGAGATCGCCCTCAAAAGGCGATCTTTTTTTGTTCGGAAGAAAGGGGCCAAGTGCCTCACATTCTTCTCTTATTTTATAAGACCGGGAAACCCCTGCTCGTGCAATACGTGGAAAAGCATAATAGAAACAGTATTCGCAAGATTCAGTGACCTCACTTTATCTGTCATAGGTATGCGCACGCACCTGTCTTCCATTCCTTCCAGCAGTTCATGCGGAATTCCGTCGCTTTCCCTTCCAAATACGAACAGCTGATCTTTCGCCGTATCCGTATAGTCCATCTCCACGAATGAACTGCCTCCGAAGTTTTCGACATAATAATAGTCGCCTTCCGGAAATTTTCCGTAGAGTTCCTCCAGGGAATCATAATGATAAATAGTTACGTCATACCAGTAATCAAGTCCCGCTCGTTTCACCATGCGGTCCTCCGTGGAAAATCCGAGCGGATGTATGAGGTGCAGAGTAGTGTCCGTAGCAAGACAGGTTCTGGCTATATTTCCGGTGTTTGCAGGGATTTCCGGCTGAAATAATACCACGTGATTAGGCATCCGTTTCACCTCTGAAATTATTTTAGTCAACCCGGATATTATATCACATAAAAGTGTATTTATCTTAAAGAGACCGTAACGAACCAAGCAGCCGTAACAACTGGAAGGTCCCGGAAAAATTTCTGAACAGTAAAACCACCCGCAGCTAAAGGGTGGTTTCGAGATTCAACAGATACACTTTTTTATCAACACCCCCGCCATATCCGGTCATTTTTCCGTTCTGGCCTACCACTCGGTGGCACGGGACTACGATGGAAAAAGGGTTTTTGTTCATGGCTCCTCCTACGGCACGTACGGCTTTTCGGTTACCGGCGCTCTCCGCCAGACCTTTATAAGTGATGGTCTCCCCGTACGGAACTTCCATCACGAGCGCTTCCCAAATATTCTTTTGAAAGGAGGTACCGTAAAATTTATAAGGAAGGCTGAACGAGTACCTTTCCCTGTTAAAATACTCCTTTAGCTGCCTCTCAGTTTCCTGCAGCAGCTTTGTTTCTTTTTCTATCAACTCCGGAGATCTATCGATAAAGGAGTGGATGTGGTTCTCATGAAGTTCCCCTTTTTCGGAGGCGGACCCGTAGTCCAGACGGATCAGCCGCTCCTCATCGACCGTTGCGAGCATCGGTCCGAGCGGAGTGGTCATTTCCTTCTGATAAAATAACATTTCTTCACTTCTCCTTTTCAATTCACCTGAAAAGCTAAACCTTTCTCCATTTCTTCTTTCACTTTTTCATCAGTCTCATCTCCTCTGGCCACCTCGAGCTCCTCGAAACATTCCGGCGTTCCGATTTTTCCGAGACTGTACGCAGCCGTACCCCTGATTACAGGGCGGGGGTCGTTCTTCATAAGATATACAAGGTCCTCTACCGCCTCTATCTCCCGGTAATGACCAAGAGCCAGAATAGCATTACGCTGAATCGGTTTCTTTCCGCGCCACGATCCTGCCATTCTGCCGAACTTTTCTTTGAACTCCCGGTTGGATATGCGAAGAATAGGGCGGAGTACAGGTTTGACTTTCTCCGGGTCTGGCTCGAACTCTTCGTGAAGATGGAAATCTTTTTTGCGGTTGAACGGGCAAACCGTCTGACAAGTATCACAACCGTAGACTCTGTTCCCTATTTTCGTACGGTATTCATCTTCGAGAAAACCTTTGGTCTGGGTCAGAAAAGCGATGCATCGATTGGCATTCAGCTGCCCGCCCTGGACAAGGGCATCCGTTGGACACGAATCTACGCAAATATTACAGTCCCCACATCCTTCCTGGATCGGCTCATCCGGAGCGAACGGAAGATTTGTCACCAGTTCACCGAGATAAACGTAGGAACCGAACTCGGGGGTGATTATCGCACAGTTTTTTCCGCTGAACCCGATCCCTGCCCTCTCGGCTACGGCACGGTCTGACAGCTCCCCTGTGTCTACCATCAGTTTCAATTCAACTTCAGGAACCTTTTCACGGAGAAAAGAACCGAGCAGCTGCAGTTTTTCGCGTAAAACCGTGTGGTAATCCTCCCCCCACGAAGCACGGGCGAACTGGCCGCGTCGCGCCCCTTTCTCGTTTTTAGGGGGATTTTCCATTTTTGAAGGATAGGCGAGCGCGATAGAAATGATAGATTGGGAAGAGGGAAGGAGGCGTTCAGGTTCCGTACGCTCTTCCGGACTCCCCTTTTCGAACCCCGAGTGATATCCCAGCTGTTCCTGTCGTATCAGTCGGGATTTCAATTCGCCGAATACGTCTGCGCTGGCAAAACCTATTTTATCGATTCCTATTTCCTTGCTGTAGGCAATCGTTTCCCTCTTTAATTGTTCGGCATCCATACGTGCGCTCCTCCTTCTCCCTTACCTTAGATCCTCCACCTTTGCGGTACGGATTCTGTTTAAGGTGGCTGCAATTTCAAACTTTCTCGGTCTGGCCAGTTCCCCGGGGTGCTGATTCCTGAAAGGAGCGGCGAAGGAAAGTCCTTCTGCATCAATCTGTTTATCAATCGCATCTACCAGTTCTTTCAGTGTCTCTTTTTTCTTCAGCATACCCTGTTTATTCATATGGGTGATCAGATCAGCGATGAACCTCGTCTGAGAAGCATCAACGAGCTGCTCAAGTCCTTCCATGCGTATGTCGTGCCTTCCCATAATTATATGATACATCCCCTTGGACTGCACTTTTTCCTTCTTCCCGCGCTGGGCCTGAATGGTGGCCGGAAGAAAAGACCGCGCCGGCAGGGAACCGAAAGAAAATTCCTCTTTCTTACGTTCGCTCGGGTAACGGGAAGCTATTTCCCTGGCCCTGGCCGTCACATCATGCGGGATGTACTGATCCATCATTATCACGTGATCGGCAGCGTGGAAATATTCACCGGATCCACCCATGACGAGGATCGTCGAGACATCGAGCTCATCCCTCATCTGCTCGATTTTATCGATGAAAGGGGTGATCGGCTCTTTCTCTTTAGCAACAAGTTCCTGCATACGTTCATCCCGGATCATAAAGTTCGTCGCACTGGTGTCTTCGTCTATCAATAGAGCTCCGGCACCTGTCTCAAGCGCCTCGACCACATTCGCAGCCTGCGATGTACTTCCGCTCGCATCCTCTGTTGTAAAAGTGGAGGTATCGGTGCCGTGCGGTAGATTCTTAATGAAAGAGGAAATATCGACGTTTGTAACTTTCCTTCCATCTTCCGCTCTCACTTTAACGGCGTCCGGAGCAGTGATGACATATTCGCGCCCATCTCCCTGTTTATGAGGATACACCCCTCTCTCAATGGCCTGGAGCAGGGTGCTTTTTCCGTGATAGCCGCCCCCTACTATCAGCGTGATGCCTTTTTTGATTGCCATACCTGTGAGCGGTTCTTTGCGATGTGGCAAAGAGATGGAAACCCGGTTCTCTTCCGGACTTTCAAAAGGTACTGCGTTTTTCATCGGTCGCTGGCTGATTCCGCTTTCCCTTGGGAGAACAGACCCGTCCGCTATGAATGCTTCCCAGTCATTTTTCTCCATTTCTTCACGGATTGCGTCGTACTGATCGGCAAGTTCACATGCCTGATCAATCTCCTCATCTTTTATAGACATAATCGACTGTTCCACTATCGCAGGTAGGACTTCGAAAAAAAGTTTTTCAGCTTCCTTTCCGTTAATACGGCGTCCATTTGCCGGCAGGCCTACTGTGAAACAGAGCACTGTAGAATCCTGTTCTATCATAACCGCGGTACGTTCAAGAACTTCCTGACCCGGCTGATCCATTCCTACATCTCCGCTTTTCCCCGAACCTTTCACGTTCGATTTATGCTTCTTCACCGTTTCTGAAACGCATCGGGTAAGTGTATCTTCCGTATAAACTCTTCTTGATCTGGAGGTCGTCCACTCCTTTTTGATGGAACGTTTCGCTTCCGGAACTCTTATTCTTATTTTGGAAGGGGCCGCAAAAGGGTCTCCCTGCACATAATCGATGTGAAGCTTGTAATCCCGGAAAGAATAAGTCCCCTGGATCTGTTTATATCCCTTGTAACTTTTCCCGTCTATTTCTTTTAAATGTTTTTTCAGCTGTTGCATGATAACACTTCCTTTCATAAAATCTGTCTCATCTATATGTATGTATCCATTTTCAATCATGAAAAAACGCAATGCTTCGTTATTCATTAACGAAACACTGCGTTGGCACGTGGTATGAAAACATAATTTCAAACACTAGTGGAGCGGGTGAGGAGAATCGAACTCCCGTCATCAGCTTGGAAGGCTGAGGTTTTACCACTAAACTACACCCGCCCGAAGAGGTCAGGACAACTTCAAGGGATAGTTTACATTGTAACAACGACCAGAAAGGGTTTCAACCTTTTTATTCAAAAAAAACGCAACTTGGAAAGTTGCGTTACTTACCACTGTAACTGTCAATGTGAAACTTGCCTTCCACTTTATAAAGTTCTTTATCCGGAACTGCACTTTCTATTTTCGGAAAGATGACCCTTTCTTCCATTCTAATGTGATCATGAAGCTTCTCTCCCAATTCCTGAAACACTTTATAATCGAATCTCTCCAGCTTACGCAGTTTAACGATAAGTCCACGTATCACTGTATGATCGATAAGCATTTTCTCTATATCTTCATCCTCTTCTATCTCTGCATAGCAGGCGTACAGCGGGAGAAGGATTTCCTCTTCTTCCCTGAAGTGTGCTTCCCCATCATTTTCCCAGAAATCTTCAATATCCTTCATAATTTCTCTGAACTTGTCTTTTTCTTCTGTTTTCTGTAACTTCTGAGCAAGTACAAGACCATGGTGATGGTGGTGCGACAAAGGAACTAACGCTTCGTGTCGTTTCATTTTTATCCCTCCTACCCTCTTTATACCACAAATCCGGGTAATAAATCATCTGTCCGTAATACGTACTTCCGCCTTCTGGAAGAAGGGAACTGACTTTATGTATTCATTACAAAAAAACGGTTCTATTTCAAATGTTGGGGTGGAGGTTCTTTCCTCCGCCCCTTTATCCTATGTTTTTACCTAAGTGCTTGAATTGGTGATGCATCAGAATGCGGGCCCGTAACCGGTCGTGCCGGCGAAAGCCGAAGGCATTCCGTTTCAACACTTTCGTCTGATTGTTCAATCCTTCTACGAAACCATTGCTGTAATCAAACATAAAACTATTCATGATTTCGGTCTGCCAGTTCCTGAACGTATCCACCGCGGCCATGAATTCTTTCATCCCTGAGGAAGCCACAAGGTCATAAAAGGCATATAGGTCCTCTTTCACTTGCTTGATGTCTCCTTGTTTTGCTACCTCAAACCACGTTTGATACGCCTCTTTTAATCGATAAGCCACTTTCAATTCTGAAGACAGATGGAGGTATCTTTCCAGATACCATCGCTGTTTATCCGACAGGGACTCATAGGGTTTGTGAAAGACATGCCTCATTCTCTTACACTTTCTCCGGTCGTAATCATGAAAGTCCTTCTGGACTCTTTTCCTTACACGGTCTACAGCCCAGTTGATATACCGGCAGAAGTGAAAACGGTCGGCGACGATAATGGGGTTATTCAATGCTTTGTTCACCGCCGACTTGAAGGCATAGCTCATGTCCATGACGACACACTCTACGTTCGACTTTTTCTTCTTCAGGTAGTCTTTTACGGTCTCGGCCGACCGATCCGGTAGGATATCAATCGGTTCCCCGGTATCCGCGTTAGCGATGATGACCTGATACTTGCCCCGGTCCGTATCTCCCTTATATTCATCAATCGCAATCACGCGAGGAAGTTCCTCCACTTCTTTCAGGTGAGACGCCGAGATACGATCAAAGCGCCGGACGGCTGTATTGGGCGATGTATGAAACAGGTAGGCTGTGTCTTTAAAGTTCTTGCCATGGATGAGCCTGAAGCCGAAGGCCTGGTTCCATTCTTTCGAATGGCGCTGGTACCGCTCGACAAGAGAGGTATGTTCGGGGAATCTTTTTCCGCAATTACAGGCATACCGTCGTTTGCGATAGAAAACGTAGGTCAGGCGTTCAAACCATTTAAGGTGCTGCACTTTTTGTACCCGATAGTCATGAACCCGACGGGTTCTAGCTCGACAGGAAGGACAAATGTGGGTTTTTTTCGGCATCTGTACGTGAAGGTACAAACACCCGTCCCGTTCCTCCGTTTTCCTCACTTCCACACCTTCAAATCCTGGAATCATCATGGTAGAATGCATATATACACACAACTCCTATCTTTTTCTTGGGTCTCGTCAATTCAAGTGTAAAAGATAAAGGAGCTTGTGTGTTTTTTTATGCTGAATTTTTCTGATACCCCAACAAATATTGTAGAGCCAAAAAAACTACCAGAATCCTGGTAGTTTTCATTATATATAGCGAAGGTGGGATTCGAACCCACACGCCCAGAAGGCACAGCATTTTGAGTGCTGCGTGTCTGCCAGTTCCACCACTTCGCCACGATTTTTATGTTTATTTTTTGGAGGCGGCAACCGGATTCGAACCGGTGATAAAGGAGTTGCAGTCCTCTGCCTTGCCACTTGGCTATGCCGCCATAACCTCAAAGAGCGAGAGACGGGATTCGAACCCGCGACCCCCACCTTGGCAAGGTGGTGTTCTACCACTGAACTACTCTCGCATGGCTGGGCTAGCTGGATTCGAACCAGCGCATGACGGTACCAAAAACCGTTGCCTTACCGCTTGGCCATAGCCCAACAATAAAAAAATGGGGCGACTGATGGGAATCGAACCCACGAATGCCGGAGCCACAATCCGGTGCGTTAACCACTTCGCCACAGTCGCCATAGATTGAAAAAACAGGGGTAGTAGGACTCGAACCCACATCGGCGGTTTTGGAGACCGCTGTTCTGCCTTTGAACTATACCCCTAAAAATGGTGGAGGGAGCAGGACTCGAACCTGCGAACCCGATGGGAGCGGATTTACAGTCCGCCGCGTTTGGCCAACTTCGCTATCCCTCCATTTTTTATTAAAGTATCTGGTGCCGGCCAGAGGACTTGAACCCCCAACCTACTGATTACAAATCAGTTGCTCTACCAATTGAGCTAGGCCGGCAAAAGTGGTGGCTCGGGACGGAATCGAACCGCCGACACACGGATTTTCAGTCCGTTGCTCTACCGACTGAGCTACCGAGCCACTTTTATGTATTAATGGCGGTCCGGACGGGACTCGAACCCGCGACCTCCTGCGTGACAGGCAGGCATTCTAACCAACTGAACTACCGGACCAAAATTTGGTTGCGGGGGCAGGATTTGAACCTGCGACCTCCGGGTTATGAGCCCGACGAGCTGCCAGACTGCTCCACCCCGCGATGTTGAAGTATAACTTCTATGGTGGAGGATGCAGGGCTCGAACCTGCGACCCCTTGCTTGTAAGGCAAGTGCTCTCCCAGCTGAGCTAATCCTCCAGTGAAATAGTGGTGACCCGTACGGGATTCGAACCCGTGTTACCGCCGTGAAAGGGCGGTGTCTTAACCACTTGACCAACGGGCCATGGCGGAGAGAGAGGGATTCGAACCCTCGAGACCCGAAAGGGCCTACACGAGTTCCAATCGTGCTCCTTAAGCCAGACTCGGACATCTCTCCAGAAATGGCTCCACCGGTAGGATTCGAACCTACGACAAATCGGTTAACAGCCGATTGCTCTACCACTGAGCTACGGTGGAATATTGAAACGACCTGGCAGCGCCCTACTCTTGCGGGGGGTAACCCCGACTACCATCGGCGCGGAAGAACTTAACTTCTGTGTTCGGCATGGGAACAGGTGTGACCTCTTCGCTATTGCCACCA